>CAMZKL010000075.1 GCA_947311255.1 uncultured Chlorobiota bacterium | reverse complement strand
TTAACCTAACAAATGTTTTTTTTTATGCTGTCCAAACCTGTCAAAAAGATACTTTATTACTCATTATGCTTCCTTCTGTTATTTTTGTAATTAGTAAATTGTCAAATTAAAGGCACTGAAACCACAAGGTTATTCAACGCTAGGAAAAAGAACGGAGAGAGTAGGGACAGCATAAACCAAAACGAAAGAAAATTAAAACATGTTTTCCAAAATTGACTAAAAAAAGCCTAAGTATTTTATAAATATTGGGCCTTTTTTATTTTATAATCTTTAAGTTTTATAAAAACAATATTTTTATACCAAATTTAATAATTATGATTAGACTTTTTCCTTTTATAGCTCAAATTTTATTTGCAGTATTAGTATTTCAAGATGCTAAGGAACGAGGAATGAATTATTGGCTTTGGGCAGGAATAGTTTTTTTTGTTCCGGTTATAGGAATAATTTTTTATTTTATTCAAAGAAAGCCTAAAATGTGGCAGTAAATTGATTATTTTTATTTCCTTTTGTTTCTTCTATTAAAATGTTTATCTCCTTTTGTTTTTGGTCTTTTATGTTTTTTCATTTTTCTTAGGTATGAACCCCCTTGGTTAGTTTTTTTATTTTTATCTTTCTTTTCATGAAATGCAGCACCTTTTAAATCTTTATCAGGTATTTTTAGTGGATTAATTTTACCTTTAACTTTTGGGTTTTCTTCTGCTGTTAAAACTTGAGATGTTTTCACTTCTTTCGGGAATTCTTTTTCCGGAATTTTATAAGACATTAATTTTTCAATTGCTTCTTTCAACTTATTTTCTTTATTAGTAAAAAACAAAATTGAGTTACCCTCTTTCTCTGCACGTCCTGTTCTTCCTATTCTGTGCATATAGTTTTCTGGGAAAATAGGAGTGTTGAAATTGATTACGTGAGTTATATTTTCTAAATCAAGTCCACGAGCCATTATATCTGTTGTAATTAAAATTCTGTTTGAACCTTCATTAAATTGCTTAATTGAACGAGTTCTAAAATTTTGAGATTTATTTGAATGAATAATTCCCATTTCATGTCCGTATTTTTCTTCAAGTGAATTGAAAACCGTATCGGCATTTTTTTTTCCTCTCATAAAAACTAAAACTTTTTGATATTCATCTTTATCCATTAAAAGATATGAAAGTAAATTTATTTTTGTGTTGAAGTTGGGAACTTTATAACAAACTTGCTTAATATTTTCAAGAGGAGTTCCACTTACTGCAATTGAGATTTTTATAGGAGCAATAAAATATTCGTTTATAAGATTGTCAACCTCTTCTGTCATAGTTGCGGAGAACATAATGTTTTGTTTCTTTTTCGGAAGAAGTTCAAAAATGTTTTTTAGTTGGTATCTAAATCCAAGGTCAAGCATAACATCAACTTCATCTATAACGACTTTGTTTATTGTTTTTAATCTTAATACACCGCTTAATGTTAAATCGAATAATCTGCCGGGTGTAGCAACTATAATGTCCATACCCTTTCCAACATATTTTTTTTGAGTGTTTATATTTGTTCCTCCATATACTCCTAATGTTCTAATAGTCATGAACTTAGTGTATGTTTCAATTTGTTTTACAAGTTGCAATACTAATTCTCTTGTGGGAACAATAATAAGAACTCTTGGAGTGTTTTGTTTTGAGAATTTTAAATTGCTTAAAATAGGAAGCATATATGCCAATGTTTTTCCTGTACCAGTTTGAGAAATTCCAACCACATTTTTACCAGAACGAATAATTGAAAAGGCTTCTTTTTGAATTGGGGTAGGGGATATAAAACCCAATTCTGAAACTGCATTAAATAATTGTTTTGTTAATTTTAAATCTGTAAATGTGCTCATGTTCAGTTAATTATGCTTTTTGCTATTGTTTTTTTTTTGGCTTTTATTTTTTCGGAAATTTCTTCTCGATTTAAAGTTTTTCTTTTTATAGTTTGAGTGAGCTTTCTCGGGTTTCCATTCCGGTCCTTTACCAAATTCTTGGGGAGGGGAGAGTTTTGTAACAGATGTATCTATAAGTTTTTCAATTTTTTTAAATCGAAACATATCTTTTGGGTTTACCAAAGTTATTGCCTCTCCTTTTGCATCAATTCTTGCTGTTCTTCCAACTCTATGTACATAGTCTTCGGCATCTTGGGGAACATCAAAATTAATTACCATATTTATTTCTTTAACATCAATTCCTCTGCTCATAACGTCTGTTGCAACCAATATTCTTATTCTTTTTGATGCAAAACCTCTAAGAACATCTTCTCTTTCTTTTTGTTCAAGATTTGAAGAAATTCCTCTTGCAGATATTCCTGCTGTTTTTAATGCTCTAATAATTTCAGAAACTTTAGCTTTTGTTGAGCTAAATATAATTATGCTGTCATATTCTTTTCTTTCTGAAATTATATATGTTAGAACTCTTTCTTTCTGATTATCAAAAGTAAGATATACTTTTTGATCGATACCTTCGGCAGGTTTAGATACATATAATGAAATTTCTTCGGGTTTAAAAAGTATTTTCTTTGCCAATTGTTTAATACTACCAGGCATTGTTGCACTAAACATTAAAGTTTGGTATTTTTTTGGCAAATAAGACGTAATCGCCTGAATATCATCTACAAATCCCATGTCTAGCATTCTATCTGCTTCATCTAAAATTAAGTGTTTTATATTTTCACAATTAACATATCCGAGTTTTAAAAGAGAAATTAATCTGCCGGGAGTTGCAACAATTATGTCTGCACCATTTTTTAGTGCAGTTTTTTGTTTTTCCCAATCTTTGCCATCTCCACCTCCATAAACAGCAATAGAACTTGCAGAAACAAAATATGAAAATCCTTCAATTTGTTGTTCGATTTGAATTGCTAATTCTCTTGTAGGTACAATAATTAATGTGTCGGTTCCTGGTGTTCTTTTGTCAATCAGTTTATTTAAAATTGGAAGAACAAAAGCTCCTGTTTTTCCTGTTCCAGTTTGAGCACAGGCAATAATGTCTTTGTTTTGTAGAATTATCGGAATAGCTTTTTGTTGGATAGGAGTGGCAGTTTCAAAACCCATATATGAGATTGCTTCTAATATTTGCTGCTTTAGTTTTAAATTTTCAAATTTCATTTTTTAAATATTGTTTATTTTTTTCTTAAAATCATTAATCCATCACGAATATTTAGGAGGATATTTTCTACTCTTTCATCACTTTGAACAAAATCATTGAAAATTTTAATGCCTCTTGTAGATTCGTCCAATTCATCATTATTATTTAAAACTTTTCCGTTCCATAAAACATTATCAACAATAATATATGCACCTTTTTTAACTTTATTAAAAACTAAGTTGTAATAATTCAGATAATTAGTTTTGTCAGCGTCAATAAAAACAATATCAAACGTTTTATTTATTTCAGGAATAATTTTTAAAGCATTTCCAAAGTGAACTTTTACTTTTTTCTCAATTCCAGACTTTATAAAATATTTATTGATTATTGGTTCTAGTTCATCTTTGATTTCAATAGTGTCAATTATTCCGTCTTTTTTCAGCCCTTTTGCCCAACAAATTGCAGAATATCCTGTGTATGTTCCAATTTCAAGGATGTTTTTTGGTTGAATCATTTTACTAATTAGCTGAATAAATATTCCTTGATAATAACCTGTAAGCATTCTTGGCTTTAACACTTTTAAATTTGTTTCTCGTGTTAGTTCTGTTAAAACAGGGTCTTCTTTTTCAGTATGATTTAAAATATATTCTTTAATATTCATATCCAATTAAACTTCTTTTTTCTAAACTTAATAAAAATTATAATTTTGAATTTGAAAACAAAGATATATGTTTTTTAAGGATATAGCAGGACATACAAGGATAAAAGATAATTTGCTAAACACAATTAAGCAAAAAAGGATTAGCCATGCATGGATTTTTACAGGACCTGAGGGCAATGGGAAACTTGCTTTGGCAGTGGCTTATGCACAATATTTATCTTGTGAGAATAAAGGAGAAAAAGATTCTTGCGGAGAATGTATTTCATGTAGAAAATATCAAAAATTAATTCATCCTGATTTGCATTTTGTATATCCGGTTATAAAAACTAAAAATTTTTCAAAGCCTATAAGTGATAATTTTGCAGAAATTTGGAGAAATTTTATTTTGAAAAGTTCATACCATAGTTTTGATAATTGGCTTGAAGACTTAGAAACTGAAAATCAACAAGCAGGAATTTTTGCTCAGGAAAGTGGTGAGATAATTCGGAAGCTAAATTTTAAGCCATACGAGTCAGAATATAAAGTTATGATTATTTGGTTGCCTGAAAAAATGAACATTTCAGCATCTAATAAACTTTTAAAAATGATTGAAGAACCTCCTCCAAAGACTATATTTATACTTGTTTCAGAAGATACAGAAAAAATTATTACAACTATACTTTCACGTGTTCAGATGGTTAAAATACCAAAACTTAATAAAGAAAGTATGATAGAAAGTATTAAAAATAAGTACGATTTATCTGATGATAAAATAATGGAAATTGTAAGAATTTCTGGTGGAAATTTTTTAAAAGTTGAGGAGTTAGTAAATAATACTGAGCAAAATATCAATTCTGAGAATTATATTTGGTTTACTGATCTTATGAGAGCCGCATATGGAGTTAAAATAACTGAATTAATAAAACTTACTAATGAAATTTCTCAATGTGGAAGAGAATTGCAAAAAAGTTTTATAGAATATTCACTGCAAATGCTTAGAGAAAATTTTATTTTAAATATTAATCCTGAAAATTCAAATAAAATTGTATTTTTGACAAATAAAGAGAATGATTTCTCTGAAAAATTTAATCAATTTATACATAAAGATAATATAATAGAAATAGTAAAAGAGTTTACAGAAGCACATAATCATATAGTAAGAAATGGATATAGTAAACTTGTTTTTTTAGACCTTGCACTTAAAACTGCAAGATTAATAAAAGTAAAACCACAGTAAAAAGTTGGTTGTTCCGAATAAAAATAATAAAAAATATATAATTTATTTATTCAATATATAATAAAATATTTAACACATATTAAATAAATAATTCCGATAGGAGCAAATACCTTCTTTGCTGTTTAACAGCAATAGAGATGAAAACAGAAGATTATACATTAAGAGGTTGTGCATCGCAATCCATAAAAGACGGTGGGAAGTGTAATCCCCATAGTTGCAATAAGTTAAACGTTTTTAATGATTTTAGGAATTATCCTGAAACATCTAATACTCCGGATGTAGTAGAAATACGTTTTAAAAACACTAGAAAAGCTTTCTATAAAAATGTTAATAAATTAAGTATCACAGAAGGAGATATGGTCGCTGTTGAGGCTTCCCCAGGGCATGATATTGGGACAGTATCTTTAACCGGAGAATTAGTTAAGGAACAAATGAAACGCAAAGGTGTTCCTTTTGACGAAAAACTTAAAATAGTTTATAGAAAAGTTAAAGGTACAGATATTGAAAAGTGGGAGAATGCAACGTCTCGCGAGGATAAAATAATGCTTGAAACTCGAAAAATTTCTAAAAGGTTAAATCTAAATATGAAAATAGGAGATGTTGAGTTTCAAGGAGATGGAACAAAGGCTATTTTTTATTATATTGCGGATAAACGTGTAGATTTTAGGGAGTTAATAAGAATTTTGGCGGATGAGTTTAAGATACGTATTGAGATGCGACAAATTGGTGCAAGACAGGAGGCAGGGAGAATTGGAGGAATTGGTTCTTGTGGAAGAGAGCTTTGTTGCTCTTCTTGGATGTCTAATTTTGTTTCTGTTTCCACTGATACTGCAAGAGAACAGCAACTGTCTATGAATCCTCAAAAACTTGCTGGACAGTGTAGTAAGCTGAAATGTTGCTTAAATTTTGAAAAAGAAAGTTATACCGAAGCTATTAAAAAATTTCCTTCTCGAAGAAGTCTTGAAACAGACGCTGGAACTGCTTTTTTTATGAAAATTGATGTTTTAAAACAACTTATTTGGTATTCATTTAGTAAAACAAGTGCTGAAAACGTTACTGCAATTTCTGTTGAAAGAGCAATTGAAGTTATTGAATTAAATAAAAAAGGAAAGAAAGTTGAGACTCTAAAAAATGAAGATTTTTTTGCAAAAGTTACTCCTGAATATAATGATTTAGTTGGACAAGATAGCATAACACGTTTTGATAAAAAGAAAACTGGTAAACGTAGAAATAAGAAGAGACGAAATTATAAGAAAAGACCAAATTTAAAGAATCAACCAACAAAAAAACATAGTTCTACCCAACAAAAAAATAAAAATAATGAATATAATAAAGGTAAAAGTTAATTTTTATTATAAGTATTCATAAAAAAACGGAGTATTATATTTCTACACTCCGTTTTTTTAATATGAGATTTTAAAAAATACTAAGACAAGCCTAACTTTTCTTGAAAATTTTCCAAAGTTTCAAGAATGTTAGATTTTATACTTATAAAATGTTCTATTCCTATTTCTTTGAGATTATCTATGCTGTTTTTGGGATTACCTGCAATTACGATAATAGATTGAGTTTTTAAATGTTTAAAAATTTCAGGAGCAAACTGTATATATTCTTGATCAGAACTGCAAATGACTGTTATTTCAGCATTTGAGTCTTTACAGATTTTTATACCATCTTCAATACTATTGAAAGCAGTATTGTCAATTATTTTAAATCCTGCACAACTAAAAAAATTAGCAGCAAATGCCGATCTAGCTTTTCGCATTGTAATATTTCCTATCGGAAATAAAAATACTTTTGGTACATTAGAGGCTCTTTCTGTTTTTTGCCTTAAATCTTCAAAGGCTTCTGATGCCCTGTACAATCTTAGTGCTTTTGGATGGACAGATTTTGTTTCCTTTTTTGATATTTTGATAGACTCGTTTCTATTAGGATATTGATTTGTTCCTAATAATATTTCTTTTTTTAGAGCAATATTAATATTTCTTTTATTTGCAGTTTCTTCTATTCTTTCCTTAATAATACCTTTGTCGAAAGCAATATTATAGCCTCCTTCTTTTTCAATTTCTAAAAATAAATTCCAAGAATGCTCTGCAATAGAGTTTGTTAGGCTTTCAATATAATATGCTCCTCCGGAAGGGTCAATGACTTTGTCAAAATAAGCCTCTTCATTTAATATGATTTGAGTATTTCTTGCAATTCGTTCAGAGAAATCATTTTCTTTCTCAAATGAAGAATTAAAGGGTTTAACTAATAAAGAATCTGTACCTCCTAAAATGGCAGACATTGCTTCTGTTGTGGTTCGTAGAATATTTACATAAGAATCATAAATTGTTTTATTCCAAGTACAAGTTTCGGAATGAACATACATTTTTCCAATATATTTAGAGTCTATTTGATAGGCTTCAATAATTTTTGCCCAGAGTAATCTTGCAGCTCTAATTTTTGCAATTTCAATAAAATAGTTGGAACCAATCCCAAATGAAAACTGTATTTTATTTGCAAATTTTTCGATAGGAATATTTAACTCACTTGCGTTTACTAAATAATCATTGGCAATTGACAAACCATAGGCTATTTCTTGAACAGAAGAAGACCCTGCATTTTTAAAGTTTTGACAGTTAACCGAAAATATTCTAAAGTTTTCCAGTTTATTTTCTGTTAATTTATAAAGTATTTCTAAAGAATTTGAGAAATTGCAATTTTGTTTATTGTAACATTTTCCATATATTGTTTTGTGTCCTAATGGGTCAAAATCAAGTGAACCTCTTACAGTTTCTGCTTTAATTTTGTTATCCGTAATATATTTAAGTAAGTATTTTAGAATTATCTCGGAGTTCTTTCCAGAGATAAAATTTGTTTCTATCTCAGATATATTAATTTCTGATAAAAGATTTAAAAAATCTATTTCTTGTACACTTTCTTTATGGGATAATACAAAACCGATAGATGTAATACCCTTTGAAATAATATTTTTTGCTTTTTTGTTAGCTTTAGAGTAGTCATTTACAAATATATTCTGTCTAATTCTGTGTTTCTTTAGTGCTGTTGTATTTCCTCTTATATATGGAAACTCTCCTGGTTGTGTATTTGATAATTCTATATTTGCAATTTCCTCAATAACATAATAAGGTTTTATATCGATGCCATCAATTGTTTTAGTAATTAGCCTTTTGTTATAATCTGCACCTTTAAGGTCTTCTTTAATTTTCGTTTCCCATTCCTTAACAGTAGTAGGATTGAAATTAGAAAAAAGTTTATTTTCTTTCATTGATTTTATTTTTTTGCAAATTTACTCGTTTTTTTTAATTTATTAATATGATTTTTATCAACTATTATATTCCTTAATATATAAATGAAAAAAAATGCCTCGAAATTTTCGAGGCATTATATTATTATTAATTCTATATTTTTAGAATTCCCAAAGATCATGTTCAAGTCCAAAAATTTCACCTTTAATTCTTTCTGATTCTAACAAAACATCTAAACCAGAAGTGTATTCTTGAATTAAACGATTGTCATAAACATTTGATTCTTTAAAGATATATCCTTCAAACATTCTTTTGACAAAGTAATCGTCAAAAGTCATTTCTTGAGATTCGTTTCTGTTGTTATATATTACTTGACTTGCAAAAATATTACGTGCTTCTGGGAAGTAAATCCAGAACATATCTCTCATACTCACTTCTTGACTTTCTAAATCTCCATCGTCTCTTGAATAAACTCTAATAGGACAAAGTCCTATAATTCTAGCTTCCATAACAGACCGCTGCTTATCAAAAAACCATCTTTCTTTTACTAAAAGTTTTTTTATTTGGCTGTAATCAGCTTTTTGTTTTGAAATTCTTTCAGTTTCTTCACCTGATTCCTCATCATAGTCCCAAATGGTATCGATTCCAGCACCAAAAAGTTCGTCAATATCATTTAAAGTTAGTTGACTTGAAAATTCATCTGAAGAAAATGGAGTTAAACTTTTATTTTTAATTCCCCACATCATTAGTTGGATTAAACTTTTTCTATCGTCTAATTCTACTGTTGGGAAATATAAAGATAAGTTTCTTTTTTCAGTAAGATTTACCATTCTAGTAATAACTTTTGACCACATTACATCAGCTTCTCTTACAAACTGGTATGGGATAGGTTTTCTCTTTTCTGAGATATGTTTTTCGTATATCCCATCAACTTGAGCTTTAACATTTGATGTAAATGCTATGAAAACAAATAATCCAATAAGTGAATACAATAATTTTTTCATGTTTTTGATATTTATTATTTTATTATGGTCAGAAATAACAGCCAAAAACTGCTTATTTCTGATTCTCATAACTTAAACGCAAATTTTAGTAATATATTTTTAATATGATATAACTATTTTTAAACTTTATTTAAGTTTAAGAACTAAATCACCAATTTTTCTGTTTTTTCCATCAGGTCCTCTAGCTTTTACTCTCTCAAGAATTACACGAGTTTTCTTTTTCGCTTGCCTAATTATGCTCTTTTGTTTAGGCGTAAACTTACGACTGGTTGATTTAGCAACTTTATCAAATCCTCCAATTGTACAAACAACTGTAAATTCAGTAATTCGATAGTTTAAAGCAAAGTCAAAATTCTCCATTGTAGCATTTATACCACTTAAAGCTAAAAGAGTAGATTTTGGAATTCTTCCTCCTTTATAATAATCAGTACCAGCTCTTCCTATTGTTGTAATAGGGCTTGGAAGTGATTTTACTCTAAATTCTTTTGTTCCAAGATGTTTGCCATTTGCACTAACATTTACTTTGGTTTTTCCAACTCTAGAAACTTTTACTGTATATTTAGAACCTCCATTTTTTCGAATTGTTCCACTTGTCATAGACGCAGATACTTTATCTGCTGGCGTACCAGCTGCTGTTATTTCAACAGGATTATCAACACCTATATAAAATACATTCATTTTAGTAGGAGAAACACTTACACTAGGAGCTGCAACTTGATAATCTTCCGAGAAATCAAAAGTATCTTTTTCAGTTGAACCTGGTTTGTTTACTAAAATAATTCCTTTTAATGTGTGCATACCATATCCTCCCGCAGTTACTTCGTATATACCTTTACCGTCTTCAAAACGTTCAATTTTTTTTCCTCCACTCAATATAATCTCAGGTTTAAGAGTAGTATCAGATGCTCCTACAAATATTTCGGCTCTATATTTTTCTCCTGATAAAAGATAACTTTTATCGGGTTTTATAATTGCATTCAAATCTGTAAATTTATAAGATTTTGCATCAACTTGTCCGTATAAATTGTTAATTGCTTCTGATTCTGTGTTTATGATGTCTGTTTTTAGTTTTGTAAGCATTGTAATAACAGCAACCAAAGGCAGATGTTCAAAATTTACATGCTCCCATTTTTTCATATCACCATCTTGACTTTTTATATCATCTGTATTCAAATTATCTTTCATAACTTTGATAACTGTTCCTCTATCTTTTTCAGGAACATCATTAAATACTGATTCTATATTCTTTTTAAAATCTCCAATTTTATCTTTTAGTATAAGTGCACGTGCTTTACCCTCAGATTTATCTTCTAACATTGTATATAGCGGAGATTCTCTGTCTTTCTTATTTTTAATAATAGACGTTCCGTTTTTTTTGTATGCTTCCAAATCTTCTTTGGCATCAACTAAAATTTTTTCTTGAAGTTTGTCAATATAAGATATTAATCCATCAGAATATTTTTTAACCTTATAGGCTTTCTCTCTCCAAGGACCAACCTTCTTTTTGTTTGCTTCGAATTTTCCGTCAAATCCGCTGTAAACATCTCTGTTTTTGGCATTTATACCATCTTCTGTTTTTATTAAACTATCGTTCACCAAGACAAATGCATTTAATATCTCAGCTGATACGTTCATTGCTAACAATGCCGTAAGAACAAGATACATGATGTTAATCATCTTCTGCCTTGGTGATAAATTACCATGACCCATAATCTGTATTTTTTAAATTATTAAAATAAATTAATTCAGAATAAATGTATTTTGGATTAGTCCATTTTTACATTTACTGCACTAAGCATATTTCCATAAACAGTATTAAGAGCCTCTAATTTTTGTCCTAATTTTGTAATTTCAGTATTGTATTTTTTAGAATGTTCAACAGAACCTTGAAGATCAGCCATCATTTGGTCTAAATCTGTTTCGTTAAGTTGTAATTCAAAAATAGCGTTCAATGCTGAAAGGTTTTTGTTTAAGTTTGTTATATGTCCATTATATTCAGCGTTTCCTTCTTTTAGTGAAGAAAAATCTAAATCCATAGATCCTGTTAATCTTTGGTATGCCTCAGCAAATTCATTTCCTCCTGTAGAAACTTTCTCTGATGCACTATTAAAAGAGTCTGATAAACTGTCTGCAGAATATGAAACAGCCTCTGCAGATTTATTATATGAGTCTATTAATGTACTAACTGCGCCAGCAGCACCTTTCATGTTTTCAGCATATTCGTTTGTTGCTAATGCGGCATCTGACACATCAGACATTTGTGTTACTTTTTCGTTTAAACTTTCAATGCCAGAACCAAATTTTTCAAAAAGGTTAGAATCTCCTGCTTTTTCAATCATTTCATTGAATTTACCTAATGCGTCTGTATTTGAAGGTAATCTTTCTTTTTCAATTTGCACATCTATTGAACCATCAAGTCCTGCAAGTTGAGGATAAACTAAAGTCCAGTCAAGTTCTTCATGTAAAGGTTCGAAAGCTGAGAAAAAGAAAATAATAGCCTCGGTAATAAGACCAATTGTTAACATTGCGTTAGCACCAGGCCAGTGAGTTAATTTAAACAATGCACCAACTAAAACAAGTGCTGCACCCCATCCGTAAAGGTACTTCATGAAAACTTTAAATTTGTGACTTTCCGTGAAATTAGCCATAATAAATAAATTTTAGAATTAATAATAATTGAATAATTAATAAATAATTGTTAAAGATAAATATTAATAAATTCACAAACAAATTTATTATGTTAGTATCTTTAAAATTGTGATGAACGTTTTAAATTATAAAATTAAGGTATTTTAATAATCTTTTAAAAATACCTTAATTAGATTTTAATATATTTTATTTAATCTTTTTGTTTAGAAATTGCTTGCATCCCATGCGTATTCGTCATTACCCATATAAGAACGAACACATCTGAAACCTACATAAGATTTTGCACTATCTTGATACTCATAAGCTCTCTGACCTACTTGCATATAAAATGCAATGTCTTTCCAAGAACCGCCTCTGATAACTTTTCTTTTTAATGCAGGGGGATCTTCTGATTTTGCGTTATACCTGTAATCGGGATTTAAATCATGTGTATAACTGTATGCTGATTCGTCAAAAGCATTACTTGTCCATTCTGCAACGTTTCCTGCCATATCAAAAAGATGATATTCGTTTGGAGAGTATCTTCCAACTTCGAGTGTTCTGTTTGCTCCATCATCTCCATATCTTCCTCTTAGAGGTTTGAAGTTTGCAATAAAACAGCCATGTACATTTCTTGTGTAAATTCCGCCCCAAGGATATTTTGATAAATCTAAACCTCCTCTTGCAGCATATTCCCATTCTGCTTCTGTAGGAAGTCTGTATTCTTGCCATACAGGATCACCTTGAGATTTTTGATAATTTCTCATTAAATCAGTACGCCATATTGAAAAAGCTGATGCTTGTTTCCATGAAACTCCAACAACCGGATAGCTATTATATGCAATATGCCAAAAGTATCTTCTTGCAAAAGGTTCGTTATATGAATATGTGTAATCTCTCATCCAGACTAATGTGTCAGGATAAACATTAATTTTAGATTGCATAATAAATGCAGAACGGTCTTTTACGGGAACAGTTTCTCCTTTACTGTTAACTACTGTTCCTTTATATTCCCCACTAGAGAAATCCTCATCGTAAAAATATCTATTATTATCGGCAGCAGCTTGTTTTAAATCTACCCATTCGTATGAAAATATTAATTTTCTAGAATCAATTTCTTTTTGTTTGTAAAAACGTTCATGAGTTGGAAGATATAAGTCTGCTAAAGCTGTTTGGAAATCTTCATCAGGTCTATTGTAATCCACGGGGTTTTCCCAATTTAATATGCAAGTTTCTGGGTCATCATGATCATAACCGTCTGCCTCTAATATTATTAATGTTTCGGGATCAATTTCGGCTTTAAATTCTTCAAAATCATTTTCAACTAATAATCTTTTTGCAATTGAATCTCTAACCCAATATACGAATTGTTTGTATTCACTATTTGTTATTTCTGTTTCATCCATCCAAAAAGGATCAATAGAAACTGTTTTTGATTGAGATGTGTGAGCAAAAGTTATATCTTGGTCATTTAATCCCATATTATAACTTCCTCCGGGAATAAATACCATTCCGTAAGGATTTGGCTCAAACCAATCGCCTGCATCACCAACGCCAACAAGTTCGCCATGGCTACCGCCTTTTCCACAACTTGCAATTAGTAATACTACTAAACTAAAGGATAAAATTATTAATTTTTTCATGATACCTGTGTTATTTAAAAAATGTTATTGTTTTTTTATAAGTAAATTATACTTCTATATTTATAATCTTTAGTTGTTCCAAAAAAATTAAAGCAGTAGCCAACAAAAAACTCATGTGTTCCTCTACTTACTGTTATTAATCTGTTTATTGAGAGCTCATAGGCATATCCAATTTTAAGTCCACTAAACAGATTTATTCCAACCATTGGAATAATAGCCTCTTTATTTCTGTATGAAACGCCAACGCTAAATTTTTTATTGTACAAAGCGGTTAAATTTCCACTATATTGCATTTTAGTACCGTCAAACTTCACAAATACAGATGGTTGCATTTCAATTGGACTATTCAACATTCTAAAATTATATCCAACTGTTGCGAAATAATGTCTGCTCAAAAATGATGCCGAACTAAGCTCTGGATATTTAATTTTCGGTTTATGAACATGCGACATTGATATTCCAGCATAAAAATTTTCTCCAAGTTTGTAAAATATTCCTAAGCCTAAATCAAGAATCATTTTTCTTGTTGCTACATGAGGTATATATCCATCAGTTTGACCATCTTCATCTGGATAAATCCATTCAGGTTCTAGGTCTTTATTTATCATTCCTGCTTCTATTCCTATACCGAGTATTCCTGACATGAAACGTTTGTGATAAGAATATGCAAGTTTTGCTTGAAAATCTTTTGAGAACTCATATCTATCATCTGCAATTGAAAGACCAACTCCGCCTTTTATACCGAATAACTTTATTTTGCTATGTATTCCTGCTAAGGTTGTAACGGGTGCTCCTTTAAAACCGACCCATTGCTGTCTGTTTATAGCAGAAGCACAAATCCCATCAGACATTCCTGCAAAAGCAGGGTTTGTAAACAGCAAATTGTTCTTATTTTGAGCAAATTGCGGGTCTTGTTGAGAGAATACCTCTAAGGAAAAAAAAAACAAAAATAATAATAAGTGCGTCTTCTTCATCAAATACAAAATAAGTAATTTTTTTTGTAATAAACTTATTTTTTTTTGTAAAAATTATATTTTTAGTGAAAAAAAAAAAAAAAAGTTATTAATAATTTTGTAAATTATAGCTTATAGTCTTTATATAAATGATTTAGCAATTAATTTAATTTTTTAAAAAATTTCCACCATCTTTCAGGAATTTCATTATTTGATGCTTTTATGTAGTCTTCAAATGTACAAGCAATTAATTTTATCTTTTCTTTTTCTTTTTTTAGATAAGGTACTTCAAACCACCATCTTTGTGTTTTTGTGCTTTTGTAGAAAATTATATTTTCGGTAAGACCCTCAATATTAACTATATATTTCTTCTGATTTTTTATAGTTTTAGGATTGCTCTCATTTTTTCTTAGGTAAAACGATTGAATAAAATGCCAAATTATTTGTGCTGCAAGTTCAGTAGTTTGATTTTCTTTATCAAAAACTGGGTTTGTGTTAAAAATTCCGAATGTTGAAATTTTATCACTAATTCCTGCATATCCTGCCAATTGACAAATTTCTTCACCATAGAAACCGTGAATTGAAGGTTTTAAAACTCCAGGTGCATCAGTTTTTTTAATTGAGCTTATATCAATTGCAAAAAAATCGGAGTCTCTTAAAATAGGTTCATTATTATTAATTTTTGTTCTTGAAATTCCAAGTCTGAATGTATCATATTTTTTTGTAATATAATTTATGTTTTCAGTTGGGTTATAATATGTTTGATATCCTAGGTTTGTATAATTAAATAGCTTATTGTTGTTTTCTATAATTTCTGAAAGATATGTTTCTTCTGAAAAGATGTCTTCATTTTCTTTTAAATTTAATTTTGGTTCTGCCACACATAAATTGAATGTTTTTTTTCCTTTTTCATATGACTTGCAAATAGGAACTATTAAGTCTTTGCTGCCACCAATAATTACAACAGCAAGTTCATTTTTTAACAATTCAAATACAACTTCTGAAAGAGCTATGTATGTGTCATTTACAGACTTCCCTTTTTTTAAATTGCCTATGTCAATTATATTAATTTTGGATGGTATAAATAAATTATATAATTCTTTTCGGATTTTATCAGGAGCTTTATTTGTGCCTTTGTTTTTTGAGTTTCTATCTTCGGGAACTCCAATAATTGCAATGTCAAAATTTTTATTATTACTTACTGTTTCCATTTCGTTTAAAAAATGGATATTTGAAAACATTAATTCTTTATGAATATTTGTTGAAATGTTCTCAAAGATATTAGTGTTAACAGGATTCAAAAAGTCTATAATATTACTTAGCATTGTTGTTTATTTCTTTTTGCGAGTTGTTTTTTTCTTTGCTGGAGTTTTTTTTGATTTAGTTTTTTTCTTTGGCATTTCTATTTCAATAAGTTTTAAACAATCACTGAGTGAAAGTTCTTCTGGTTTTACTTTTGTTGATAAACGTATGTATTTTTTATTAAAGAAAATGCAAGGTTTCCCCCATCTATCTTTTATGATTTTAACATCTGTATTTTCAGGGAATTCTTTTATTATTCGTTTTCTATCAGATTCTCTTTTGTCGTTTATTAACTCAATAGCTCTATCAAGAGAGACTGTTAAAGGATCATCAGTTTTTTTTAATGAAATAAATTTTGAATCGTGTCTTATGTATGGTCCAAACCTTCCTACTGCTGCTACAACTTTTTTTCCTTCAAATTCTCCAACATCTCTTGGGAGTTTAAAAAGTTCAACAGCTTCTGCAAGTGTAATAGAGTCTATTGACATTCCTTTTAATAAACCTGCGTATTGAGGCTTGTTTTCTTTGTCGTCTGCTTCTCCAAGTTGAGCTACTGCTCCATATCTTGCAAATCTCACATATATATTTTTTCCTGTTTTAGGATCTGTACCTAACAATCTTCCTTTGCCTGAGTTTTCAAGTAAATTTATAGCTTCTTTTAAACTTATAGTTTCAATATGTTGCTCTTTTCCAAGACTTGCAAATTGTAATTTTTCATCTTTATCTTGTATTCCAAGTTGTACAACTGGTCCATATCTTCCTATTCTTGTTGAAATTTGTTTGCCTGTTTTAGGGTCTTTTCCAAGAATTCTTTCTCCTGTATTTCTTTCTGCTTCTTCTATTGTTTTCTTAACTTTTTTACTGAAATCAGTATAGAATTTATCAATCATTTCATACCATACAACTTTTCCATCAGCAATGCTGTCAAATTCTGTTTCAACATTTGCTGTAAAGTTATAATCTATGATATTTTCAAAATTATCACTTAAAAAATCTGTTACAACCATAGCAATATCCGTAGGAAATAATTTGTTTTTTTCGGCTCCATATTGTTTAGTTATAACTTTTTTCTGAATTTTGTCAGTATATAGTATATTAGTAAATTCTTTTTCAACACCATCTCTACTTTCTTTAGTTGCATACCCTCTTTTTTGAATTGTAGAAATTGTAGGAGCATATGTTGAAGGTCTTCCTATTCCTTTGTCTTCAAGTTGCTTGACAAGTGATGCTTCCGAGTATCTTGGAGGATATTTGCTAAAGTTTTGTTCTGCTGAAATTTTGCTAAATTCTAGAATTTGCCCTTTTTTTACAGGAGGAAGTATGTCTGTCTGTTTATTAATATTATCATCGTCAGCATATACTTTTATAAATCCTGCAAAAATTAAAACTTCTCCTGTTGCAGAAAAATTATATTTTTTGTTTTCAAAATCTATTAAGATGTTAGTTTTTTCAAACAGAGCATCGGTCATTTGAGAAGCTAAAGTTCGCTTTCTTATTAAATCATATAATCTAGATTCATCAAAAGAGGCTGAAACAGTTTTATTGTTAATATAAGTTGGTCTTATAGCTTCATGAGCTTCTTGTGCACCTTTTACTTTAGTTTTGTATGATCTTCTTTTGTAGTATTTTTCTCCGTATTCTTCTAATATTGTTTTCTTTGCTGTTTCTAATGCTAATTTTGAAAGATTTACGGAATCGGTTCTCATGTATGTTATCTTTCCACTTTCATATAATTTTTGGGCAACTCTCATTGTTTTTCCAACAGGGAAACCAAGTTTTCGACTAGCTTCTTGTTGTAGTGAAGATGTTGTAAAAGGTGCAGAAGGTGAACGTTTGGCAGGTTTTTTTTCTACATTAATGATTTTAAAACTAGCAGTTTTAATATTGTTTAATATTTCAATAACTTCTTCTTCTGTTTTTATTTTTTTAGATAAAGTTGCGTTTAAATTTGTAGTATTTTCATTTTCGTCAGAAACTAAGAAATCTGCGGAAACTTTAAAAAAACTTTCAGCTTTAAAATTTATAATTTCTCTTTCTCTTTCAACTAATAATTTAACTGCAACAGATTGAACTCTTCCGGCAGATAATTTAGATTGTACTTTTTTCCATAAAACAGATGATAATTCAAATCCAACTAATCTGTCCAAAATTCTTCTTGCTTGTTGAGCATTGACTAAATCAATATTTATATTTCCTGGGTTTTTAACTGCATTTTTTATTGCAGAATCTGTGATTTCATTAAAAACAATTCTTTTAGTATCTTTGTTCTTGAGTTTTAGAACTTCATATAAATGCCATGCAATTGCCTCTCCCTCACGGTCTTCATCAGATGCTAACAAAACGGAGTTTGCTTTTTTTACTTCTTTTTTTAGCTCAGCAATAATCTTTTTTTTGTCTGGCATTACTATGTATTCCGGCTTATAGTTGTTTTCAATATCAATACCATAGTTTTTTTTTACTAAGTCTCTAATATGACCATAACTTGATTTTACAGTATAATCTTTTCCCAGAAATTTTTCAATAGTTTTAGCCTTAGCAGGGGACTCAACAATAACAAGGTTTTTACTCATGTTTAGGGTTATTAAAAATGGATATTAAAATACGAATAAATAAAAATTTGAATGTGCAAATTAAAATAAATATTAAAGTCTTGTCAAAATTTTTATTAATTTTTTTTTTAGATTTATGGCTAAGTTTCAGATTTATAGACAGATATGTTTTAAAAATTGAAAATTAAGAAAATCAAATATCAATTCATATTTTTTTACTAATTTTACGACATAAAAATTTGAAGTATATTTAATGGAAGAAATAAGAAAATTTAAAAAATTTAAAATAATTTATTGGTCAATTTTGTTAGTACCTTTTATTCTAATTGGAATAATTTTTATTTTAGTAAGTAATGAAGTTTTTGGAAAATTACCTGGTTTTGAAGAATTAGAAAATCCTAAATCTAATTTAGCAACAGAGATTTATTCCTCAGATCAAAGATTATTAGGAAAGTTTTTTAGAGAGAACAGAACATCTGTTGATTTTAAAGAGGTGTCTTCAAATGTTTTAAATGCCTTGGTGGCGACAGAAGATGCCCGATTTTATAGCCATTCAGGAATTGATGCAAGAGCATTAGGACGTGTTTTAAAAGGAATTCTAACTTTTAATCTTGATGGTGGAGGAAGTACAATTTCTCAACAATTAGCAAAAAATCTCTATAAAATAAGAACAGGTCCTGAATATAAAACAGGATTGTCTGGAAAACCAAATCAAGTTATTACAAAATTAAAAGAGTGGGTAACTGCTGTTAGGTTAGAACGGAATTATACAAAGCAAGAAATAATTGTAATGTATTTAAATACTGTTGATTTTGGGAGTAATGCTTTTGGAATTAAATCTGCAGCAAGAACTTTTTTTAATACTTCTGCTGATTCTCTTAGATTAGAAGAAGCTGCTGTTTTAATAGGATTGTTAAAAGCTCCAACAAAATATAGCCCTAGATTAAATCCTGAAAATTCATTTTTTAGAAGAAATACTGTTATTGAACAGGTTGAAAAATATCAAAATGAGCTTTCAGATTTGAATGGATATATTCCACAAACAAAGGAATATTATGATTCATTGCAAGCACTCCCTATTAAACTTGACTTTAGTGTTCAGTCTCATACAAAAGGAATTGCAAAACATTTTAGAGAATATATAAGAGCCTTGATGTATAAGAAAAAACCTGTTGCTCCTAAAAAACCTAAAAAGAAAAAATGGAATGATAAAGGGTATAAAAAATATAAAAGAGACAAAGCATCTTATGAAATAAAATTTGATAAGTATTTGGAAGATTCTACTGAATGGTTTGATAACCAGCTTTATGGATGGTGTAATAAAAATTCAAAACCAGATGGAACAAATTATAATATTTATAAAGACGGGCTTAAAATTTATACAACTATTAATTACCAAATGCAACAATATGCTGAGGCTGCAATGAAAGAGCATTTAAGCGAATATCTTCAGCCATTATTTTATAAAAGGCACAAAGGGAGAAAGAAAGCACCATTTTCGTGGAAAATTACAAATAAACAAATATCAGCTATTTTAGAAACTGCAAAAAAAAGATCTGAAAGATACAGAAGTATTAAAAATAAAAAAGATACTGCTTTTATTTCAAAATCTTTTAATACACCTGTTAAAATGAAAGTTTTTTCTTGGAAAGGTCCTATTGATACTATTATGACACCAATGGATTCAATAAAATATTATAAATTCTTTTTACACTCAGGATTAATGTCTCTTGAACCTCAAACAGGATATGTAAGAGCATATGTTGGAGATATTGATTATGATTATTTTAGATTTGACAATGTTTCCTTGGCAAAACGACAGGTAGGTTCTACTTTTAAACCATTTGTTTATTCTATTGCAATGGAAGATAAAATGTCTCCTTGTCATAAAATACCAAATATTCCTGTAACAATTGAGCTTCCAGAAGGACAAAACCCCCCAACTTGGACACCTCAGTTTTCTTCTAATGAAAAATTAGATGGAAAAATGATAACTTTAAAAACAGGTTTGGCAAATTCACTAAACCAGACATCTGCTTGGATAATGAAAAAATATGGTGCAACAAAGATTAGAGATATGGCATACAGAACAGGAATTAAAACAAAAATTCCTGCAGTTGAGGCACTTTGTGTAGGAGCAGCAGATTTAAGGCTTTCAGAAATGGTTGCTGCATACGATACCTATGCTAATGGCGGAATACATACAGAGCCAGTTTATGTTACACGTATTGAAGATAAAAATGGAAATGTTATTGCTCGTTTTAAAGCAAAAAGTAGAGAAGCTCTAAATGCAAATACTGCATATAGAATGATTGATTTGATGAAAGGTGTAGTTGATAAAGGAACAAGCACAAGATTAAGATATAAATACGGATTTACAAATGAAATTGCAGGAAAAACCGGTACAACAAATGATAACTCTGATGGTTGGTTTATTGGATTTGTTCCAAACTTAGTAACCGGAGTATGGGTTGGAGGTGAAGAAAGAAGTATTCGGTTTTTAAGCACTCATGACGGGCAGGGAGCAAATATGGCTCTTCCTATTTGGGCTTTGTATATGCAAAGGATTTATAAAAATGGAAAATTAGGTATTTCAAAAGAAAAATTTAAAAAACCTCCAGTTTATGATGGAGTAATTTTGGACTGTGATGATTTTGAACAAGAAGGAGAAGGGGATGAAAATTTTGGAGATGATGAAGATATTGATATTTTTTAATTAACAGATATAAGGATGAATAAAGTTGTAAAAAATGCAGCAGAGGCAATAATTGGCTTAAAAGATGGAATGACTTTAATGATAGGAGGTTTTGGGCTAAGCGGAATACCAGAGAATACATTAAAAGAACTCGCAAGAATTAAAGTTAAGAACTTAATATGTATTTCAAATAATGCAGGAGTTGATGATTTTGGTTTGGGAGTGCTTCTTAGAGATAAGCAATTAAAGAAAATGATTGCTTCTTATGTTGGAGAAAATAAAGAATTTGAAAGGCAATTTTTGTCCGGTGAGCTTGATGTAGATTTAGTACCCCAAGGAACTTTGGCAGAAAGAATACGTGCAGGAGGTGCAGGAATACCAGCTTTTTATGTTCCTGCAGGATATGGAACAGAAGTTGCCAAAGGAAAAGAAGTTAGAGAGTTTAATGGAAAAATGCATCTTTTGGAATATGGTTTAACAGCAGATTTTGCAATTGTGAAAGCAAAATACGGAGATGCATCCGGAAATCTGATTTTTAATAATACTGCAAATAATTTTAATAATATGATGGCAACAGCAGGTAAAATTACTATTGCAGAAGTAGAAGAATTAGTTCCTGTGGGAGAATTAAATCCAAATCATATACACACTCCGGGTATTTTTGTTCAAAGAATTTTTCAGGGAGTTGACTATGAAAAAAGAATTGAATTCGAAACTACTCGTTAAAGATTTGAAGTAGTGATAAAAGATTTAAAAACTTATTAATAATAAAATAAGAATAAAATGGCATTAGATAAAACAGGAATAGCAAAAAGAGCAGCACAGGAATTGCAGGACGGATTTTATGTAAATCTTGGAATTGGGATTCCTACATTACTCGCAAATTATATTCCAGAAGGAATGGACGTAATCTTACAATCTGAAAACGGCTTGTTAGGAATAGGAGAATTCCCTGAAAAAGGAAAAGCAGACCCAGATTTAATAAATGCAGGAAAACAAACGGTAACTGCAATACCAGGAGCTTCATTTTTTGATTCAGCCTTAAGTTTTGCAATGATAAGAGGAGGACATATTAACTTAACTGTTCTTGGGGCTTTTGAAGTTTCTGAAAACGGAGATATTGCTAGTTGGAAAATACCAGGAAAATTAGTTAAAGGAATGGGTGGAGCTATGGATTTAGTTGCTTCTGCAAAAAATATTATCGTTACAACAACTCATACTGACAGAAATGGCAAATCAAAACTTAAAAAGACTTGCACACTACCTCTTACAGGCGTATCTTGCGTAAAAACAATTATAACAGACTTAGCGGTTGTAACTGTTACCGATAAAGGATTTAAACTTTTAGAAAGAGCACCTGGTGTTAGTGTTGAGGAAATAAAAAATGCAACCGAAGGTAATTTAATTGTTGAGGGAAATATTCCTGAAATGAATTTACAATAGACCTCTATGTTTTGATAATCAGCACATTAGAATATGCGGAAATTCCTTCTTCTCTTCCTGTGAAACCAAGCTGCTCTGTTGTAGTTGCTTTTATAGAAATATCATCAAGGGGTATATGCATTGTTTCTGCAAGTACTTCTTTCATTATAGGAATATAGTCTTTAATTTTTGGTTTTTGAAGAACAATAGTACAGTCAATATTACTAATTTCATATCCTTTTTCAGAAATTAATTTAATAACATCTTTTAAAAGAAGTTTGCTGTCAATTCCTTTATATTTTGAAGAAGTGTCAGGAAAATGAAAACCAATATCTCTTAAATTTGCTGCTCCAAGCAAAGCATCGCATATTGCATGAATTAGTACATCTCCGTCAGAATGCCCCAAACTACCTTTTGTGTGTGGTATTGCAACACCTCCTATTGTTAAAACATTAGCTTTAACTAATTTATGAACATCATAGCCTATGCCGGTTCTTATTTTCATGCGTCTAAATATATGTATCTGACTGATACTAAATAGTTTGTGTTGAAAAAATTCGCAGGAGCTTTTGTAAATTAAACAAATTTTTAAATAGGGCTTGATGAAAAATTTTAAATATGTTGCTTTTCAGCAAGCCCTATATAAAATTAAAATATCTTAGAGGTTTAATTTTTTTCTAATATTTTTAGGAATAGATTCTTTATTCACCATAATATTAGTTGCTTGCATTATAACAAATGCCTTTGAAGCATAAAAATAACCATCGTATTTTCCACTTATTCCCCAAGAATTTTTAATTATGTAATAGTCATTTCCTTTTTGGTCTTTTGCAGTTCCAATAATTAACATTCCGTGGTCATCTGTTGTTAAATAATTATCGAATGCTTCCTGCCTATATTCTTGCGTGATTTTCTTTTCTTTTACAATTGTACTTAAACCGTAAATTTTAGCTTCTTTTTCTCTTTTTGTTAGTTTTTCCCATTTGCCTTGCTCCAAACCATCTAAATTTTCAATTTCTGTGTCTGGTATAACTGCAACTCCTTTGCTGTACTGAAAGCCTTTATGGCTAACATCTGCTGCCCAAGCAACAGTGTATCCTTTTTTTAAAGCATTGTCAATTGTTTGTTCAAATTCATTAATAGGAAGATTATATACGCTAGACCATAACCAATTATCCGGAACTTCAAGAATGAAACTTGAGTAAAAAGGATGATGAGAAAAACTTGTTAACTCAACATAATTGTCAGCATTTAGACCCATGAAATTATTAGGACTTGCTTTTGGAATTTTTCCAAGATAAGAATCAATTATTCCATCAAATCCGGCTTTCCAAACAGGCGTTATTTTTTTATTTTTATTTTCAGTTATTCCTTTAACGTATTTTTTAAGAACTTCATCCATTTCTCCGTGAACGTGGTTTTCTGTTCCATAATTTAAACCTTTGTATGTGTCTTCGGTTACTAATCCATAATTTCTTAACACATAAGTTACATCATGGAAAGCACCTCCTCCTCCAAAATTTAGGTGTCCGTGCATACGAACATAACGTTCAGCTTTGTCTTTGTAGCAATGGTTTACAATAAACATTTCAGACAAATCTACATTGCCTTTTCCCATTCTAATTAATTCAGCTTCTAAAAATGAAAGTCCTGAAAAACTCCAACAAGTACCAGATCTATATTGGTTTTTTACACTTGTTACCGGAAGCCTGATAATGTCTTTAAAAGAATATGTTTCTTTGTTGTCATTAGTTTTTTGTGCGTTAGTATTTGTAGAAAAAATTGTAAAAATAACTGCAAATAATGTAAATTTTATTATTTTCATTAGGCGTTTTTTAAATTGTTAGTAAAAAATATTTATTTTATAAATTTGTTGTAATTTAATGGTAATCAATATGTTAAATATTTATTTATAGTTGAAAGAAGTTTAATTTGTCTTATTGGTTTTTCAAGATATTCGTTACACCCGGAATTAAACCCTTTTTGGCGTTCATCAGGCATTGCAAAGGCAGTTTGAATAATTATCGGGATTTCTTTATTGTTTTTTTTTATTAATTTAGTTGCTTCATAGCCATTCATTTTTGGCATTTTAACATCCATTAAAATTAAGTCAAATTTTTGGTCAGATGAAATAATTTTTTGAACAGCATCTTGTCCGTTTTTGCACCAAACAACAATTGCTTTTGAATCTCTTAATGCTTCTTCAAGATAGAGATAATTCATTTCTTCATCTTCTGCAATAAGGATTCTTTTTCCTTCCCAATTATATATCTGTTGTGTTGAAATATCTTCCATTTTGTTTTATTTAATAATTCTTCTTGCTCCGAGAATTCTTTCTTTATAATAACTAATTTTCATATCTGAAATTACAATTCCTCTTGATGAAGATGCGTGTATAAATTTTATAGTACCATTTTTGTTTGAAACAACAATGCCAAGATGTCCTGTAACACGTTTTTTTTTGTTACTTCCTGTAAAAAGCAAAATGTCTCCAGGTTTTGTATTCTTAACGCTTATTTTTGTGCCGGTTTTTTCATAATCTCGGGACACCCTTGGAACTGAATAACCGTATTTTGAATAAACATATTGTGTAAAACCTGAGCAATCAAAACCTTTTGGAGTACTTCCTCCATAAACATATTTTATTCCTAATTGCTTTTTTGCAAAATTAACAAGTTTATCTCTTTGAATATCAGACTTATTGTCTTTATGAATAGTGTTTGATTTAGAATTGCTACACGCAGAAAATAAACCATAGGATAATATTATTAATATTAAGAATTTATGTGTTTTTTTAATCATCAAATTAAATTTTAAGAAAATACTTTTATTTCAAAACATACAAAACTAATAATTAAGATTACTTAATGAAATAATGTCAGCAAATTTTTTATTAATTTTTATTTTATAGCTTTGCATTTATTAAAAAAAGAGATGTATGAGCAATAAAATGATTTTAGATAAATTAGAAGGAGTTTTAGAAAGATTTAAACAAGTTGAACTTGATTTAACAAATCCTAAAATAATTTCTAGTAGAGAAAAATTTATTAAATTAAATAAAGAATATAAAAATTTAACTCCCTTAATTGAAGCATTCAAAAAATACAAAAATATTGATGATAATATTATTTCTTCAAAAGAATTATTAGCCGAGGAAGATGATGCCGAAATGCGACAAATGGCAAAAGATGAGATTGACTCTTTGATAAATGAAGGTAATGCTTTGGAAGAAGAAATTAAAATTTTACTCTTACCAAAAGACCCCGAAGATGATAAGAATGCAATTGTTGAAATCCGAGCCGGCTCAGGAGGTGATGAAGCAAGTATTTTTGCCGGAGATTTATTTAGAATGTACACAAAATTTTGTGAAAACAGAGGATGGAAAATTGCAATAAACAGAATTACTGAAGGTACACAAGGTGGTTATAAAGAGATAGTTATGGAGGTTTCTGGAAATGGTGTTTATGGAATTATGAAGTATGAGTCCGGTGTGCATCGTGTACAAAGAGTCCCCGATACTGAAACACAAGGTAGAGTTCATACATCTGCAGCTTCGGTTGCAGTTTTGCCCGAAGCAGAAGATATTGATGTCCAAATTAATGATGCGGATGTAAGAAAAGATACTTATTGCTCTTCTGGGCCTGGTGGGCAGTCGGTGAATACTACTTATTCTGCTATAAGATTAACCCATATTCCAACAGGACTTGTTGTTACTTGCCAAGATGAAAAATCCCAGATAAAGAATCTTAAAAAAGCTATGAAAGAATTAAAAACAAGACTTTATAATCTTGAATATCAAAAATACCTAGATAAGATTTCTTCAAAAAGAAAAACAATGGTTTCTTCCGGTGACAGGTCTGCAAAAATTAGGACTTATAATTATTCGCAAGGAAGAGTAACAGATCACAGAATAAAGCTAACTTTATATAATCTTCAAAATATTTTAGATGGAGATTTAAATGAAATAATTGAAAAATTACAGATTGCTGAAAATGCTGAGATGTTGAAAGTTAGCGGAGTGTAGGATTATAAAGTCGGTTTTAACCCGACTTTTTTTATTTAAAATGATATAGAAAAAGAACACTACCCATGTATGCAGGTTTTTTTCGGTCTTTAATTTCTAAAGAAACCCTCATTTCTGCCTTGCAAATTCCTCTCAAATTTTTAATGCTTTTTACGGTTACTTTCAAGCGAACTTCATCGTTGGTTCTAACAGCTTCCATAAACTTGAATTTTTCAATGCCGTAGTTTACCTGCATTTTAAGATTATTAACTTCAATAATTTGTTCCCAAAGATATGGTAAAACAGATAGAGTTAAGTATCCGTGTGCAATGGTTGAACCAAATTGTGTTTCTTTTGCACGTTCAATATCTGTGTGTATCCATTGATAGTCTAGTGTTGCTTCTGCAAATTTATTTATTTGTTCTTGTGTAATTTTAAAATAATTCGATACACCTAAATTTTTACCTTCAAGTGCCTCAAAATCAGCTAAACTATTTATAATTATTTTTGACATTTTTTTTGTTTAGAATATTATAATCTTTTTTTATCAATTCTCATTAGTTTCTCCTCTTCCAAGAATCTCTTAAACTTACAGTTCTGTTAAAAACTAACTTGTTCTTTTCCGAATCTTTATCAAGTGTAAAATATCCTTTTCTTTCAAATTGAAATTTATTACCAATTTTTGCATTTTTTAAGAATGGTTCAGCCTTGCAGTTTTCAACAATATTTAATGAGTCCGGATTAATAAATTCTTTGAAATCTTTATCTTTATGACTGTCGGGAGATTCGTCGCTAAAAAGCCTGTCATATTGTTTAACATCAATATCAATTGCGTGTTTTGCAGAAACCCAATGCAACGTACCTTTAACCTTTCTGCCGTCAGGAGATTTTCCTCCTTTTGAAAGTGGGTCATAAGTACAAAGGAGTTCAATAATTTCTCCGTTTTCATCTTTTACTACCTCATTACAAGTAATAAAATAAGCATATCTCAAACGAACTTCACCTCCAAGTTTCAGTCTAAAAAATTTTCTGTTTGCAACTTCTTTAAAATCTTCTTTTTCAATATATAATATTTTTGAAAAAGGGACTTCCCTGCTGCCCATGGTTTCATCTTCCGGATTGTTAATTGCAGGTAACATTTCATCTTTTCCCTCAGGATAATTTGTAATTGTTACTTTTAGAGGGTCAATAACAGTCATTACTCTTTGGGCAATTTTATTTAAGTGTTCTTTAATACTATATTCTAACAGTCCAACATCAATTATGTTTTCTCGTTTAGCAATTCCAACTTTTTCTGCAAATATCTTTAATGCCTCCGGAGTATAACCTCTTCTTCTTAATCCCGAGATTGTTGGCATTCTTGGGTCGTCCCAACCAGAAACAAGTTTATCTTCCACAAGTTGAAGCAATTTTCTTTTGCTCATAACTGTGTAGTTCAAATTTAGTCTTGCAAACTCAATTTGCCTAGGTCTTGTTTTTCCATCTTCGTATATGTGATCAAGAAACCAATCGTAAAGAGGTCTGTGATTTTCAAATTCAAGTGTGCAAATAGAATGTGTAATACCCTCAATATAATCTGATTGCCCATGTGTGAAATCATACATGGGATAGATGCACCATCTGTTTCCTGTTCTATGATGATTGGCATGCTTAATTCTGTACATAACAGGGTCTCGCATGTGCATATTCGGGGAACTCATGTCTATTTTAGCTCTCAAAACTTTTTCTCCGTCTTTGAATTCGCCTTTTTTCATTTTTAAAAATAAATCTAAATTTTCTTCAATAGAACGATTCCTGAAAGGACTTTCTATTCCCGGTTTTGTGGGTGTGCCACGTGTTGCAGAAATTTCTTCTCCGCTTTGGTCGTCTATGTATGCAAAACCATCTTTTATTAGTTTAACTGCCCATTCATATAGTTGATTAAAATAATCTGATGAAAAAAGAGCTTGATTTTCCCATTTATATCCTAACCATTCTACATCTTCCTTAATTGAATCTACATATTCAACATCTTCTTTTGTTGGGTTAGTATCATCGAATCTAAGATTTGTTTTTCCTTTATATTTTTCTCCCAAACCAAAATTTAGGATAATAGATTTTGCATGTCCTATGTGTAAATATCCATTAGGTTCCGGAGGGAATCTTGTAATAATATTTTTATGTTTTCCAGATTTTAAATCTTCTTCAATAATTTGTTCTATGAAATTCAAAGATTTTTTTTCTTCAGAATTATCCATTAAGTTTTTATCTACCATTTTATGTTTTATCAAAATTATTTTGCAAAGATAGAATGAATTGGATTTTATACAAATTAATAAGAGATACAAAAGGGCAAACTCAGACTTCTTTTTTTCAATACAATTTATGAAATTTACAAATTCATAGTTGCACCACGACTTTATAAACAGACTCTAATTTAGACCCAAATGAGATTTTATTTTTATCGCAGGATATAAAGATATAATTGTTCCAACAAGCATTACCGATACAAAAGTTAATATAAAATCTTGAACTTGTACATATACAGGATATGCGTCAACAATATAATTGCCATCTGCAGGAAATGTTACAAATCCAAATATTTGTTGCCCGTAGCTTATTAATCCTCCAAGAATAATACCTAGTATTGTTCCTGTAAATGAAATTAACATTCCTTCTGTAAAAAAAAGTTTTTTAATATTACTAACTTTTGTTCCCATGCTTTGCAAAGTAAAAATATCCTCTTTTTTTTCAATAATAAGCATTGTTACTGAACCTATAATGCTGAATGATGCAACCAAAATTATAAAAAGCATAATTATAAATGCTGCAAGTCTTTCAGATTTCATAACTCGATATACATCAAATTGTTCGTATAAATCTTTAACAATGAAATCATCTCCTAAAATCTTTGAAATTTTAGATTTAAGTTCAGGAATTTGTTTGCTGTTTTCAATTAAAATCTCAATTGAACTTACATCTGAGCTGTCTCTTTCAGTTAATTTTCTAACTAGAATATTTGAACTAATAATATATTTCACATCAAATTCGGCATCTAACGAAATAACACCAACAGGAATAACATTCATTGTGTTAAATGATTGCTCAGGGTTATGAAGTTGAATTTTTTTGCGATTTGGGACCCAAACAGAAACTGGTTCTCCTGTATCAATTGAAATCCCCATTATATATGCAATTTCAGAGCCAAAAACTGCAAGTTTGTGAACTTTGCCGTGTGTTTTATAAAAACCATAATTAACAGCAGAATCAAGTCTAAATGCTTTTCCGTAATCTCTTGGAACACCTTTTATTTTGCAAATTAATTGTTTATTTCTATGTTTTAGTAAAATGTTTTCCTCAAGAATTTCTGCGGAATATTTTATTCCTTTCAGATTTGTAATTTGTTTTACTTTTTCGGTATTAGCAGAAAAAACCTTCCCTTTTGCAGGAGAAATCAATAAATCAGGAGCATAGGTTGATATTTGTTGGTCAATTAATTTTCCAAAACCATTTATCGAAGACAAAACAATAATTAATGCTGCAGTAGAAACTGCAACAACAATAACCGAAATTCCTGAAATAATATTAATCGCATTTCTGTTCTTTTTTGAAAATAAATATCGTTTAGCTATGTAAAAGGGTATGTTCATTTGAAAAAATGATGCATTTTTAATAATTTAATAATACAATAGTTTAATTAGGCGGTTATATAAAATATTATTTCTTTAAAAGTTCATCTATCTTTGCAGCATAGTTTAATGAATCATCAATATAAAAAAATAATTCAGGAATTCGTCTTACTTGATTTCTTATAACTTCCCCAAGTTCGTATCTTAAAGTGTTTTTACTTTCTTTTATTTCAGTAAAAATATCTTCTTTATTGTCTTCCGGAAAAATACTTAAATATATTTTTGCAGAACCCAAATCCGGAGACATTCTTACAGTTGTTACAGATATAATAATACTTTTAGAATTAGAAATTTTTTTCTGAAAAAGAATACTCATTTCTTTTTGTATCAATCCTGCAACTTTTTTCTGTCTCGTTGTTTCCATTTTTTTGAAATTTATGCAAATTTAAGTTTTTTAATGTTTTATAAAAAAATATTGAAACTTTAAACTTTAATCCAGCTTTATACATTAGAATTTCGTTATGACTGCTCAAAGTCAATAAAAAAAAATAAATTTTATTTCTTTCAGCATAGCATTGCTACAGTTTAAGTTTGAAATTAGCGAAGTATCATATTTTGTGGCAGTTTGATCGCATAATAGAAAGTTTTAACGTATAGAGCAAGTTAAATAAGAAAATGTATTTTACGGCTTTCTAAATTGTACGATTTAAATAATATTTACTATTTTTGAAAAAATTATTCACTTTAAAAAAAATTATGTTTAATAAAGATATTTATACACTAAGAAGAAAAAAACTCATTTCAATAATAAAAGACGGAATTATTCTTATTCCTGGAAATAAAGATGTTGCTTTCAATTATCCTGCAAATATATACACTTTTAGACAAGACAGTTCGTTTCTTTACTTTTTTGGAGTTAAAGAACCAAATGTAATAGGAATTATTGATGCAAATTCAGGAGAAGAATATATGTTTGGAGATGATGTAGGCATTGATGATATTATTTGGATGGGTGAACTTCCTACCATGAAAGATTATTCTGAAAAAAATGGTGTAAAAAATACAGATGCTCTTGCAAAAGTTGTAGATTTTATAAAAAAAGCACTAAAACAAGGAAGAAAAATTCATTTTATGCCTGTTTATAGAGGCGAAACTAAACTTCAACTTCAAGAATTACTTGGAATTCCTGCAAACGAATTAAATAATAATGTTTCGGATGAACTTATTAGAGCAGTTGTAAAATTAAGAGCAATAAAAGATAAATTTGAAATTGAAGACATAGAACGTTCCATTGATGTTGCATACAAGATGCATACAACAGCCATGAAAATGGCACATACCGGAGTCTCCGAACAAGAAATCTGTGGAACAATGGAAGGCATTGCTCTTTCCGGAGGGGGACCTGTATCGTTTCCTGTAATTTTATCAGTTAATGGGCAAATTCTTCATAATCATCATCACAATAACATTCTAAAACAAGGAGACTTACTTTTGGCAGATGCAGGAGCAGAATCTTCAATGCATTATTGTAGTGATATTACAAGAGTATCGCCGGTGGGCGGAAAATTTTCTTCTAAACAGAAAGATATTTATGAAGCTGTTTTGGATGCGAATGTTGAAGTAATAAAGAATAGCAAAGCTGGTATTGCATATAAAGAAATGCACCTTTTGTCTGCAAAAATTATTGCACAAAGATTAAAATCGATAGGATTAATGAAAGGAAATATTGATGATGCTGTTACGCAAGGTGCTCATGCCTTATTTTATCCTCATGGATTAGGGCATATGCTAGGTTTAGACGTTCATGATATGGAAGGTTTGGGCGAAAATATTGTGGGTTATAATAATGAATATAAAAGAAGCGATCAGTTTGGTTTAGCTTATTTGAGAATGGCAAGAAAACTTGAAGAAGGTTTTGTGATGACAGTTGAACCCGGAATTTATTTTATACCAGCATTAATAGACATATGGAAAAATGATAAAAAACATTCTGATTTTATAAATTATGATAAACTTGAAGAATACCGAGATTTTGGAGGAATTAGAATTGAAGATGATATTTTAATAACTAAAGACGGTTGCAAATTACTTGGCAAACCTATTCCGAAAACTGTTAAGGATGTTGAAGATATGGTAAGAGGGTAGTTTGAGAACTCTTAGGATGTTTTGAATGTTCAGATAAAAATTAAACTAAAATTTGTGTGTGATATAAAAAATAACCAGGCAGTATATGAAAAGTAATTTAATAATAATACTAATTTTAGTTACAACTATTAGTTTTTCACAAAATAAGAATTTTAGAGAGAATATAGATGTTTTTCACTATTCTATAAATTTAAAAATTACTGATTTCGATAACAAAGAAATTTCAGGGAATACAGTTGTTCAACTTAGTCCTGCAAAAAAAAAGATTTCAGAAATTAAATTAGAACTTTTAAAGCTGAAAGTTGACAGCGTTTTTATGTTTAATGAAAAAATTTTAGATTTTAAATATGACGGAAAAATTATAACAATTCCATACAATATAAAAAAATCAGAAGGTCAATGCTGCACAAAGGTTAATATTTATTATCATGGAAAACCAATACAAGATTTAGCATGGGGAGGTTTTTTCTTTTCGGATAGTACAGCATACAATATTGGCGTAGGAATGGCAGCCAAGCCACATGCTTTTGGTAGGGTTTGGTTTCCATGTTCAGACAGCTTTACCGATAAGGCAACTTATGATTTTAATATAACTGTACCCAGGGATTATAAAGCTGTTTGTTCCGGAAAATTAAAAAACAAGCAAAAAAATACAGACGGCACAAAAACTTATTTTTGGATTTTAAAACAAGAAGTTCCGACTTATATTGTATCTGTTGCAGTTGCTAAATATGCAATTATTGAGGATCTGTATAAAGGAATAAAAAGAGAAATTCCAATCAACTTATTTGTTTATCCGGAGGATAGTGCAAACGCAGTATATTCTTTCCAAAATTTAAAAAAGGCAATGGCAACATTTGAAAAAAAATATGGCGAATATGTCTGGGACAGAGTTGGTTATGTTGAAGTTCCGTTTAATTCCGGAGCAATGGAACATGTTTGCAATATTGCCTATCCGGAGTATGCTGTTGACAGCACTTTGTTTAGAGAAACATTGATGGCTCATGAACTTTCGCATCATTGGTTTGGCAATTTAGTAACTTGTAAAACTTCTGCGGATATGTGGCTTAATGAAGGCTGGGCATCATACTCCGAAGCACTTTTTAAAGAAGAAGTTTATGGTAAAAAAGCATATAAAGATTATGTTCGCGAAAATCATGCAAAAGTTCTTACACAAGCACATATTGTTGATAACGGTTACAGAGCTGTTTCAGGAGTTCCGCATGAATACACCTATGGCAAAACTGTTTACGATAAAGGTGCAGATGTTGCACATACTTTACGAGGATATATGGGAGACAGTTTGTTCTTTAGTTCTTTAACTCAATATCTTAAAGCATTCGCATATAGTTCTGCATCTTCTTATGATTTTAGAGGAGCAATGCATGGTTTTTCAGGAATTAATTTAACAGATTTTTTTGAAACTTGGGTTTTTGAAAAAGGATTTCCGCATTTTTCAATTTCACATTTTTCTACAAAAAAAACAAAGAACGAATATCAAACAAAAGTTGTTCTAAAACAAAGACTTAAAGAAAGAGAATTTTACAGCAAAAATAGTTTTGTTGATTTAGCTTTTATTGATACCAATTTGAATATTCATACAAAAAAAGCAATAGTTTCTAAGCCAGATACGGTTTTTTATTATTTCTCTGATTTTAAACCTATTGCAGTATTTCTTGATTTAGAAGAAAAAAATTCGGATGCAACAATAGATAACTATAAAATATTTAATGATACTATGTCATACGACTTTCCTTATACAGATTTTTCAATAAAATACACTAAATTAAATGGAAAAGCAATTGTTCAAAGCATTTTAAATATAATTGAACCAGAAAACAATAAAAATGAGAAATATAAACTTTCAAAAGTTCAATATTGGAATATAAAAGGAATAATAAAAGGAAAATATTCAATGGAAGGAAGTTTCTTTGTAAGCCTTGAAGAAAATAATTTCACAGAGTTTTTTGATGAAGCTGTTTTATTATATAGACCTGATATTTATACAGATTTTAAAGAAGTTAAAACTGAAAAAATTGAGTATAATGAATTTGATGGTTTAATGATAGTAAAAGATTTCAAATTTGGGCAGTACGTTTTGGCTGTTGAAAAATAAAAATATTACAACAGTTGTAATTTATAAATTATTTGCAAAAAAAAAGTTGTATAAGTAACTTGATTTTGTATTTCTTACCTAATATTTCTAATGAAAAACAATTTGTTTCTAAAATTCTTTGTTGTTTAATTCTTTGTGATACAATGCTTTATGTTTTTTTGTGGAAAGTTTTAACTTTTTATGTAACAAACCTTCAACTTCTTCGTCTTATAATCGAACGCAAGAATAAATGACAATAAAGGAATATAATAATACGGTAAATCAGTATTCTGATAATGTGTATCGTTTCATTTTAAAAAATCTTAAAAATGAGAGTAATTCACAAGACGTTGTGCAAGACAGCTTCGAAAAGTTGTGGATAAATCGAAAAGCAGTTATTTATGAAAAAGCAAAATCATATTTGTTTACAACTGCTTATAGAACAATGATTGACCGTATTAGAAAAGATAAAAGAATAACACTAACTAACGAAACTAAAACATTTGAATCTATACATGAAGATAACTATTCTGATATACAAGAAGTTTTGCATGAAGCAATTGATAAACTTTCAGAAATTCAAAAATCAGTAGTTTTATTAAGAGATTATGAAGGTTATTCTTATAAGGAAATTGCAACTATAACAGAGCTTTCAGAAGCACAAGTAAAAGTTTACATATATAGAGCAAGAGTTTATTTAAAAAATTACATAGGGCAAATTGAAAATGTTGTCTAAAACAAAACAAAAGCTAAATTGAACAGAATTAATAAACATAACTACGAATTGTTTTTTATAGATTTTCTTGAAGGAAATTTATCGGATAGTCAAATTAGAGATTTAAATAAGTTTTTGTCTAAAAATTCCAATTTAAAAGAAGAATTAACCAGCTTTGAAAATTTAACTTTAAAACCCGAAAAAATAAAGTTTGAACAAAAAGAAAATTTAATTAAAAAAACACAAAAAAAACATTTCAATATTACTCAATTTGAATATCTCGCAGTTGCAGATATAGAAAAAGATATTACAGAAGCAGAAAAAAGAGAATTAAAACAAGAAATAAAAAAAGCTGAAAATAAACTTTATGAATATAACTTAATACAGAAAAGTAAATTAAAAGCAGAAAAAGAAATTTCTTATCCCTTCAAAAATAAAATAAGAAGAAAAACAATAGCTTATTTATATAAAATTAGCTCTTACGTTGCGGTAGCAATTATATTTCTGGCACTTATTTTAGCACAAGAAATATTTAACACAGATAAAACAACAAAAACAGGCTTGAAAATTTCATCAATTGTAAAAGATAATTATAAAACAATTAAGCCTTCCAATAACATTTTAAAAACAGAAAAACATTCAATTACAAAAACAAATAATTCATTAAATAAAAAGCAAGAAGTTACTCATTCTCATAAACAAACGAACAAGTTAACAAATAGTAATAAACTTCTTGCGTTCAGTGATATAGAACCTCAAAGTGAAATCAAATTGTACAAGGAATTAACCGTATCTGTACCTGAGATTAAACAAGAGGTTCTTATCTTGAACACTTCAAACCTTGAAATAAAAAATACAACAAATGATTTTGTACATACCCACAATGAAAATACCGAGAAAGATAAGATTTGGAAATATGCAGAAATGGGAGTAAATGTATGGCGGAAAGTGTCGTCTAGTGAATTAAGAATGAAAAACAAGTATAAAGAAGACGGAAGAATTGAAAAACTTAATCTTTATGCATCAAATTTTAAAATAAGTAAAACATTTAATAAATAAAAAATTATTTGCAAATGTTGAAAGACCGGTAATTTCAATAAGCAAATTTTCTGAACGCAACATAATCAGAAATAAATTAAATTGAAAAAAATTAAACGTATGAAAAAAGTAATTATAATAATAGTATCAGTATTTTTTATGTCTTTTAACATGACATTAATTGCACAAAAAGACACAACTGAATTTGAAATTGGTAAAAAGAAACTATTAATTATTGACAAAAAAACTCAAAAAGAAAATGCAATTTATAATCTTGAAAAAGGTAAAGAATCTTTTGAAAAAGAAATTGAAGCAGCAAATGAGCTGATAAGTAAGCAAAAAGCATTGCTGATAGAAAGAGAAAAATTAATAATAGAAAAAGAAAAGTTAATTTCAGAAAGTGAACGATTACATGGGAAAACAGAAGATTTAGCTATAAAAAAAGCAGAATTGGAAAAGTTGAAAGTTGAATTAGAATTGCAAAAGGCAAATATTGAAGCAAACAAAAAAAAGAAAATTGCGTTTCAAAACGGAATAATTGAAATAGAAAGAGGAATTGATGAAATAGAAAAAGGTCTTGCTGAAATAAATGATGAGTTAAACGAAGATGGCAATGATATTGTTCCACTAAATAAAAGTATAAAAAAACATTTCAATGCACATATCGCCGGATTTCAATTTGGAATATTTAATTTTCTGAATAAATCACAATCAATTGCAAATGAGACAGATGCAGGGATAGTAAGTTTAGTCCCAGAAAAATCTTTTTATTACGATTTGAAAATATTTGAATATAATATTCCTCTAACAAAATATAATTTTGGAATAGCAACAGGTGCAGGAATTCAATGGAACAGCATGAATTTAGAACAAAATATTTTGCTTAAAGAAGATGAAAATGGAGTTCTATATGGAGAAATTATCGACACAAGTAATAAAATAATAAAAAAGAACAAATTAAACGCAGTTTATATTACAATTCCAGTTGTAGTAGAATACCAAGTTCCAATAAAAAAAAGAAAATTGTATCTTAATGTTGGCGTTTTTGGAGGTATAAGAGCATGGTCAAAACAAAAGCAAGTTTATAAAACTGATGGAGTAAAATATAAAGATAAAAAAGTTGATGACTTCCAACTTTCTCCGTTTAGATACGGTGTAATGGCAGGTGCTGGATATGATGATTTAGGTATCTTTATTGAATACAGCATAGTCCCATTATTTAAACATTCAAAAGGGCCAGAACTTTATCCAATTTCTGCCGGTTTGAGACTCGATTTTTAAAATTTAAACTCTAGTTTTATTTTAGAAGCCAATAGGAATATTAACTAAATTTAGGATAGAACCAAAATATTTAATAATTATAATAATAGCAAGTTTCCAATTTGGGAACTTGCTTTTTTTTAGGCTAATTTATGTATATTTGCACCAGAACATTTCGAATAGAGATTTTTTATGAAAAACCAATATAAAATATTGTTAATTTTAGGTCTATCATTCTTAATTTTTACTTTTGTATTCCTTTTTATTTTATACAAAGGTAAAGAAAAGGTAAAAACTACTGATGTTAAAGACGAAACAAAATCTTTAGCCGCTTTTATTGTTTCATTCAGAGATACTTATCAACACGCTTTTACAGATAATAATATTGAAATTAATGAAAAAACATTAAAATTATTACCTGTTACTACTACACCGGAAATAAGCAAAAGATTTTCAGAAAAAATTGATTACAACATCAATATAAATGTTGTTTCTGATAGACCAAGGAATCCCAAAAATGTTGCAAATAAAGAAGAAATGGAAATAATTTCATTCTTTAAGAATAATCCAAAGCAAAAATCATACTACAAGAAATTTGATAGCCTTTCTTATTATGCTGAGCCTTTGATTATAACAGAAAATTGCATGAAATGTCATGGAAAAAAAGAAGATGCAATAAAAACAGTAAGAGAAAATTATGACAAAGCATACGACTATAAAATTGGAGACATTCGAGGAATTATAAGTGTAAAAGTTTCAGAAAAACCAATCTCTAAATTAATGGATAGGAATTATAAAAGCGTAGTTATAATATTGTCAATATTTTCTTTTCTTTTTTTGGCAATTAATTATTTTTTAATTAAAACTATTTTAAAAAAAGACGAAGATTTTACAAAAAACCTAGAAAAACAAGTTAAAGAAAAAACACTTAAAGTAAGCAATTTAAATCTTAGCTTAAAAGAGCACAATGAAGAATTAGAAGCTTTATCAGAAGAATTACAACAAAATATTGAAGAACTATTTTATAAACAAGAAATAATTGATGAAACCTTAAGGAAATATAATTTGCTAGCTGATAATATGACTGATTTTATTTGGATGTTAGATTTAGATTTAACTCCTCAATATATTAGCCCATCTTGTAAGAAATTTACAGGATATTCCGAAACTGAGTTAAAAAATCTAAAATTAAAATATTTACACCCTGACGAAACAATATCCAAATTAATGTCAATAAAGACAGATATTTTAAAAGGGAATAAAAACTTTCAACAACATTTTGAAATAGAATATATTCATAAGGAAGGATACATTTTTCCTGCAGAAGTCTATGGGTTTGTTATATCAGATTATAATAATAAACCAGTTGGAATAGGGGGTGTGTCTCGAAATGTTTCTGAACAAAAGAAAGCTCAAACAGAACTTAAAAAAAAGAAAGAAAAAATTGAGCAAGCACATAATAATACTATTGCAAATATAAGATACGCTAAAACTATCCAAGAATCATTACTTACTTCAAAAACTATAATTGATAAGTATTTTAATAATTATTTTATATTATATAAACCAAAAGATGTAGTAAGCGGAGATTTCTATTATGTTAAAAAGCATAATGATTATATCGTTTTTGCAGTAGCAGATTGTACCGGACATGGTGTAACAGGAGGATTTATCACAATGCTTGGGATAACATTCTTACATGAAATAGCCGGACGGAAAGAAATAAATGAGCCAGGTACAACTCTAAATATGTTAAGAAAAAAAGTTAAAGATACATTTAAAACTTTTGGCACTGAAAATCCTAATGGAATGGACATAGCTCTTTGTTCAATTAATACTAAAACAAATGTTTTGTCTTATGCAGGAGCATTCAACCCTCTTTGGATAATAAGAAATGAAAAATTAATAGAATACAAAGCAACCAGAAACCCAATAGGATTTAACTATGTTGAAATAGACTTTATTTCCCAAGAAGTTCAACTTCAAAATAATGATGCAATTTACATATTCTCAGATGGTTTTCAAGACCAATTAGGGGGTGAAAGAGAGAAAAAATATTTATCTAAGAATTTTAAAAATATACTTCTAAAAAACTCTCATTTGCCAATGTCAGAACAAAAAACAAAATTAGAAAAAATTTTCGCAGAATGGAAAGGAAATATAGAACAAGTTGACGACGTAACCATAATGGGAATAAAATGGGAAATGTAATAATCTTTGAACTTGACTGTGGGGCAAACTCATAATTTATTAAAATCTGTTAAAAGTATTAATTTGCTTTTAATCGTGTCACAAATGTGTAACGATAACATTATTTTTTGATTTTAACATTTTTTACTTTCATTATTCTTACAAACGTTTGATTGAATTGTTAAATATCATAAATTGTGTTAAGGGAACTTCTAAAAATTAAATCACCTATGAAAAATTCTAAAAATCTTGATGCGAATGAATTTTTAGAAGTCCCATTAACCCGTATTATTCATACGTTTTTTCTTTTTCTGAGACGAGGCGTCAAACTTTGCAGCTGTATATGGATACTGCAAAGAGTTTGCAACATTCTTTTCTGTTTAAAGA
>CAMZKL010000074.1 GCA_947311255.1 uncultured Chlorobiota bacterium | reverse complement strand
GTCGGCTCGTCACATCCTGGGGCTGGAGAAGGTCCCAAGGGTTGGGCTGTTCGCCCATTAAAGTGGCACGCGAGCTGGGTTCAGAACGTCGTGAGACAGTTCGGTCCCTATCTGTTGTGGGCGTTGGAAATTTGAGAGGGCCTGACCCTAGTACGAGAGGACCGGGTTGGACAAACCTCTGGTGTATCTGTTGTGCTGCTTAAGTGCATCGCAGAGTAGCTATGTTTGGAAGAGATAAGTGCTGAAAGCATCTAAGCACGAAGCTTGCCTCAAGATGAGATTTCCTTTAAGGGTCGTTAGAGACTATGACGTTAATAGGCTGTAGGTATAATGGTAGTGATGCCAGAGCCGAGCAGTACTAATAACCCGTAAACTTTCAACACACCTAGTAGGATATTAGTTTTCTTTTAGTATGTCATAAATTTATTTAAATTTTTAAGGTGACTATTGCGACGGGGTTCCACCTCTTCCCATATCGAACAGAGAAGTTAAGACTGTCAGCGCCGATGTTACTGCATTCGCGGGAAAGTAGGACGTTGCCTTTTTTTAAGCCTCAAATATTTATATTTGAGGCTTTTTTTATGTTTCAAAATATCTTTTTTTTTGATAAAAAATTTTTATCTTTTCTTTTTCATATCTATATTTACACATTATTTAATATTTTATTAATTATCTAAAAATAAGACAGTTATGTTTATTTTAATGATTGTAGTTTTTGTTCTGGGGTATTTGATGATTGCATTAGAGCATCCTTTAAGAATTGATAAGTCTGCACCGGCCTTATTAATAGGAGTTTTAACATGGGTAGTATATATTTTAGGAAGCCATGATATTTTAGGAATGCTTAAAGAAACTGGTGAGTTTGTGAGTAGATCTTGGCAGAGTTTTTTAAATGCTAATCCAGACGCAAATAATCATGAAGGTATGGTTGATTTTATTGCACACCATGAATTACTTCATCATTTAGGTGAAATTTCTGAGATTTTATTTTTTCTTTTAGGTGCTATGACTATTGTTGAAATTGTTGATCAACACCAAGGTTTTAAAGTTATTACTGATAAAATTAAAACTACTAATAAAGTAAAACTACTTTGGATATTAGGTTTCTTAACATTCTTTATGTCTGCTGCATTAGATAATTTAACAACAACAATTGTTTTAATTGCTTTACTTAGAAAACTAATTGATGACAAAAAAACAAGATGGTTTTTTGCAAGTATGGTTGTGTTAGCTGCAAATGCCGGTGGAGCATGGTCTCCAATTGGTGATGTTACTACAATTATGTTATGGATTGGTGGTCAGGTTACTGCTGGAAATATTATTATGATGGTAATTATTCCGTCATTATTTACAATGGTTACTCCTTTAATAATTTTATCTTTCTTTATGAAAGGTAATGTTACAAGGCCTGCAAATTTGGATGATAAAGATATCGTTTCTAAAACACAACAAATTATAATTTTAATATTAGGAGTTTCTGCATTACTTTTTGTCCCAATTTTTAAAACAACAACTCATTTACCTCCTTATATGGGAATGTTATTTGGTCTTGGTGTTTTATGGATGGTAACAGAAGTTTTACATAGGTGGTATAACGAAAGACATTTATCTCCTGCTGTTAGTTCTGAGAGTACAGGAAAGGAAAATGAGATTTATAAAAAATTACAAGTTATAAGAATTCTTTCAAAAGTTGATGTTCCTACTGTTTTGTTTTTCTTGGGAATATTGTTAGCAGTAGCAAGTTTGCAATCTGCTGGACATCTTGGATTGTTGGCAAGTGCTTTAGATAAACATTTAGGAAATATTTATTTAATAAACCTTGCTATTGGTGTTTTATCTTCTGTTGTAGATAATGTCCCACTAGTTGCAGGTGCTATGGGTATGTACGATATTGCAGCAGAAGGATCAACTGGCTATGCTTCTCATTTTGTTGTTGATGGTGCATTTTGGGAATTTATTGCATATTGTGCAGGTACAGGTGGTAGTATTCTTATTATTGGATCAGCAGCAGGTGTTGCAGCAATGGGAATGGAAAAAATTGATTTTATTTGGTATCTTAAAAAAATAAGTTTACTTGCATTAGTTGGCTATTTAGCAGGTGCAGGAGCTTATTATTTGCAGATGTTATTAATGCATCATGCATAATTTTTATAAAAAGAGGCTTTTTAAAAGCCTCTTTTTTTATATAATTAATCTAACTCCTCCTAGTTCTTCAACTTTATATTCAAACTTATTACTAGGAGAACCTATAAACATAAAATTAATAGGGATTTTCCATTTTTTTGATAACTCTCTAATCTTCTCTGGGCTAAATTTACCTTCTTCAATAATAAATTCTATATCAATTTCAGGATATTCTCTGTCTAAGAAATCTATTTCTTGCTTTATGTTTGGAGGTAGTTCCTGCTCTCCATTTTGTAAAATTACGATTTTCAATTTTTTGGTATGTTCATTATTTGTTATGTAAAGCATAACTTTATTTAGAGTAGCAATTTTATCACCTTTGGTAAAAAAAACAAATTCTTGAGAATTAATTTTATCTAGTTTCTTTTGGATAGATTTATCAAGTTTAATTGCAAATTTTCTAATTGGGTCAAAAATACCATCAACAATTCCTAATGAGAGTTTTAGTAATACTGTTCTATTTAACATTATTATAATGAAGATAATAGCAGGAATAAAGTAAAGTAAAAATACAGTTAAATTACTAGGTAAGCCATCTTTTGGAGGCATAATAATATTTCCAATTAATGCTATAAGAACAGCAGATATTGCAATAAATACTGCTATCCAAGAGGCTTTTTCAGGTCTTGGAAGTTTTTTTCTTCTAACTTTTAGTAAAATGTTACCTAATCCAAATAATGCCATTACCGCTAAAAATGAAATGGTATATACTCCTGCTAAAAGTTTTACATTTCCTTTTGTGAAAAGGAGAACTGAAACAGATAAAATAAAAAACATAATTATTATCCTATATGAACTTCCTTTTTTGTTTTTCTTTAAAAAATATTGGGGAAGAATTCTGTCTAATGTCATTCTTTCAAGAAGCCCTGATACACCTACAAAACTGGTTAAAACAGCTCCACTTAATACTAAAAATGCATCAATTGCAATTAAATCTGCAACCCATTTTCCTCCAACATGTTCTCCCATTTCAATTAATAGTGTTTTCTGAAACTCATCACTTTGGAGAACAGGAATTGCAAAAAGTGCTAGTGCAAAAACTGACATAAGTGGATTTATCACACTAACAATTCCCCACATATTTCTTAAAGTTTTTGGAAAAACTCCCTTTTTTTGTTCTTCAACAAAATTTGCTGAGCTTTCAAAACCAGAAACTCCAAGCATTGATGCAGCAAATCCTAAAAATATTGCATTAGTTATGCTTCCGCCATTGAGAGGCATGTGCCAGTTTTCAATTAATGTAGAAATCCCTGTTGTTGATAAATAATAAATTATGAAGCCTGATAATATTGCAAGTGAACTCAAATGAAAAAGAAAAATTCCAATTGCAACCTTTGCCGATTCTGAAATTCCTCCAATAACTAATGTTGCAAAAATTGATAATAAAACAATTGTTGAAATAATTATAGGCATTGGAGGTATAAGATGGTGTAAATAATGTATTGCTTCATTTGCTGAAATTACAGCTGTTGCCATATAAGAAAGAAGAGTTAATGTTGCTGCAAATGATGCCATTGATTTACTTGTAGTATTAAGCAGAGCATTATATGCACCTCCATTTAAAGGTAAAGCTCCAACAACTTCGCCATATATTCTTCTGAATAAAAATAATATAAACGAAACTATTAAAAGTGTTATCCATGCATATTGCCCTGCAAATGCAATAGCTAGGGCAGAAACATATAATACCGATGAACTTATGTCATTACCACAAATTGCAGTTGCAGATAGTTCGTTTAATTTTTTGTGAATTTTTTTCATTTGTTTTTTATATATTGTACAAATATATGTATTTGTTTTATTAATTATAAAAAGATTTGTATTTGATTTAAACATAAGGTCTATATATTGCTTATAGTCAATGTGAAGGAGTTTATTAGTTTTTTTTCAATTTTTATAAGTTAAAGAAGAATTTTATAATAAATAAAAAAAGAAAAGTATTTAGGTGTTAAAAAATTTGTTAATTATGGGCTTTAAAAGATGTAATTTGTTTATTTATTATATTTTACGAATATATGTCCTATATATTAATTTGAATAAAAATAAATATTCAATATAAATTAAGTGCAAAAACAATAAATGTTATTAATATTTATTTTTGATAGGAATAGCATTATCCTAATTTTGTAAATTCTAATTTGAAAACAATAAAATGATTTATATTAAAACAACAGAAGAAATTGAGATAATGAGAGAGAGTGTTTTGTCAGTTTCAAAAACACTTGCTGTAATTGCTGAGCATATAGGAGAAGGTGTTACAACAGCAAAATTAGATAAAATTGCGGAAGAATATATAAGAGATAATGGGGGAGTGCCGTCTTTTAAAGGTTATCATGGCTTTCCGGCAGCATTGTGTATGTCTGTTAACGAACAGGTAGTACACGGAATACCGGGTAATTATGTTTTGAAAAGTGGAGATGTTATTTCTGTTGATTGTGGAGTTTATAAAAATGGATTTCATGGTGATCATGCATATTCTTTTAAAATTGGTAATGTTTCTGAAGAAAAATCTAAATTATTAAGAATTACAAAAGAATCTTTATACAAAGGAATTGAGGCTGCAAAAGTTGGAAATAGAATAGGGGACATTAGTTACGCAATACAATCTTATGTTCAAACCGAAGGATATTCAGTAGTAAGAGAACTTACAGGGCATGGTTTGGGAAAAGAGTTGCACGAAGATCCTTATGTTCCAAATTTTGGAAGAAGAGGTAATGGAAAAAAAATAAAAAATGGAATGGTGCTGGCAATTGAGCCGATGATAAATATGGGAAAGAAAGAGGTAAGTCAGTTGTCTGACGGATGGACAATAGTTACAAAAGACAGGCAGCCATCGGCACATTTTGAGCATGACATTGCAATTGTAAATGGGAAAGCAGAAATTCTTTCAACTTTCAATCTTCTAGAGGCAGTTTTAAAAAAGAGAGGAATGGAAATAAGTTAAAAAATAGCTGTTAATAAATCAATATCTCTGTAATCTATATTAAATTTTTTAGCTAACCTTTGGTTTGTTAATATTCCTTCATAAATATAGGTGCCATTTCTTATTTCCGAAATATTTCTAATCATATTAGTGCTTGTTTTTTCTTGACTAATTCTTTGAAGTATTGGAAAAATATTATTGCTTATAGCAATAGATGCTGTTCTTGAAGCTTTTGAGGCAATATTTGGGACACAGTAATGAATTATTCCATGTTTTTCAAAGGCAGGGTTTCCCAGATGTGTAATTTTTGAACTTGCAAAACAAGAGGCGTTATCAATATTTAAATCAATAATTACAGAACCTTTTTTCATAGATGAAATCATTTTTTCGGATATAATTATGTTATTTTCATCAGAAGTTGCATCTAGTGCTCCTACTACAACATCGGCTGTTTGTAATGCTTTTATAATAACTTGTTTTTGAAGCACAGATGTAAAAAGTTGAATTCCAATAGTGTTTTTTAAATTTTGAAGTTTTGAAATTGAGTTATCAAAAACTTTAACTTGGGCACCTAAGGCAGTTGCAGCTCTTGCTGCGTATTCTCCGGCAGTTCCTGCTCCAATAATTATAACTTTAGCCGCGGGTATTCCGGTTATTCCTCCCAAAAGAATACCTTTGCCTGTTTCCGGATTACTAATATATTCGCTGGCAGTATTAATTGCTAATATCCCGGAAATTTCATTTATGGTTTGAACAAAAGGATTAAAACCCTTAGCATTTTTCATTAATTCAATAGCAACAGCAGTTATTTTTTTTTGTTTAAGAGCTGAAATTTTTTTTGAAGTTTGTGTATTAAAGTGAAGTGCAGAAATTATTAATTGGTTTCCTACCATTAATTTTATGTCATCATCATTGAAAGGAGATACTTTTAGGATAATATCAGCTTTAAAAATTTCTCTTTTGGATTTTATTATTGCTCCTGATTTTGTATAATCAATATCTTTCCACTTGCTTTTTATTCCTGCTTGGGATTCAATTGCAATTTGATGCCCATATTCTGTTAGTTGTTTAACAGCTTGGGGACTGAGAATAATTCTATTTTCGTATTTATCCGCTTCTTTTGGTATTCCGATATATAATGATCGCTTACTTTTTTTTTCTTCTAGCATTTCAGCTTGAGGCAATAGTTTTTCGTCGAAAGAAAAATTTCCTGTTGGTTTTTGAGATTCTGTCATTTGGTTTAATGATTAGAATTCAAATATAGAAATATTTAGAGATATAATCTAAAAATATTTTTATCTCTTGAATTATGAAATATAATTGCTATTGCATAATTAGTGTTTTTACATAAAGCTGGTTTAATTTATGTTGTAAATAGAAGTGTTATTTCGTTATTTCAGTAATAAACACTCTATTCCCATTTTCTTTTTCTGTTATTGAAATTTTTACATAGTTTACAGGCAAAAGATTTTCTACAAGTTCAGGCCATTCAATAAAGCAATAATTATTTGCAAAAAGATATTCTTCGTATCCAAAGTCATAGGCTTCTTCTTGTGATTTAATTCTATAAAAATCAAAATGATATATTGGACAGTTTTCTTTTCCAATATATTCATTAATTATGGAAAAGGTTGGGCTGGTAATTGTTTCATTTACACCAAGTTGTTTGCATAATTCTTTTATGAAAGTTGTTTTTCCGCTTCCCATCTTTCCATAGAAGGCAAATGTTCTTTCGGTACTGAACTCAGATAATATATTTTTTGCAATTGATTTTAAGTCTTCTAATTTATTTGCAGTATATTTTGTCATTTTTATATTTCGGTTTTCAGAAGATTATAAGTTTATTTTGGAACCAAAGTAATAAATGGCAACATCATCTCTTCTAGTGATATTCCTCCATGTTGGAAAGTATTTTTGTAATATTTCACATAGTGGTTATAATTATTTGGGTATGCAAAAAAATCATCATTTGTACAAAAAATATATGAAGAGCTAATATTTGAAACCGGAAGACCGACTTTTTCCGGATTTATTATTTCAAAAACTTCATTTTTTTTATATGATAAGTTTCGTCCATGTTTGTATCTTAAATTTGTTGTTGTTTTTCTATCTCCAATAACTTTTATAGGATTATTAACGTTAATACAGCCATGGTCAGTTGTAATGAATGTTTTAATTTTTTCTTTTGCAAGAATTTTAATTAATTCTAGGAGAGGAGAATGTTCAAACCATGTAAGTGTGAGGTCTCTGTATGAAGAGTCATTATTTGCAAGTTCTCGTATCATTTTTGAATCGGTTCTTGCGTGTGAAAGCACATCAACAAAATTATACACCACAACAGAAAGTTGGTTTTGTAGAAGATTTGAAATATTTTCATTTATTTTTTCTCCTGTTTTGTTATTCAATATTTTATCGTAGGAAAACTTAACTTTTCGTCTGTATCTTAGAAAAAGTTCTTCCAATAGTTCTTTTTCAAATTTATTTTTTCCTCCTTCTTCTTCATCATTTAACCAGAATTTGGGGTGCCTTTTTGATATTTCAAGCGGAGTTAAACCTGCAAAGAGAGAGTTTCTTGCATATTGTGTTGCTGTTGGTAATATTGATAACCAAACATCTTCGTTTTCAACATTCATGTATCTGTTGATGATTGGTTCCATGGTTTTCCATTGGTCAAAACGCAGGTTGTCGATTACAATTACAAATATTTTTTCTTTATTGTCTAAAACAGGAATTACTTTTTGTCTGAAAAAATCGAATGGCATTTTTGGTCTATCCTCATTTTCTGGTTCAAACCATTTTATATAATTTTTTTTAATAAATTTTGAGAATTCAATATTTGCATCTTCTTTTTGCTGAATTAAAACTTCATCCATTGTATTGTCGCCGGATTTATCTAATTCAAGTTCCCAATAAACAAGATTTTTGTATAATTGTTTCCATTTTTCAAAACCGGAGACTTCGTTAATTTCCATACTGATTTTTCTAAATTCAGTTTGGTATTTTGAAGTTGTTTTTTCTGTTATAAGTCGTTTGTTTTCAACATTTTTCTTTATTGAAAGAATTATTTGTTTAGGGTTTACAGGTTTTATTAAATAATCATCAATTTTTGAGCCTACTGCTTCATCCATTATATCTTCTTCTTCATTTTTTGTTACCATAACAACAGGAATGTATGGTTTCATTTTTTTTATTTCAACAAGAACGTCTAAACCGGAAATACCTGGCATGTTTTCATCCAAAAAGATGATGTCGTAGTTATTTTCTTGAATCATATCAAGAGCATCAGCACCATTATTAGCAGTTGAAACTGTATGTCCTTTTTCTTGAAGAAATAAAATTTGAATTTTAAGAAGGTCGATTTCATCGTCAACCCAAAGAATTTTTGCACTTATCATAAATTTAATTGTTTGATTATTTACAAATATATAGAAATTATTTTTTATACTTGCATAACTTTAAATTGATATAAATATTGTAAAGACTTTATGGTAAAACCCAAAAAACATCTCGGACAGCATTTTTTAACAGATTTGAAAATTGCCCAAAGAATTGTGGACTCTTTGCAAGCTGAAAACACAACGGATGTTTTGGAAATTGGAGCAGGAATGGGAGTTTTAACTGAGTTCTTATTAAAAAAAGATTTTAATACGTATGTTGTTGAATTGGATAGAGAGTCAGTAAATTATTTGGAAAGACATTATCTTCAACTTCAAGATAAGATCATAAGTGCAAATTTTTTAAAGTTTAATTTACGAGATTATTTTAATGAACAAGTTGCTATTATTGGTAATTTTCCTTATAATATTTCAAGCCAAATTTTATTTAGAGTTTTAGATTTTAAGGATATAATTCCAGAAGTTGTAGGAATGTTTCAAAGAGAGGTCGCATTGAGGATTGCTTCTGAACCTGGGAGTAAGGTTTATGGTATTTTAAGTGTTTTAATTCAGGCTTTTTACAATGTAGAGTATTTATTTACGGTTGATGAAAATGTTTTTAATCCTCCTCCAAAAGTAAAGTCCGGAGTATTACGTTTAACACGAAAAGAAAAATTAAATTTAGATTGCAATGAGAAGTTTTTTAAACAAATAGTTAAGGCTGGTTTTCTTCATCGTAGAAAAACTCTTAGAAATTCATTAAAACAATTTTTAAAAGATAAAGATACTTCAGATGCAATTTTTCAACAAAGGCCAGAACAGTTAAGTGTTGAAGAGTTTGTATATCTTACAAATTTAGTTGAAAGTTTAACGGAGTAATACCTATGTGTTTTTAAAATGGATAGCCTATTCCAAAATTAAATTTTGAATTATTAAGCCTAAAAATTTCATTTGTCGGAATCCATCTGTTTCCTTCTGGAAGTGCAGGATCTTTTATTTTAAGTCCTATATCTAGTCTGATTACAAGAATGCTAAAGTCATATCTTATACCAAAGCCTGAACCTATTGCAATTTCTTTATAAAATTTATTTGTTTTAAAAAATGCACCGTCTCTGGGATCATTTTTATTAATTGCCCATATGTTTCCTGCATCAATAAAAAAAGCAGCATCAAAACTTCCAATTAAATTCATCCTGTATTCAAAATTTGCTTCTAATTTTATATCGGATCTTTGTTTTGGATATTGCCCTTTTTCTTCATCGGTTAAAACATAAGAGCCAGGTCCTAATGAGCGTTCCTGCCATGCTCTAATTCCATTTACTCCACCTGAAAAATATTGTTCAATAACCGGAATAGTTTTAAGGTTTCCGTATGGGAGAGCAAAACCTGTAAATAACCTCATTGCTAAATTGTCTTTTGCTCTGCCTGTTTTTGTGTAAAATCTAATGTCAAGGTCAGTTTTAAAAAATTGAGCAAAAACATTATTTGCTACCGAATAACTTCCATCTGTAAGTTCATGTTTTAATAATTTCTTGCCCAACCGTAAGCTATTACCAGCAGCTTTAGAGTATGCATTAATTAAAAAATAGCTATTTCGTTTTCTTGTAAGTTGATTGTTAAATGTAAATTTATAGGAAGACCCAAAAATAAATCTGTCTTCATAGCTTTCATTAAATCTATATGCATAAATGTCCTTATGCAGTTCAAAATTCATAAAATCGGCAGAAACTAATGATAATGAGTGTTTTATAGTTTTCGCGGAGTTCCATTGGTATCCAAAAGCACCGCTTATAACAGACATTGAAAAGTCAGGTCTTTTAGTAATATTAAAATTTGAAGAAAAAATAGATCTTGGATTAGTCCTTTGAACAAAATCATTTATAAATTCAGGAATAAAAAGGCGAGGAAAGTTTATACTTGCTGAAACTCCATATTTTTTACTATTAAATTTGAAAAAATTTGTTGGAATAGGCAAACCTTCTGCTGTTTTTTCTTGTATTCGTTTTATTTCCCCATTAAATTTAATGTTTAATACTTCTGTGTTTCTAAATATATTATTGTTTGTGTAGTTTAGATAACCTCCTAGTCCATAATTTGCAGATGTTCTTGATGCTTCAATAGAAAACTCATATTGGTGTAGTTTGTCTTGTGAAAGTTTAATATTACAGTCTATATATTCTATTGAGTCTGAAACATCATTTTGTTCTTCCAAATTTTTAAAACTTATGTTCGCGGTTTGAATTATTTGGATACTTGATAGGCGTTTATAAGACGTTTTTACTTTTTTTAAGTTAAAATAGTCTCCTGGTGCAACATATATGCTTTTAATTATTGATTTTTCATTAATCTTAGGTTCATTTTTATAAAAGAACCTGAATATTTTTCCTTTTTTTGATATAATGTCAGCAGGAATAAGATTCTTGTAGTAGTTTTCTTTATAAATAAGTGCTTCCCTCGGATTATAATTGGGATATATATTTACATTTTTAATTTTATGTTTCTTAAGAATTATTTCATTTCCTTTTTTGTCAGTTAAGTTTGAAATGTTAATTGTTATATCTGCTTTTTTGTTTTTTCCAATAGTATCAATTGTAAAAAAAATGTAGTCTTTTAAAAAAGTGAAGTAGCCCAAGTTCTTAAGATTATCAGAAATTCTTTTTCTTTCAGCTTCAATAATATTTATGTCTAATCTGTTTCCTTGTTTTATTAAAGATTTATTTTTTTGAGAATCAATAATCTTGCGTATTTTTTCATTGTCTATTTTGTAATATATATTGTCTATTTTATGTGCTTTGCCCGGATATATAATGTATTTAACAAAGATTTTATTTTTGCGATATGAAGAGTCAAATTTTATGTAAGGTTTATAATATCCTCTATTTTGTAAAAAATAGTTAAGTTTTCTAATGTTTTTATTTTTATCAAAAACAGAAAAAGTAACAGGAGCTTCACCAAACTTTTTGCTCCAGTGCTGTTTTTCGCATTTTTTGTTTTCTAGTTTTTCTTTCTTGTCGTATTTATTGTTAATTTTTCTTTTATATCTCTTTGTTTTTGTTTCATTGTTTTTAAAAATTTCTAATTTGTTCTCAAAACGTTTAAGTTTTTTGTCAAGTTTATTTGCTTTTCTACTGATTTTGGAATTACATTTATTGTTTTTTTTTAACTCACTTTCAGTTACTTTTTTGTCAGAATATAAATTGTAAATAATACGTTTAAAAGGAATGAAAAGAAATTTTGTGTTTGGTTTTGGTTTTATAATTTGTTCAATATCAACCTTTTCAAATCCTGAGTTTTTAAATTTGAAATTATGTTTATCAACAACAACTTCGTTTTTAGAGAGTAGTATTACTTTGCTTTTTCTTAAGTTACAAGAAAAAAACATTGTAGCAAAAAGACTAACAATTATGATTTTAGAATATATATGTATAAGTTTGCGTAAATGCATTTCAGATTTTAATAATTATGCTTTCAAAAAATAAAATAAAATTTTTTAATTCGTTAAAATTAAGAAAATATCGTAAAAAACATAGTCTTTTTGTTGTTGAGGGGGCAAAAATAACTAAGGATTTTATTCTTTCAGGATATTTACCTCGATATATAATCTCTGAAAATAATGATTTAAAATTTTATGCAAACTCCAAAGTCGAATTTATTTCTTCTAAAAAAGATGATATTAAAAAAATAAGTAGTTTAAAAACGGTTTCAGAAACTATTGCTGTATTTGATATACCTGAGTATGACATAGACTATGCCGGTATTAAAGAAGAACTAGTATTGTTTTGTGACGGCATACAAAATCCAGGAAATTTAGGAACAATTATTAGAACAGCCGATTGGTTTGGAATAAAAAATATTTTTTGTTCACATAATACTGTTGATGCCTATAATCCAAAAGTTGTACAGGCAAGTATGGGAGCAATTTGCAGGGTAAAAGTACATTATGTGGATGCTATTAATTTTTTTTTAAATATTGACAAAAAAATTGTAGTTTATGGAACATTCCTAGATGGAGAGAATATTTACGAAACAAATTTGAGTAAATCTGGAATAGTTGTAATAGGCAACGAGGGTTCAGGTATTTCAAAAGATTTAGAAAAATATATTTTTAAACGAATAAAAATTCCGAACTACTCCAAAAATGCGTCAAAAACAGAGTCTTTAAATGCTTCAATTGCAGCTGCAATTGTTTGTGCAGAATTTAGAAGAATTAAATAATCTCCCCGTATAAATCAAATTCCTCTGCAGAAGTTATTTTGACACAATAAATTTCTCCAATTTGTAATTTAATGTTTTTATTTATTAGAACTTCATTATCAACATCGGGAGAATCAAATTCTGTTCTGCCAACAAAATGTTTTTTTGTTTCTTTATCAATAATTATTTTAAATTCTTTGCCAATTTTAGATTTATTTATTTCTAATGAAATTTGTTGTTGAATTTCCATAATTTCATCTGCTCTTGCTTGTTTAGTTTCTTTGGATATAATGTCTTTGTAATTATTGCCTCCAAAAGTGTTTTCTTCTTCTGAATATGTAAAGACACCAAGCCTGTCAAAACGCATTTCTTTAACAAACTCTTTCAGCTCTTCAAAGTCTTTTTTAGTTTCTCCCGGATGCCCAACAAGTAGGGTCGTACGAATTGCAATATCAGGAACTTCTATTCGTATTTTTTTTATCAGTTTAAGTGTCAGTTCTTTATCGTGCCTTCTTTTCATCTTTGCCAGAACTTTATTGCTTATATGTTGGAAAGGAATGTCAAGATATTTTGCCACATTTTTTTTCTTTTTTATTATTTTTAAAATATCATCAGGGAAGTTTGCCGGATATGCATAATGTAGCCGGATTATTTCAATGCCTTTAACTTCCGAAAGCTTTTCTATAAGTTCAGCAAGTTTTTGTTTTTTGTATATGTCTAAGCCATAGTATGTTAAGTCTTGGGCAATTAATATTAATTCTTTAACTCCTTTTTGAGCAAGATTTTTTGCTTGGTTTAAAAGAAGTTCTAAGGGTACGGAAACATGTTTGCCTCTTATCATCGGAATTGCACAAAAAGCACAAGTTCTATCGCAACCTTCTGAGATTTTTAAGTAAGCATAATGTTTTGGTGTTGAAATAACACGTTCTCCCAAAAGCTCTTTTTTATAATCAATTTTTAACTGCTCAACTATTTCTTGCAAATCATTAACTCCGAAAAATTGATCAACTTCTTCAATGTCTTTTTTTAGTTCGTCTTTGTATCTTTCAGACAAACATCCCATTACATAAAGATTTTTAATTTTTCCTTTAATTTTTGCTTCTGCAAATTCAAGAATTGTATTTACTGACTCTTCTTTTGCATCATTAATAAAACCACAGGTGTTTATTATAACTGTATCAGCATCAAAATTAAATTCATCAAAAGTAAATTCTATATTTTGCTTGTTGATTTGGGTTGCTATATTTTCGCTGTCAACAAGGTTTTTTGAGCAACCAAGTGTTATTATGTTTATTTTTGCCATTTTTTTTACTTTTTACATTGAAATTAACAGGGCAAAATGAGGTTGTTAATTATAGAAAATATTCAATTATTATAGGACTTTTTGGTAAAAGTTTTTGGTTTGATAATATATCATATAAGTACACTATTAAACCAAAATTTGTATTAGGTTTTGGTAGAAGTTTTAATTTTAAGAATAAATCTACTGATTAAATAAAGAATCCACAAACTCATCTTTATTGAAAATTTGTAAGTCTTCTTTTTGTTCTCCTATTCCGATGTATTTTACGGGAATTTTAAATTGGTCTGAGATTCCAATTACTACACCTCCTTTTGCAGTGCCATCCAACTTTGTAACAGCAAGTGCATTAACTTCTGTTGCTTTGGTAAATTGTTCTGCTTGTTGAAATGCGTTTTGTCCAGTTGACCCATCTAAAACGAGTAAAATCTCATGTGGTGCATTCGGAATAATTTTTTCCATAACTCGCTTAATTTTAGTAAGCTCATTCATAAGGTTAATTTTATTATGCAACCTACCTGCGGTATCTATAATAACAATATCAGCATTATTAGATTTTGCAGAACTTAGGGTATCATAAGCAACAGATGCTGGATCTGAACCTGTTTTTTGCTTAATTATCGGGATGTCAACACGTTTTGCCCAAATATCTAATTGTTCAACAGCAGCCGCTCTAAATGTGTCTGCTGCACCAAGATAAACTTTTTTTCCATCATTTTTAAATTGCCATGCAAGTTTTCCTATTGTTGTTGTTTTGCCAACTCCATTAACTCCAACAACCATAATTACATATGGATCTTTGCTGTTTTTATCCCAATTAGGAGTATTTGTATTGGCTTCATTTTCAGAAAGAAGCATAGCTATTTCTTCTTTTAAGAGTAAGTTTAGTTCTCCTATTCCAAAGAATTTATCTTTGGCAACTCTTGATTCTAGTCTTTCAATAATTTTTAAAGTTGTATCAACTCCAACATCAGAGCTTATTAAAATTTCTTCTAAATTATCAAGAAATTCATCATCAACTTTGGACTTGCCAGCAACCGCACGAGAAAGTTTTTTAAAAACACTATCTTTAGTTTTTTCTAGTCCTTTATTAAGATCTTCTTTTTTCTTTTTTGAAAGTTTACCAAATAGTGCCATGTCTGAATGAATTTGTAATGTATATTTTGTAAATATATAAAAAATGCTTTTCTCCCATATTAGGAAAAAAGCATTTTACTAATTTTTTTGGTTTTAAAAATTACTTTTTAGCAAAGAAATCTTTAACATGGTCGTTATGTACAACCTCTTCTTTAAAAGTGTATGCTCCTGTTTTAGGAGATTTTACCATTTTTATTACTTTTGAAAACGTTTTTCCTTCACCTTTTTGTAATGATGCAACAACTTTCTTAGCCATATCTTTTAATTTTTATTTAATTTCTTTATGTACAGTATATTTTCTAAGAATAGGATTGTATTTTTTTAATTCCATTCTTCCTGTAGTGTTTTTTCTGTTTTTAGTAGTTATATATCTTGATGTTCCGGGCTGTCCACTTTGTTTATGCTCAGTACACTCTAAAATTACTTGAATTCTGTCTCCTTTCTTTTTAGCCATTGTTCTTAATTCTAACTATTAATAATTTGAAATAAATCCTTTTTCTTTTGCATCTTTCAATGCTTTGCTTATTCCTTTTTTATTTATTATTTTCATTCCTTTTGCAGATACTTTTAAAATAACCCATTTATCTTCATCAGCAAGGTAATATTTCTTTTTGAATAAATTAGGTTTGAAAGTTCGTTTAGTTTTTGCGTGAGAGTGAGAAACATTATTTCCTGCAACCACGTGTTTTCCTGTTATTTGACAAACTCTTGACATCTTATTATATTTTGTTGTAAAATCTTATTTTTATTTCGGACTGCAAAGAAACTTAAATTATTCTTATAATTCAAAATTTTATTGATTTATTTTGAAAATAAATTATAAATAACGAAAGTATAATTCAATTTGAGCAGTTTAACTATATTTTTAGAGTAGTTTTTTTATTTGAAAGCAAAAATATTCTTTTTTCTAAATTTTGAGCAATCTTTTTTATATTTTTGTTAATTATTCGGCATTTTTGAATTAATAGCTTTGTTATTCCCATTTTATGATTAAAAAGATATTCAATAATATAGGTACTCAACTAATAAGTTTAGCTGTTTTGTTAATTGTTTCAGTTATTTTTATTATTTTTTATATTGGAAGTAGAGTAAATTCTTTGAGTGAGATTAATTCTTTTCATGAAAATCTAAATACTTTAACATCAAGTTTAGTTGTTTTAGATATTAAGTTAGAGGAATTTAAAAAACATGAACATTCTACCGATTTTTATGAAACAAATAGAGATGAAAGTACTGTGAATTTTTATGATGCTTTTTTTTCTGTATTTTCTGTAAATAAAGAATTAATGTCATTTAAATATTCTAAAAAATATAAGGTTTTTGATATTTTTAAGCAAAATGAAGCACTTTTAAATGATTATGAGGAGAAATATAAACTTTTGTTAAAGAATACAATTGAAATTGGTAATGATGATTTTGGATATATCCAAAAATTAAATCATGTTGAAGAAAGGTTAATTGAGAATGTAAAAGAAAGTCCTAGTTTAAGTTTAATGTTTGAAAACATTAAAAATATAAAAGATAGTTATCTTAATTCTCTTAATCCTCTTGAAGCAAAAGAAGTTCTTTCTAAAATGTTGAAATTTAAGAAATATGCAATAACTACTTCTGAAAATGAAATTAATAAAAAGCTTATAATCGATATCTGTGCAGAATATACTAATAACTTTAAACACATATACTATTTAAATAAGAAACAAGGAAAAAATTCTAGTATAGGATTATATTCAGACTTAGAAGAAATATCAGGTTTGTTATCAATAAATTCTACAAAAGCTTTTGATGTTTCTAAATTTCCAATTCAGCAGGATTATATTACTTTTAAAAGAAGATTAGAATTAATAATTGTAATTTCTGCATTATTAATGTTGTTTATTATTTTTTTATTATACAGAGTTTTCAGAAATGAATTGTCTAAAATTAAAATTTTGTCTGAAAAATTATTATTTGAAAAAGATAATTTTGCAATATATGATTTTAGTGTTTTTACAGATGAAGTATCTAAGGTTCTTCAAAAACATGAGCAAAATACAAATCTTAAAATTAATGCTATTAATGATTTAGCCAGTGGTAATATCAAGAAAAAGTATAGCTTTAATGAACGAGATGGCTTAGGATTAGCAATTGTAAATTTGCAAACTAAAATTTCAGAGGAAATTAAAAAAATAGAGGGAGAAACTAGAAAGAGAGTAATTGAGGATAAGCATAAAGAGGGAATTGCAAAATTTGGACGTATTTTAAGGCGACATGTTGGCGATATAAATTCTCTTTCCTATGAATTGATTTCTGAATTAATCGGTTTTTTAGATGCCGAAGTAGGAGGAATTTTTGTAACAGAAGAAAAAAATGATAAAAAAATATTGAAACTTAGAGCTTCATATGCGTATAATGAGAAAAAACTAATTCAAAAAGAAATTGAATTTGGCGAAGGGCTTGTTGGGACTTGTGCAATTGATAAATCTACTTTTTTTATAGATAAAGTTGATGATGATTATATGAAAATTGTTTCCGGCTTCGGGCATACCAAACCTACATCTTTAATTATTTGTCCTATTCTTGTGGAAGAATATGTTTACGGAGTTATAGAGATTGCTGCTACTAGAATGTTTAATAGATACGACATAAAATTTGTTGAAGTTTTGGCAGAAGATATTGCTTATACTTTGTCTTATTTATTGTCTCTAAATCAAAAAGAAACTGAAATAGAATAAAAGGTTTTACTCTTTTGAATATTTGTGTTTGTAATAATTGTTTTGCTCTGCTGATAGGAATATATTTGTTTCTGTGTAAATTGTTGTCTTTCAGTGTTATGTGTGTGTTTTGGGCATGAAAAATTTTTATTGTTTTTTCATGTGTCTAAAATTATATAATTAATTGATATTGAGCAAATTGATTATGTCTTTGTATTTATAATAATTGTTTTGTTCTGCACATAGGAACACTTGTTTTCTTTTGCACGTAATCTTTGTGCTGAATTACAGTCATGCCCTTGGGTGTCAAAATCTTTGTCATGAGTGTTTCATGTCTTCCAAAATAGTTTTTACATCAAAAACAGTATAAATAAGATACAATAGTAAAAGTGAAATTACAAATGAAGTTTTGTTATCTGCTTCAAGTTTAATTATTGTTGCAGCAAGTCCAAGATAAGCAAATAATTTAATCATAAAACTTAACATAAAAGCTATATTGAATGCAGCTAAAGATTTTTTTGAGGCTTTTAGAAGTTGAAAGTGTGTTATAACAGAAATAATAGGAAATGCTAAAAGTAAAAAAGGGAATGTGGCAAAATATACTTCTTTTAAAAGAAAACTAAAAATAAGAGCAGCAATAATTGCAAGTATAAGTGTTAATATACTTATTTTAATTATAAAGTTACGTTTTAGCTTAGTCATATTATAAAATTAGGAGTTTTATGTTTATTTTTTAAGAACATCTTTTATAACAACATACATTGCCAAAACTACTGAAAGTAAAGTAAGAATAAGAGTTATTATATGTTTTTCAACACTAAAATATTCATCTAGTTTGAAACCTCCATATGCTCCCAAAAAAATAATTGCACCCATTTTAAATGCAATGTTTGAATACTTTGCATATTCTTTTAATGAATGCTTATATTTAGAGTAAGGTTTATTTTTTTTCGATTTTAAATTCTTCTGCATTTGAATCCATTTTGCAAGAGCCATTAAAAACTGCTCCGGGTTCAATAATTAGTTTTTTAGCAGATATTTCGCCTGTAAATACAGATGTTGATTTTAAGGTAAGACTATTGCCAATAATTAATTTACCTTTTACTTCTCCTGATATTTCACAAAAAGCACAATTAATATCTCCGGTAACTTTTCCTGTACCACCGATTATAACTTTGCCTTTTACTTTTAAATTCCCTTTAATATTTCCGTCTATTCTAGCATCACTTTCAGAAGTTAAATTACCGGTTATAGAAGTGCCGTTTTTTATTTGGTTTGTAAGCCCTGGATCTGATATTATATTGTTTGATTTCTTCATTATGTGTAAAAAATAAAAATAAAAATTTAAAAGTTAGTTTGTATTTATGCTACAAATATTTAGTAAGTTAAATTAATAAAGTTAATTATTTAAGTTCAAAAGTTTCCATAAATTTTGTTGTGTAATCTCCTTCTTCAAATTTTTCATCTTTTAAAAGTTGCCGATGAAATGGTATTGTGGTTTTTATTCCTTCAATAACGAATTCATCAAGAGCACGAAGCATTTTTTTTATAGCTTCTTTTCTTGTTCTAGCTGTTACAATTAGTTTTGCAATCATAGAATCGTAATATGGAGAAATTGTGTATCCTGAATATACGTGGGAATCAACTCTTACTCCGTGACCACCGGGAATATGTAATACATTAATTGTGCCAGGAGAAGGTCTGAAATTGGCATAAGGGTCTTCTGCATTTATTCTGCATTCAATGGCATGTAATTGAGGCAAGTAATTTTTTCCTAAGATTTCAATTCCTGCTGCCACTTTAATTTGTTCTTTTATTAAGTCAAAACCAATTACTTCTTCTGTTATGGGGTGTTCTACCTGAATTCTTGTGTTCATTTCCATAAAGTAGAAGTTTCGTTTGTCATCTACTAAAAATTCAACGGTTCCAACTCCTTCATATTTTATTGAAGTTGCTGCTAAGACTGCTGCTTCTCCCATTTTTTCTCTTAATTCGTCTGTCATAAAAGGTGAAGGGGTTTCTTCAACAAGTTTTTGATGTCTTCTTTGAACAGAACAATCTCTTTCAGATAAGTGTACAGCTCGGCCTGTTTTGTCTCCAATAATTTGAATTTCAATATGGCGAGGATTATTAATAAATTTTTCCATATATAAATCGCCATTTCCAAATGCTGCTGCAGATTCTTGTGAAGCTGCATCCCACATTGCACGAAACTCGTCTTTGTTTAGAACAAGTCTCATTCCTTTTCCTCCGCCTCCGGCTGTTGCTTTAAGCATAACGGGGTATCCCATTTCTTCTGCAAGTTTTAAGCCGTTTTCAACAGTGTCAATTATGTCCTTTGAGCCTGGTACAACAGGAACTCCTGCTTTACGCATAGTTTTTTTTGCAGTTGCTTTGTCTCCCATCATGTTAATCATTTTAGCTGATGGTCCAATGAATTTTATGTCGTGTTTTTCGCAAATTTCAGAAAATTTGGCATTTTCTGAAAGAAAACCGTATCCAGGGTGTATTGCATCTGCATCGGTTATTTCAGCTGCTGCTATAATTTTAGGTATTTCAAGATAAGACTGGTTTCCAGGTGGTGGTCCAATGCATACCGCTTCGTCTGCAAAGCGAACATGGAGGCTGTCTTTATCGGCGGTTGAATATACTGCAACTGTTTTTATACCCATTTCTTTGCAAGTACGAATTATTCGCAAAGCTATTTCTCCTCTGTTTGCTATAAGAATTTTTTTAAACATCTAAAAGTAATTTTAATTTTAAAAAAGTATTAGAAAATTGGATGTTTAGCTTGGGTCAATTAAAAATAAATCTTGTTCAAACTCAACAGGACTTGCATCGTCAACAAGAATTTTAACAATTTTTCCTGAAACCTCTGATTCAATTTCATTAAATAATTTCATGGCTTCAATAATGCAAACTACTGTGTTTTCGTTAACATTATCTCCAACATTTACAAATGTATCTTTATCCGGAGATGGTTTTCTATAAAAGGTTCCAACCATTGGGGATTTTATAGTGATATAATTTGAGTTATCTTCTGTATTAGAATTATTAGAAGTGTTTTCTGTCGGAACTTGAATCTGTGTTTGCAAGTTTTGTTGGATGGGTTGTTGCATTATTGTGCCGGTTGTTAGAGGTGAATGTACCGGAACTTGTTGTATTATTGTTTCTGTATGTTTTCCTAGATTGGGGTTTGATTTAACTTTTATACTAAGTTTAATATCATCAGTTTTTAAATCTACTTCGTCAACTCCTGATTTTGCAACTGCTTTTATAAAATCTTTTAATTCTTTATAATCCATATGAATATGTTTTTAAATTTTTTGTAAATATATTGAAATATATATTTTTAAGTATTTTCTATTAGTTAAAAATTGTTAAAATGGTGTTAGATGCCCATTAATACATATATTAATTATTGTTTATTTTTTTAGTTTAGAAGTGAATTTTTTTATTAAGAGTGAAAGGTGTAATAAAGTGATTACTTGCTTATTAGCTGTTCAAATTGTCTTTTTGAACAGGCAATAATAAGTTGTGGATTTTTCTGATATTTATATGTAAATAAAAAAACGGGTTTTGTTAATAAATTAATTTTCGTAAGCCCATTTTAAATATATTGCACCCCATGTGAAACCTGCACCAAATGTTGCAAAAATTAATTTATCTCCTTTTTTTAATTGTTTTTCCCATTCCCAAAGCAATAGTGGTAATGTTGCATCTGTTGTGTTTCCAAAACGTTCGATGTTAATCATTACTTTTTCCGGTGGGAGGTTCATTCTTTTTGCAGTTGCAGATATTATTCTCATGTTGGCTTGATGTGGAATAAGCCAAGCAATATCCTCTGAACTTAAATTATGTTTTTTCATCATATCAACAGATATGTCTGCCATTCCTTTTACTGCGGCTTTAAATACTTGTTGTCCTTCTTGATAAATGAAGTGTTCTCGTGCATCAACAGTCTTATGAGAAGCTGGTTTAACAGAGCCACCTGCTTTTTGATGAAGGTGTTTTCTTCCTGCTCCGTCAACATGTAACATTTCATCAATAATTCCAACATTTTCGTTTGTAGGTTCAAACAAAACTGCACCTGCTCCATCTCCAAAAATTGGACTTACTGAACGGTCGGTATAATCTACAATTGCTGACATTTTATCTGCTCCTACAAGTACAACTTTTTTATATTGCCCTGATTGAATGAATTTTGCAGCAGTTGACATTCCAAAAAGGAATCCTGAACAGCCGGCATTCATATCAAAACTAAAAGCATCTTTTATTCCAACTTTATCACAAATAATATTTGCTGTTGCAGGAAATTGCATATCTGGAGTTACAGTGGTGCATATTAATAAATCAACTTCTTCGGGTTTTGTGTTTGTTTTTTTTAATAATTGTTTTACTGCCTGAGTACCCATGTCAGATGTCCCAAGTCCTTCTCCTTTAAGAATTCTTCTTTCTTTTATGCCAATTCTGGACATTATCCATTCGTCTGAAGTATCAACCATTGTTGATAATTCTTTGTTTGTTAAAATGTATTCAGGAACAAAACCGCCTATTCCTGTAATTGCTGCATTCATTTCTTTAATTTTTATGAATTTTAATAATTAGGCACGAAAATAAATGTTTAGTTTAAAGAAAACAAATAATTACAAAGTAATTTAATTAATTTTCAATAGCATATACAAAAACCGGTATTAATTATTTAATACCGGTTTTTTATTTACTTTCACTTTCCAAAAGGAAATTATTTATTTTTATTTAAAGAGTTTCTTCGGTTGCAATTGCTAACTTGCCTCTGTAATGTCCACATTCAGCACAAACTGTATGATATTTTACTGTTGCTCCACAATTTGAACAAACAGAAAGTTGTTGCAAACTAGCTTTGTAATGAGTTCTTCTTTTGTCTCTTCTTTGTTTAGATATTTTTCTTTTAGGATGTGCCATTTTTCCTTATTTTTTAATTATATAATTTTTTTAATACGTCCCATCTTGGGTCTAATTCTTCTTTTTTATTTTTTGAAGAAAATTGGTTTATTTTTTCAATCATTTTAATATTACAAGTTGATTTCCCTTTTTTATCTTTTGGATGAATTTTTTTATAGGGTAAACTCAAATGTATGTAATCATAAAAATGTTTGTCAAGAACTATTTCTTCTTCGTTTTTACTAATTGTAATTTTATTGTCAACATCAGAAAGGTCTGAATTTTTATCTCCGGTTTCAACAAATAGTTCGTTTTTTGATTTTATTGGTAAATAAAAATAATCAATACATCTGTCACATTGAACTTGTACTTTCCCTTTTATATATATGGTCAATTTAAAAATGTCTTTATATATAATAAACTCAACTTCGGAACGTAATTCCCCCTTTTTAATTAGAGACTCTTCAAAATTTTCAAAAAAACTATCATTTATTTCAAAGGTGAATTTGTACTTATCTTCTGTTAGTCCTTTAAACTTTATCTTAAACTTTTTCATCCTTTTTATAAAAACGAGGGTGCAAAATTAGACTTTTTTTTTAAAATAAAAAGTGTATGCTGTGATTTTTAATAAAAAATAAATCCGTATATCTGATTTTTAAGCAATTATACGGATTTTAGAAGAAAATTTCAATTGTCTTAATTATTTATGAGTGTTCTATAAAATGTAAAATGTGTTTTAATATGGGACTCACGGTTTTTTGAATTAATTGATAATAAAATGTTTAAGTTTTTTTATTTTACTATTATTAAAAAAGATAGTTAAAATTACTAATTTTTATACATTGTGTTGAAAATAATAGTACAAGTTTGCTTTGTAAAAGAATTAATTATATTGCTTATTTTTAGCATTAAAACCAAAAGTCAGCCCAAAACGTATTCCGCTTTTTGCTGGAATAATAAAAGCATTCAGAGGATAGTTCATTCTTCCGGATTTAAAAGATTTTCCAAATGCAAATACAAAGCCGGTATGATATGTTATGTCTCCTCTGCTGTCAAGTTTTTCTTCAATATAGAAAGGATTTGGAGTTCCATTATCCCAATCTTTTTCCAAATGCCATTGTCCGTCTTCGGTATAATATCCTTTTGCTTTTTTTGTTAAACCTGCTGTTGGACCTAATGCAATTTCCCAACCTCTAACGTTATGTCTAAAACCAAGAAGTATTGAAAGGTTTGGTAGCAATAAGCCTTGATCAACTCCTGTTACTGTTGGTAAAAATTCAAATAATGCTTGAAAGTTGCCTGAGTTAAGATATTGAACTTCAAATTGATATCCGAACATAAACATATAGGGCAAAACATCATAGCCTCCTTCATTTTTTGGTTTTGTTATTATTTTTGCAATGTCTCCATGGAAATATGTTAATCCTAATCTTGGGCCAGATAAGTTTAATTTGTTTTGATTTGGATTTATTATTTTGTTTTCATATTGTTCTTCATTAGTAAGACTTTTAATTTGATTTGCAAGTTCGTCTGTTGGAATTTCAAACATTTCATACATTGCTATTCTAATCATAGTTTTTATTTCATTAGGATATTTTAAAAACTCTTTTACTTTTGCTTTTTCAATTTTTTCGGTTTTTACATCAACTAATCTTAATGAAAGAATAATTTTATCTCCATATAGTTCTACGCTACCACTCATCATTTTGTCTGATTTAAGAATTTTGCCAATTTCAACTAAACAAATCTTGCCATAGCAGTTGTCAATTTTAAGTTCGTGTTTTTCAATTAGGTATGCTACATCATATCTGTCCATTACTTCAAACTTGTCAAGTTTTTCAATTTCCATTCTTACTAAATTGCCGAGCTGTTTTGGTGTGTATTGAAGCCCCTGTGAGTCTAAGTTTAAAACTGATAATCTTGGTTTTTGTGCAAATAAATTTAAATTAAATATAAGAATTAAGCTTGTTACAATTGTTAATTTTAGTTTTGTTTTCATAATATTTTTTTTAGTTAAAAAATCAATACAAAGCTACAATGGGAAAACAGAATAACAAAACGGATTTATGCAAATGATTTTTTAATATTATAAAAAAATACAAACTTCAAAAAAATAAGACTTTGTAGGATGATTTTTTTTGTGAATTTCGCAAATAAAATTTTATAATTTGTATTTTTTGCAAAATTATATGTGGTAAATTTGTAATTTCGTAGTTTGAATTAAGTTTTTTTAACATATATTTAATGAAAACAAACCTTTTGTTTCAATATTTGATTGAAAAATATGCTTAGTTCTTATTTTTTTAAAAAAAAAATTATCTTTGAAGAAATAATTCTTTAATTTAAAAATAAACCAATGAAGAAAATATTATTTATATCAATTATTTTTGTTTTTTTGTTTGCATGCAGTTCTGAGGAAACCACTGAAACAAATAATAATTTAAAAGAGGAAATTGAGATAGTTAATGAAGAAAACAATGCGGAGGAAGAACTAGTGGTAGAAACTGTTAAGGATAAATCTACTGAAATATTAGAGAAGTCAGAAGATATTAATAATAAATTAGATGATTTATTAGAGGGATTATAAAATTTTAGAAAAATAAACCTTTCAATTTATTAATGAAATATACAAAAAAATAGAAGATGAAAAAATTATTATCAATACTATTGATTTCTTGTTTTGTATTATTTGTTGGAAATCTGAATGCTCAGAAAACAAATGACGGAGGAGGAAGTAAGCTAAGAAAAGAACAAAAAGATAGAGGAGGAAAAACAAATGATAGAGGAGGGAGTAAGGAAAAGAAAAATTCTAATATTGACCCTGCAAAAAAAGATTTGGAAAATCTGAAAGAAAAAGAAAAAAAGAGAAAGGAAAAGGCTGAAAAAGATAAAAAAGACAAGGCAGATAAGGAAAAGCGAAAAAAAGAGAATGCTGAAAAAGAAAAAGCAAGAAAAGAAAAAGCAAAAAGGGAGAAAGAAAAGGCAGAAAAAGAAAAACGTGAAAAGTCTAAGAAAAAAGAAGAATTAGAAAAAGATAGAAAAAAGAAAACAAAAAACAATAATATAGTTCCTGTTGAAAAAGCTGTTGAAAACCTAAATAAAGCCAGCGATAATATTGAAAGTGCAAAAAACAGGATTTTAAAAGCATATGCAAAAATAGAGAAGCAAAAAAAATCCGGGAAAATTTCTAATGATGAGTATTTAGAGATTAAATCTAAAATTCAAAAAATAGAAAATGAATTGAAAGAATTAGAAATTGAGAAGAATGAGAGCTTAAAATTTAATAAATAATTGAGATTGTTTGACAAAAAGTAAAAAAGCCAATTCTTTGAATCGGCTTTTTTATTTTAGGGAGCTATTTAATTTGTATTATGTTGATATATCTTAAAATGTTGTTGTGGATTAGTTTGTTTGTCACTAAAAGATTGTTTGTTTTTATATAATTTCAGATTTTATTTGAGATTTTTTATCCACTTCCAAATATTTATGTTTTAGAGTTCTGTTATTAGTACTGTTACGTCATCTCTTTGCAAATTATTGTTTTTAAATTTGTTAAATATTTGTTTTATAAAAGTTTTTTGCTTAGAAATTGGATATTTCGCAATTTCTTCAATCATTCCTATAAACCTTTCAGTGCCAAAACGTTTATATTCTTTTGAGTTTTGGTCAATATAGCCATCAGTGGCAATGTACAAAATATCGCCTTTGTCTAACAATAATTCATGTTCTTCAAAATCAAGTTTGTCGTAGTATCCTCCACCAATTGCTTTTCTACTTCCCTTTATGTATTTTACAGTTTTTTCATTTTTTTTATAATAAAACAAAGGTAATTTTGCTCCTGAAAATAGTACTTTTATTTTACCGTTTTTAGTTTCTTCAATTGCACACATTGAAACATCCATTCCGTCTCTGTTGTTTGATTTTTTTTGATTTAATATTTCAATAATATTTTCATCTAAAGCAGAAAGTATGTTTTTAGGACTAAATATTTGTTTTCCATGAACAATTTCATCTAAAGATTTGCTTCCAACGAACGATAGAAAAGCACCGGGAACTCCATGTCCGGTACAATCTATTGCAGTTATAAATTTTCTTTTATTAAATATATTAGCTGTCCAATAAAAATCTCCTGAAACAATGTCTCTTGGGAAAAAAACAAGTTCGGTATTGAATTCTTTTTTTAGAGTTTCAACAGATGGTAACATTGAGTTTTGAATTGTTTTTGCATAGTTTAAACTTGATTCAACCATAATGTTTTTATCATTAATCTCATTCATCTGTTCTTCTATTTTATTATAAGAAGATGCATTTTGAATTGCCAAAGATATATATGTTGCAATATTGTGCATTATGGAAAGGTTTTTTTCTGAAAAAGCATCTTTTTGTTTGTGATGTACAGCAACAGTTCCTATAATTTTTTCTTTATTGAATAGAGGACAATAAATAAAAGATTTTGCATCAAAATGCTGTAAGTCCGGGTATTCTTCAAAGTAATTTTTGTACTCTGCATCCAAGTTGTTTATAAAAATTTCTTTTTTGTTTTTATAGCACCAGACTGAAAATGAATCTTTTCTTGTAAGTTCATAATAATAAGGTTTAAGTTTTTTATTATCTTTAATTGTTCCCATAAAATCAAGCCTTTTTTTCTCTTCGTTATGTATTCCTATTGCGAAAAAATTTACTTTCATTAATTCAGTAATACTCTTATAGGTAGTTAGCATAATATCTTCAACAGTTAGAACTGAAACAATTTTTTTTCCTATATCTCCAAGTACTTTTAAGTTTTTAAATGCTGTTTCAATTTCAAAACTTTTTTGTTGTGTTTCTAAACTTCTAGCAAATATTTCTTGGGCAAGTTTGTCTTGTGCTTTTGCATATGCTTCAATTTCTAACTTTGTTTGTTCTGCTTCAATGTTTTTTATGCGTAGCTCATTAGTAAGTTTTTCTTGTTGTTTTGCAAATTCTTCCAAACTACTATTGTTTTGTTGAAGTTTTATTTTGCCCATTTCTGTGTCAATTCTTCGTTCTGTTAGCTTTTGATTTAGTTTTTCTGTTTCATTTTGTATTAAAACAAGTTCTTTTTTTTGTGTTTCTAAAAGTTCATTTTGTTTTGAAATGCTTTCTATGTTTTCAATATTAATTTTTTGAAAGAAAAGAGAACTTAGAATTAAAATAATCATTGCCAAAACAGATGCAAATATTGTAAGAGCATATGTATCAGGATTATAAACTGCGTGTTCAATGCCAACTCCAAAAAACTTTTGAATTTCAGGATAAGCTGAAATTGCTATAAAGTGTATTAAAAGTGAAGTTATAAAAAAGAAAGAGTTTCTATAATCAATTAAAACAAGAGGAAAAACTAAAGTTCCTATTAAAATAATTCTTGGAGAAATATATAATGCTAAATCAATATTTTCTGTACCTCCCATTTTTGCAATAACAGATGCTGCAACAATAAAGAATGGAACAAGTGAAGATAGTAAAAATCCGGAAAACTTTGTTCCGCCCATTTTATTTATAAAAGGAACTGAAACTAATAAAAGGAATAAACCGGATAAAATTGCTGCTGTATTGTATAGTTGTAGCTTCAATACAACAAATAAAGTCAAAAACAGAATAGTTAAAGAAAAGAATAAACTTATTTTATTTGTAAGAATTGTTGTGCTTTTCTCAAAAGATGTCATTTCATCTTTTACACCGAAATTTAAAATTGTGTTATTTTTCATGTGTCAAAACTTTTCTAATTAATTGATGTTGAATAAATTCCTTGTGTTTTCTTGTTAATGATATTTATTTTGCTCTGCACATAGGAACACTTGCTTTCTTATGCAAGTAATCTGTATGCTGTTGTGTTATAGTCATGCCCTTGGGTGTCAAAATCTTTGTTGTGGGTGTTTCATGTGTCAAAACTTTTCTAATTAATTGATGTTGAATAAATTCCTTGTGTTTTCTTGTTAATGATATTTATTTTGCTCTGCACATAGGAACACTTGCTTTCTTATG
>CAMZKL010000073.1 GCA_947311255.1 uncultured Chlorobiota bacterium | reverse complement strand
GAAATAGTAAAAAAAGAAGAACAAATTGAACTTCTTAAATTAAAAGAACTTGCAGGACTTTCAAATAAAAAATGGGATAAAACCATAAAATCATTAACTAAATTAGAACTTGTTGAAGTTGTAAAAGAAGGTGAAGTTTTGATGGTTAAGTGTATAGGATAGTTATTAAAACCTTTAAATGAAAAACCTTAAAAAAATATGGAAATACATTAAACCTTATAAGTGGAATGCTTTTGGAAATATCACTTTTAACATTTTTCAAATAATATTCTCACTTTCGGCATTAGTTTTAGTAATTCCTTTTTTAAACATATTATTTAACCAACAAGAAGCTGTTAGTGTTTTACCAAAATTTAATTATTCTCTTGAAAGTTTAAACCAAATATTTAACTTTTATGTAAGCGATTTAATTGAAACAAGCGGAAAACAAAAAGCACTACTTTTTGTAAGTTTAATAGTTGTATTTGTTATTTTATTGAAAAATACATTCCTTTATTTTGCAAATTTCTTTATGGCTCCACTTCGTAATGGAATTGTAAAAGATATTAGGAATAAGATATATTCTAAAATTCTTGTTTTACCCTTGTCCTATTATTCCGACGAACGTAAAGGAGATATAATTTCTCGTGTTTCAAATGATGTAAAAGAAATTGAATGGTCAATTATGCGTTCAATTGAAACAGTTTTTAGAGATCCTTTTACAATTATTTTTTATTTGGGAACAATGATATGGATGAGTCCCGAATTAACAGTTTTCCTTTTAATTCTTTTGCCTGTTAGTGGTGCAATTATAGGAATTGTAGGTCGTTCGCTGAGAAAAGATTCCAAACTCGCACAATCTAAACTTGGAGATATTTTAGCAACTGTTGAAGAATCATTGTCAGGTTTAAGAATTATAAAAGCATTTACAGCAGAAAAGAAATCAGAAAAACGATTTTATTCAATTAATTCAGATTATACAAGAATAATGAATAAAATTACAAGAAAACAATATCTTGCTTCACCAATGAGTGAATTTCTTGGCGTAATTGTGATGATTATTATAATGTATTATGGAGGTTCTCTTGTTTTAAATGATCAAAGCAGTTTATCTCCTTCTGAGTTTATAGGTTTTATTGCAATTTTCTCACAAATTATTCCACCTGCAAAAGCATTTTCAACAGCCTTTTATGAAGTTAGAAAAGGACTTGCATCAATAGACAGAATAAATATTATTTTAAATGCTGATGAAAAAATAACTGAAAAAGAAGAAGCAAAGACAATTGATACTTTAAATTCAAAAATTGAATATAAAAATGTTTCTTTTAAATATGAAGAAAAATATGTTCTTAAAAATATAAACTTAAAAATTGAAAAAGGCAAAACAGTTGCTTTGGTTGGGCAGTCGGGCTCAGGAAAATCAACATTGGTAGATTTATTACCACGTTTTTATGATATTGAAGAAGGTGAAATTCTTATTGATGGAATAAACATTAAAGATTTGAAAATGAAATCTTTACGTTCATTAATGGGAAATGTAAATCAAACACCTGTTTTGTTTAATGATACCATAAAAAATAATATTGCTTTCGGAATAGATAATGTAAGTATAGATGAAGTTAAAAAGGCATCTGAAATTGCAAATGCACTTAATTTTATTGAAGAAACTGAAAAATCTTTTGAAACAAATATTGGAGACAGTGGAACAAAATTATCTGGAGGACAAAGGCAAAGATTAAGTATTGCAAGAGCAGTTCTTAAAAACCCACCTATAATGATTTTAGATGAAGCAACTTCGGCACTAGATACAGAATCAGAAAAATTAGTACAAGATGCACTTAATAGTTTAATGAAAAATCATACATCAATTGTTATTGCACATCGCCTTTCAACAATAAAAAATGCTGATATTATTTGTGTTTTGCACGAAGGAGAAATTGTTGAAACAGGAAATCATTCAGAATTAATTGAAAAAAACGGAGTTTATAAAAAACTTCATGATTTACAAAGTTTTTAAAGTTTATTATGAAAGTTACCGGATTTACAATAATAAGAAATGCAATTAAGTACGATTATCCTGTTGTTGAAGCAATAAATTCAATACTCCCTCTTTGCGATGATTTTATTGTTGCAGTTGGAAATTCAGAAGATAAGACTTTGGATTTGATTAAAAATATTAATCCTGATAAAATAAAAATAATTGAAACTATTTGGGATGATACTTTAAGAGAAGGAGGGCAAGTTCTTGCTGTTGAAACAAATAAAGCATTTCAGGCAATCAATAAAGATGCAGACTGGTGCTTTTATATTCAGGCAGATGAAGTTTTACATGAAAAATATTTCAATGTAATTAAAAAAGCAATGGAAACTTATAAAAATGATAAAAAAGTTGATGGTTTACTTTTTAAATATTTACATTTCTATGGTTCTTACGATTATGTTGGCACTTCATCAAATTGGTATAGAAACGAAATAAGAATAATAAAAAACAATAAAAAGATATATTCATATAAAGATGCCCAAGGCTTCCGTAAAGAAAATAATTTAAAGCTAAGAGTTAAACTCATTGATGCTTATATGTACCATTATGGCTGGGTTAAAACACCCGAAGCAATGCAAAGAAAACAAGAAAATTTTCATAAACTATGGCATTCTGATGATTGGCTTGAAAAAAATATAATAAAAAAAGATAAATTTGACTATTCTGAAATTGATGCTTTGAAATTGTTTGAAGGTACTCATCCTAAATGTATGCAGAATAGAATAAATGAAAAAAACTGGAAATTCGATTATGATTTATCTTATAATAATTTAACATTTAAAGAAAAAATTAAGAATTTTGTAGAAAAAATTAGCAAAATAAGATTAGGTGAATATAAAAATTATAAAATTGTTTAATGCTCAAACAACTTAAAATACAAAACTACGCACTAATTGAAAAACTTAAAATTACTTTTGAGCCAGGCTATTCCGTAATTACAGGAGAAACAGGAGCAGGAAAATCAATTTTGCTTGGTGCATTGTCTTTAATTTTAGGAAATCGTGCGGATACCGGAATTCTTAAAAATAAAGATAAAAAATGTATTGTTGAAGCAGAATTTGACATTCAACGATTCTCTCTAAAAATTTTTTATGATAAACATGATATTGATTATGATGAAATTACAATAATTAGAAGAGAAATATCTACCTCTGGTCGTTCCAGAGCATTTATTAATGATACTCCTGTTAATTTAGCTGTACTCAAAGATTTAAGTAATCAATTAACAGACATTCATTCGCAACATCAAAATTTAAATTTGAACGATAACTTATTTCAAATGAACGTTTTAGATGCCTTTGCTGGATTATTGCCAAAAGTTGAAGATTATAAAAAAGACTATTTTGAATATCTTAAAATAAAAAAAGACTACAAGCAACTTCTTGAGCGTGCAGAAAAAGAAAAGTCTGATTTTGAATTCTTGCAATTTAGATTTGATGAATTAGAAGATGCAAAACTAAATGAAGAAGAACAAATTGAGATTGAAGATGAACTTAAACAATTAAATAATGCCGAAGAAATAAAGGAAAATCTTTCAATATCTTTCTCTTTATTATCCGATGAAGGAAACGGTGTAATTAAAAATTTAATAGAAAGTATTGCTTCACTTAAACATATACAAAATGTTTATAATAAGATAAATATAATTTCTAAAAGGTTAGAGAGTGCAAAAATTGAAATTGAAGATATTTCGAATGAACTAGAAATACTTTCAGAAGATGTTGAACATAATCCTGTAAGAGCAGAATTTTTAAAAGAAAGGATTGATACAATTTATGCACTTCAAAATAAACATAAAGTTTCAACTATTAAAGAATTAATTTCAATAAAAAAAGAATTACAACATAAGCTAGATGATATTAGTTCTTTTGATGAGCAAATTAAAAATCTAGAAAAAACATTAGACAGTAAAAGACAACTAGTTGAAAATAAAGCAAATACAATTTCAGAGGGTAGGATAGGGGCGTCTGTAAAATTAGAAACTAAAATAATTGAAATTCTTCAAAAACTAGGAATGCCTTCTGGAAAATTCAAAGTAAAACAAGAACTTATAGATGATTTTTCTGAAACCGGAAAGGACAACATAAGTTTCCTTTTTTCGGCAAATAAACATTCAGATGTACAAGAAATATCAAGCATAGCATCAGGAGGAGAAATTTCTAGATTAATGTTGAGCATAAAATCTGTTATCTCAGATACAATAGCACTTCCAACAATTGTATTCGATGAAATTGATACAGGAGTTTCTGGTGATATTGCTGAGAAAATTGGCAATATTATGAAAGCTATGTCTGATAATATGCAAGTAATAAGCATTACACATCTTCCGCAAGTTGCTGCAAGAGCAGATTTTCATTACAGAGTGTATAAAATTGAAAATAAGAATGATACGCTAACAAAAATTATAAAATTAAATAAGCAAGAACGCAAAACAGAACTTGCAACAATGCTTAGTGGGGAAAATATTACCGATGCTGCATTAAAAAATGCTGAGGAATTGTTGAAATAAACAAAAGCCATTTTTACAATTTATTAAAACCAAAAAGTAGCTGATAAAAATCTTAATGTAACAAACTGTCTTTAATAATTTTAGACCAAATTTTATAACCTGCCTTATTCATGTGTAGCATATCTTTCTTAAAAATATCTTGTCTTATTTCACCATATTCTTCATACATTGGTTCAGTAATATCAATATACTCCAAATCTGGGATTTCTTTACAGTATTCTTCTATTAACATATTGGTAATAAGAAGTTTATCTGTAACTTTTTCTCTTCTTGGAGAAGGTTTTATTGATAAAAAATAAATTTTAGTATCCGGCAAATATTTATCTCGCATTCTTACAAAAAGTTTAAAAGCATCCAAAATTACATAAGGAGTAAGAAATGTTGCCATAATATCGTTATCTCCTTCATACAGAACTATTTTAGAAGGTTTGTAAGGCATTGCAATTCTGTTAAAATAATAAATTGCTTCCGGTAAAGTTGAACCGCCAAATCCTCTGTTTAAAACATTTAAAGGAAATAAATCTTTTTGCATTGAAGACCAAATTCTAAAACTTGAACTACCAAGAAATAATATTTTGCCTTCATCAATACCATTTAGGCTGTCTTTTTTTTCATATTTTAAAATATCTTTCTCAAATCTGTTTAAAAATGAAGTGTCAAGATAAGCAGACATTTCTTTCATGTATAAAATTGTGTCACTATTTTCAAAATCTTGATTTTGGCTTGATAAACTAAATGAAAAAAATAATATAAATAATATTTGTAAGCTAATTAACTTCATTAAAATATGTTTCTGTTAAAATTGCAAATATATTTTGATTTTTTAATAAAGTCTGCATCAAATTCATATTTTTGCAGTAAAATTTAAAAATATGAGCTTAATAAAATCAGTTTCAGGAATAAGGGGAACAATTGGAGGAACTCCCGGAGATAATTTAACACCAATTGATATTGTAAAATTCACATCAGCATATGCACATTTAATGCAAAAAAAACTTAATAAAAAACATTTAAAAATTGTAGTAGGTCGTGATGCCAGGCTGTCAGGAATACAAGTTTTAAATTTAGTTTTAGGAACTTTAAGTGGTATGGGTGCAGATGTAGTAAATATTGGACTAGCAACAACACCAACTACCGAAATTGCTGTTACAGAAGAAAATGCAGACGGCGGAATAATCCTAACAGCAAGCCATAATCCAAAACAATGGAATGCACTAAAATTGCTGAATGAAAATGGTGAATTTTTATCGGCTGAAGATGGAAGTGAATTACTGCAATTTATTGATAAAGAGTTCAATACAATAAGTTATGCCCAAATTGATGATATAGGGAAAACAACAGAAAAAGATTATTTGCAAAAGCATATAGATTTAGTTTTACAAAATAACTTAGTTGATGCTGATGCAATAAAAAAAGCAAATTTTAAAGTTATAATTGATGCCGTTAATTCAGTTGGAGGAATTGCATTACCAGCTCTTTTAAAAGCTTTGGGTGTAGAAAATACTATTGAATTAAATTGCGAACCCACTGGAATTTTTGCTCATAATCCTGAACCTCTACCTGAAAATTTAACAGAAATTTCAGAAGTAATAAAAAAACAAAAAGCTGATGTAGGTTTTGTGGTAGATCCGGATGTTGACCGCCTAGCAATAATTAATGAAAACGGAACAATGTTTGGCGAAGAATATACAATTGTTGCTATTGCTGATTATATTTTGGCAAAAAACGGTGGAGGAAATACTGTTTCAAACTTATCATCGAGCCGTGCTTTGCGTGATGTTACTGAAAAACATGGAGGCAAATATTCTGCATCAGCAGTAGGCGAAGTTAATGTTGTGGCAAAAATGAAAGAAACAAATGCTGTTTTTGGTGGCGAGGGAAATGGTGGAGTAATTTTTCCGCCCCTTCATTATGGACGAGATTCGTTAATTGGTATTGCACTATTTTTAACGCATCTTGCAAAATCGTGTAAAACTTGCTCGAAACTTAGGGCAACTTATCCTAATTATTATATTTCAAAAAACAAAATACAACTTACACCAGAAACTGATGTTGATAATATTTTGAAAGAAATTAAGAAAAAATATGAAAACAAAGAAAATGTGCAAATATCTGACATTGATGGAGTTAAATTAGACTTTAAAGATGGCTGGGTACATCTTCGCAAATCCAACACCGAGCCTATTATTAGAATTTATGCAGAAAGTAAAACTTATAAACAATCAGAAGAATTTGCTATGATGATAATGAATGATGTTGATAATTTATAAGTTTAGCAATAACAAACTTTTTCAAGTTTGGAACTTTGAATATTTTTTTTACACTTCAGAATATTTTAATGAGAAAAACAAAAGCAATAATAATAGATCTAGATGGAACCCTCATAAATGATAACAAAGAAGTGAGCAAAGATGACTTAAGAACATTAAAAATTTTAGGAAAGAATAATATTACAAGAATAATTGCAACAGGCAGGTCATTATTTAGTTTTTACGAAGTTTTTGATGATAAATTCCCTATTGACTATTTAATTTTTGATGCAGGTGCAGGAATAATAGATTTTAAAACTAAAGAATTAATAAGCCTAAAATTTATTAATAGCAATGATGTTACAAAGATTGCAAAAAGACTAAATGAGCTCAAACTTGATTTTCAAATAAGAGACAAAATTCCTTATAGTCATAAATATACATATAAAATATTTTCAAAAGAAAATACAGATTTTAATACACTTAATGCAATCTATAAAAAACATATTTCTGAGCTTTCTAATTTTGATAATTTTAAAGAAGCAACAAGGTTTATTTGCATTTCTAAAAATACAGCTATTATTAAGCAAATAGAAACTGAATTTAATGAATTTAGTATCATAAGAGCAACATCGCCTGTTGATAGAAAATCTATTTGGATGGAGATTTATCCCACAGGAGTAAATAAAGGAAGTTCTTTAATTTGGCTTTGCAACAGGTTGAATATCAGTCTTAAAAAAACTATTGGTTTAGGAAACGATTATAATGATATTGATTTTTTGGATATTTGTGAAATTAGTTTTGTTGTTGCAAATGCTCCTGAATTTCTAAAAAAAAAATATTTAAAAACTTCTAGTAATAATGATAGTCCTTTGTCTTTTATTAATTCCATAAATTTATTTAATAACAACTTTATCGCCTAAGAATTTAGGTTTAGTTTTTAAAACAAAAACATCAAGAATCGCTTTTATTCTGGCAAATCGTTCTCTAATTCTGGTCTTAAGACCAAGTTTTCCGTGTAAATCTTTTGCATTAAAGGCAACGGCCTCAATTCCATTATTTTTTGCAATAAAAATTGCTCTTTCATTATGAAACTGCTGTGAAATAAAAGTTATATTTTTTTGTCCAAAAATTTCTTTACTTCTTATTACAGAATCAAAAGTTCTGAAACCTGCATAATCCAAATAAATTTTGCTAGCAGGAATTCCAAGTTTAATTAAATCATTTTTAAAAGTCTGTGGCTCATTATAATTACTTTCAGAATTATCTCCGCTTACTAAAATATACTTTATTTTTTTATTTTGGTATAATTGAATTGTTGCTTCAATTCTGTATTTATAATAGTAGTTAAGTTTCTTTCTTATATATTTTGATGTGCCAAGCACCATTCCAACTTTATTAAATGGAACATCATTTATATTACTGAAACACAGCTTTTTATTAAGCCCAATTATGTTTTCTGAAACAATAAATAATATGAAAACAAATAGTATCGAAGCTGCAAATATCTTTTTAAATTTAGAGAATAATCTTTTCACTCTTGTGTTTTTTGCATTTTTAACAATGCTTCATACCATTTTTCCATTCCTTCGCCGGTAGTTGCAGAAACTTCAATAAATTCTAAATGATGATTTACTCTTAAAGCATAATTTTTAGCAATTTCAATATCATAATTAAGATAGGGCAAAAGGTCAATTTTATTAATGATACAAATATCAGCATTTTCAAAAATTGTTGGGTATTTTACTGGTTTATCCTCGCCTTCGGTAGTGCTCATTATCACAAGGCGTTTAGATTCTCCCAAATCAAATAAAGACGGGCACACCAAATTACCAACATTCTCAATAAAAACAATTGAATCATTTTTAACATTTAGTTTTTTTACGGCTTTATTAATCATATCTGCATCTAAATGACAACCATTTCCTGTATTTACCTGAATAACAGGTGCTCCTGCATTAGCAATTCTTTCAGCATCATTCATGGTTTGCTGGTCTCCTTCAATAACATATAATTGAACTTTATTTTTTAAATCATTTATTGTTTTTTCAAGTAAAGTTGTTTTTCCAGAGCCAGGAGAACTCATCATATTTATAGAAAATATATTTTTTGCTTCAAAATATCCTCTGTTTCTTTCAGCAAGCAAGTTATTTTGATTTAAAATATTAGTTTCTAAATTTATTTCATGCGAATGAGAATGTTCATGATGATGCCCATGAGAATGAGTGTGTTCATTATGTTTTGTTTCACTTTTTTCTCCAAACACAGTCATTTTTATTTCATTTTCATTTCCTTCGCAACCACAAGTTATACACATAGTTTAAATTTTTAAAAAATTAATTGGTAGTAATTGATTTTACTTTCATTTCTTTTCCTTTCAAAATGCTTGTTTTGTATGAATCACATTGAGGACATAAAGTGTAAACATTTTCTGTTTTAAATTCATACTTACAATCTTCACAAATAGATTTTGCTTCAATAATATTTATCTTTATTTCTGCATCTTTCAACATAGTTTTATGCTTTATGCTATCGAAAGCAAAATTTAAAGCATCAATTTCAATACCTGAAACTGTGCCTATATCTAATTCCATTTCTGTAATTTTTTCAGCATTTGCTTTTTTTGCTTCACTTTCAGCAATTTCAACAATACTTACTACAATTGACATTTCGTGCATTATTTCGTATTTTCTTCAAAATTAAAACAAAAATTAGATTCAGAAAATGATAATAATCAAACATGAAATGTATTTTGAAAATTAAATTGGATTATTCATCTACTCATATTTTACATATTCTATTGTTAATGAATACTTTAAATATATAATAATTGAATTTAATGAACTTTTCTAATGTGTAACTTAATAATACAGATTAAATTTTATAAATATATAGTTTGTCAAAATAAATTGTTTTGTAGCAATGACTTTTATATATTTGTATTATAGAACTTAATAAAGTTTATATCTCTTTAAAAATATTATTTACGAAGCTCAAACAAAGAAAATGAAACACTCACAACAAAGATTTTGACACGCAAGGACATGACTATAATTCAGCACCATGATTACGTGCAAAAGAAAGCAAGTGTTCCTATGTGCAGAGCAAAACAATTTTTATAAATAAAAGAACACAATCAATTTGCTCAATATCAATTAATTATAAAATTTTAGACACATGAAAAAACATTTTTTATTACTTATATCATTAATTTTTACATTTAGTTTAATTCTTTCGCAAGAACACGGATTTGGTTTAAATTTTAATGATGCAGAATATAAAACAGTAAAGAAAAAAGCAAATTTAACTAGAAGTCTTTATTCAGAGCTTCCAAAATCATATTCTCTGAAAAAATATGCTCCAATTCCAAATAGTCAGGGGCAATATGGAACTTGTGTTGGATGGTCTTCGGCATATGCCGGTATGACAATTCTTGAGTCAATAAATAAAAAAAGAACAGACTTAATTAAAACAACTGCAAATACTTTTTCACCTGGCTTTATTTATAAACAAATAAAATCTTCAACAGATACTTATTGCAAACTAGGATCTTCAATAAAAAATGCTTTGGACATAATGAAAACAAAAGGAGTTTGTAAATTTTCTGATATGTCAGAAGCTAATTGCCCTTCTTATCTTCCTGCTGATGTTTTTGCAAAAGCTAAACAATATAAGATAACTGATTATGCAAAAATATTCAGTATGTTTGATTCAAAAGATTTTAAAATTAAAGCTGTAAAGAAAAGTTTATCAGAAAATAATCCTGTTATAATTGGAATGAATGTTCCTCCCTCTTTTAACACTGCCTTTGGTGTATGGAAACCTACTGAAAGTAGTAAGCTAATATATGGCGGACACGCAATGTGCGTTATTGGATATGATGATTCAAAATATGGAGGAGCTTTTGAAATAATTAATAGTTGGGGAACTAAATGGGGAAATGAAGGTTTTATTTGGGTAAAATATGCAGATTTTCATGATTTTGTAAAATATGCTTATGAAATGATAAAATTTAAAAGTAATAAAATTGAAAAGAAGTATAGTTTTTCGGGAAGTGTAAAGTTTGTTAAATCCGATGGTGTTGAAAGTAAAGCTACTTATTATAATGGAATTTACAAAACTGTTGAAGCCTATCGGTCTGGAACCAAATTTAGATTATATATTTCTAATTCGGAACCAGCGTTTGTTTATGCCTTTGGTTTTGATGCTACCGGGAAAACTTTTACAATATTTCCACACAAACCAGGCATTTCTCCTGCATTAAATTATTCTAATAACAGAATAGCAATTCCGGATGAAGAACATTTTATACAAACAGATAACACAATTGGCAAAGATTATTTGTGTGTTTTATATTCGAAAGAAAAATTAAATATTGAAGAAATTAAACAAAAAATTGAAAATTCCTCAGGTTCTTTCAAAGTCAGAATACAAAAAGTTTTAAAAGACAAGTTAGTTCACGGAGCAAATATATCCTTTCGTCAACAAAATCCGTCGTTTAGTGTAAAAAATAGTAAAAAAACAATTTCAGCACTAATTATTGAAACTGAACATATAGACTAACCAATAAATAATCAGTATCTTATGAAATTTTTCAACAATTAATTAATACTTTCAATTTCTTTCGTTTATTAAAAAAAAATTATATTTTTGTTAAATTAATATTGTTAAATATTAGAGTAACCAATGGATATTTCCTTTATAGAAAAAAATAATAACTTTGCTTTTAATCTTTTTAAAAGTATGCAAGGAAGTATTATGGAATACACCTATAGAGGAAGTTTCACTACAAAAATAACAGATACCATCCTTTCTCTTACAGAATCAAATCTTCAAAATGAAAATGTTGAAAAGAAAATAAGAAAAAGAGTTTTTTTTATAATTGTTGAAGGTTTGCAAAATATAACAAGACACCAAAGTTCAAATCAATTTGAAGAAGAAGTTGGATTTCCAGGTCTATTTGCTGTTGAGTATAAACCTGATGGTTATTATATAACAACAGGTAATTTAATAAAAAAAGAGAATAAAAAAAATATTAAGGCACAAATAGACAAAATTAACAGCCTAAGTAAACAAGAATTAAAAGAATACTCATTAGAAATATTAGATGAAGGTGCATATTCTGACAAGGGTGGTGCAGGGCTTGGATTAATTGAAATTGCTCGTAAATCAGGATGTAAATTAGTATATAAATTTAGTGAAATAAATGAAATATATTCCTTCTTTTATATGCACACTAAAATTCTTGACACCGGAATCGAATCAAAAGATAATGGAAATGAATCAATAAATAGAATTATTCAGAGGCATAAGTTATTAGAAAAGCAGAATATTCTTCTAAATTTTATTGGTGCTTTCACTCAGGAAACTTTAGTTAGTTTACTAGCTATTACAGAATATCAACTTCAAGGAACTGTAATTTTAAAAATGAAAGTTTTTAATATTATGGTTGAAGTTTTGCAAAATATTGTAAATCATGCAGATGAATATATTTTCAATAAAGTAAAAGGAAAGCATGCAATATTTTTTATACGCGAAACTTCTGATAAACTAATATTTACTTCGGGTAACTATATTCTTAATTCAAAAATTGATGATTTTAAAGACAGACTAGAATATACAAATAGTTTAACTGAAAAAGAACAAGAAGTTGCTTATAATGAAACTTTATTAAATATCAATAAAAAATCATCAGATGAAAACCCCGGTTTGGGTTTACTTGATATTAAGTTAAAAAGCAAAACACCATTTATTTATGATTTTTATAAGATAGATGAAGAATTTTCATTTTTTAAATTAAAAATATATACAAACAAAATGAAAGACGGATTAGGAAACTACATAATTCAAGAGCAGGACGATACTCCTGAAATATCTCTTGATTCTAGAAAAGGTATTATTAGCTTTAAAGGAAAATCAATTCCTGAAAATGCAGTTAGTTTTTTTAAACCTGTTGTTGACTGGTTAAACTTGTATAAAAAACACCCAGCAGAAAAAACAACTGTAATTTTTCAGTTTGACTATTATAATACTGCTACTGACAGACAACTAGTTAAGGTACTTTTAATTCTTGAAGAAATTTCTAAAAATAATAAAGTTGAAGTTAAATGGCATTATAATACCGGTGATATTTCAATGCTTAATGATGGTAGAAAATTCAAAGAACTTATTGAATTAGATATTGAAATAATTGAGCTAATGGAAGACGAAGAAGAAATTGATAATCAAGCATAATTTAATTTTAAACTTTGTATGCAAAGGCTGTTTTCTTATTTTGAGGTAGATATAATTAATGATAAATATGAATATAAGGATTTTATTTATCCAAAAACAGCAATTATTAAATATTTTTCTTCAAAAAAAAAACTACTATCAGAAGAAAAAAAAGGTTTCGCAGATAATGAATATATTGAAGATTACATTACTTCCAATAACGAACTACAATTAGATTATTGTTTAATAGAACACTATAATCTTAATTTTTTAAAATCTAAAATTTTAGAAAAAAAAATAATCCTTTCAAATTTTTCTGCCTCAAATTCAATATTCTATAATAAAAATGAAAACCTTGATTTCTCAAATGTTCTTTTTGAGAGTAAGAAAATAAATTTTAAGAATACAATTTTTTGCTGTAATACCATAGACTTCTCAAACTCTTCGTTTTTTGCAGAAGAAACAGACTTTAGTGATACTCTTTTTAGATGCAAAAACGTCAACTTCTCCAAAAGTTCATTCTCAGAAGGAAATGTAACATTTAAAAATGCAATTTTCTCAGATGGACATAAAGATTTTCAAAACATTGAATTTCAACACGGTAAAGTACTATTTATAAATGTAGATTTTAATTCAGGAGATGTGCTTTTTACCGATACTAATTTTAGTTCCGGAAGTAATTCATTTAAAGTTGCAAATTTTGGAAAAGGAAAAGTTGATTTTTCAAGAGTTAAATTTGGAAAAGATGAAACCTCTTTTGAAAAAGCAATATTTGGAGATGGAGATGTATCTTTTAGGTCCGCCGATTTTCAAAATGGTAAAGTTAGCTTTACTAGTGTAGAGTTTGGGAAAGGTAAAAAATCATTTATAAACACAAATTTTGGTAACGGAAATATATATTTTAAAAATACAAATTTTGCTAATGGAACAGTTTCATTCAGATTATCTATTTTCGGACAAGGGACTTGTGACTTCCATTTTTGCGAATTTGGAAAAGGAAATATTCAATTTGATAGAACAAAATTTATAAATGGAGGAATTAACTTAAAAGCCGCTGATTTTGGAGAAGGAAAAGTAAGCTTTAATAAAACATATTTTGGTGATGGAGATATTAATTTTGAAGGAACAACTCTGTCGGGCGAACTAATTATTAAAGACTCTGTTTTTGGAAAAGGAGAATTTAATTTTAAAGAAGCAAATTTTCAAAATGCAGATGTTAAAATTATAAATGTAGATTTTGGAATAGGAAAAATATCTTTCCACAAGTCATGTTTTAGAATTTTATCTTTAAGCAGCTCCCAGTTAGACAATTATTTCAACTTACAAGTATCTGAATGTAAAACACTTGACCTTTCTCATACTGTTGTAAAATATATACTTGATATTAACCCTCCTGATTTTGACCCAAAAATTGAAGCGATAGATTTTTCAGGAATGAGACTACTTGGAAGAATATATATAGACTGGCGAAGAACAAATGTTAAAGAATTAATATATAGTCAAAATACTACAATAAAAAGTAAGGAAGAACAATTTAGAATTTTAAAAGAAAATTACAATTTAATCGGGCAATATTCCTATGAAGATGAAGCATATGTTGAATTTAAAAGAACAGAAGCAAATGCTCACTTAGAAGAAGATATAAATAAAAATCAGAAAATACTAGCATATGTAAAGTACGTTTTCAAATGGTTAATCTTTGACAAGATGGGCAAATTTGCAACAGATCCCTTGCGAGTTCTTTTTACTATGCTGGTAACATATCTTCTTTTTACATTTATGTATATTATGTTAGCAAAATTTGGCGACGTACACATAGTATCTTCACTCTTTCCACCAGACGACCCAAAAGTTTTAAATCCAATAGGCAAAGCATTTTATCATAGTGCAATAACCTTTCTAACAATAGGTTACGGAGATTATTATCCAGATGGAATTTCCAGATGGATTTCATCAATTGAGGGTTTTGTAGGTTTGTTTTTAATGTCATATTTTACAGTTGCTTTTGTTCGTAAAATTCTTAGGTAAAAGCATTAAGTAAATTATTAAAGCATAATAAAATAATAAAATTTACATACTTTTAATAATAAACAATTACCTTTTATTTTTTATTTATGTTATGTAATAGCAAACTTCATTATTTATTATATAATACTTACAAATCTCAGTATCAATTTTCAATAGTATATTTTTATTAAAAAGAATTATCTTTGCAACATTAAAAATATAAAATGAGCGAAGAATATAAATATCACGACAGAGAATTAAGCTGGTTATCCTTTAACAGACTAGTTTTAGAACAGATTAAAGATAAAGAACTACCATTATTTGAACGTATCAAATTTTTAGCAATATATTCTTCAAACTTAGATGAATTTTATCGTGTACGAGTAGCAAACCAACGAAGCTTAATTGGTTTAAAAAAGAAAAATATAAAAAATTTAGATTATAAGCCTAAAAAAGTTTTAGAAAATATAAAAGAAGAAGTTTTAAAACAACAAATTGATTATGAAAATGAATATTATAACCAAATAATTCCGGAATTAGAAGAATCCGGAATATTAATTTTTAACAACCAAAAACTTGAAGATAAACATATATATTTTATAAAAGAATACTTCTCAAATGAGCTGTTTCCGGAAATTCAACCCGTATTATTATCTAGTTCAGGTGCAGTTATGTCATTTTTAAAAGATAATGTAATATATCTTGCAATAAAAATGCAGAGAAAAGATAGACCTCATAATATTAAACCAAGATATGCAGTAATTCAAGTGCCAACAAATACTTTAGGACGCTTTATCCAACTTCCAGACTATAAAGGAAAATATTTTGTTATTTTCCTTGAAGATATGATTAGGCAACATTTAACTAATATTTTTCCTGGATATAATATTTTATCATCATATAGCATAAAACTTTCTAGGAATGCTGATTTAATGATAGAAGATGAGTTTTCAGGAGACATTTTAAGTAAATTAAGAAAGAATTTAAAAAAAAGAAAAACAGGATTTCCTGCAAGATTTTCGTATGATAGAACTATGCCCGACGATTTATCTGAAGTATTAAAATTAGCATTTAATTTAACTGAAGAAGACTTTTTTTCTGTTGGAAAGTATCTGAATTTTAGTGATTTCTTTACATTTAAAAACCCATTTAGTCCAAAATTTGAACTTGAACCGGTAAAATCTTTAAAACATCCAATTTTTGAACAATATGATTCTATTTTCTCAGCAATAGATAAACATGATATTCTGCTTCATTTTCCATATCATACTTATAATTATGTGCTTAAATTTTTTAATGAAGCAGCAATAGATCCATACGTAATTGAAATAAAAACAACACAATACAGAGTTGCAACAAATTCTGCAATAGTTAATGCGTTAATTGCAGCTGCCGAAAATGGCAAAGATGTAACTGTATATGTAGAATTAAGAGCAAGATTTGATGAAGCAAGCAATATAAAATTTGCAGACAAAATGAAAAAAGCTGGAATACATATTATTGCAGGAATTCCTGGATTAAAAGTTCATGCAAAAGTTGCTTTAGTTACAAGAAAAGTATCTGATAAAGAAAAATCATATGTTTTTACAGGCACCGGAAATTTTAACGAAAAAACTGCCAAGCAATATGCTGATGAAGGTTTTTTTACTTCTGAAAAAAGAATTATTAAAGATATTAAAAAAATATTTTTGTATTTAGAAACTCCTCTTGAAACTTTTGAATTTAAAAATATTTTAGTTCCAAGATTTAATATGATAGATGTTTTTAAAGAAAAAATTGATAGAGAAATTAAAAATTCAAAACAAGGAAAAAAAGCTCATTTAATATTAAAAATGAATGGTATTGGAGATAAAGAAATGATTGATTACCTATACCAGGCTTCATCTGAAAATGTTGACATCGAACTAATTGTAAGAGGTATTTGCAAACTAAAACCAAGAATGCCATACAGTAAAAACATAAAAATAACAAGAATTATTGACAGATATTTAGAACACTCACGAATTTATGCATTTTATAATTCAGGAGAATGGGAAGTGTATATTTCCTCTTCCGATTTACTTACTAGAAATTTGAGGAGAAGAGTAGAAATGATGGTTCCTATTTATGATAAAGAATTAATTAATGAAATTATTGACATCCTACATATTCAATTAAGAGATAATACAAAAGCTAAATTCTTAGATGAAAATATTAATAATATAAAGAAAGAAAGAAAAAATAATTCAAAAAAATATAGAGCACAAGTTGATACCTATACTTATCTTAAAGAAAAATAATATCATTCTATTTTCTTAATAAAACCTACTATTCCCATAGCATCTAATTCTTTATTAAGAACATTTTCTTTTTTGAATCTAATAGAAACTTTATACAAAGCAGACTTCATACAAATAAAATCAAAGTAGCGTTGATTTTTTCCATTCATATAAGTACTTAGGAGTGGATTATTTTCAGAAATAGAATCGCAATACAATTTCATGGAAATCTTAGAAAGAGATTTACAGCACATTGCAAATCTATATTCGGTATTCTTCATTAAATAAATATCCCATTCTTTGCCATTAGAATCTTCTTTAACTTTTCTTTTTGGGTTATTTACCTTAAAATCATTAAGAAATATAATACTATCACCAAAAAATTGAGCACATTTAAAGACAAAGACCTCCTTTCTTTCTTCGCATTGAGCAATGCTATTTGAAGGCAATAGAATTATTGCTATTACTATACTTAAAATTATTTTTTTCAATCTCTTAGGTTAAATAAGTTACCAAATATACAAAAAAAAATAAAAAAATATAGTTTCAAGAGTTTTTAATACTAGATATTAAATGTTTACAAATGTAACAGGTAAGGTAAATTTACAATTTCAGCACTATTTCAAAAATCTTTTAAAAATTTTAAAATGATTATAATCAGTTATTTACATAATTTTTATAAAGTATAACTTTACTTTTTTATTGAAAAATATCTGAAAAACATTAAAATACAATAAGAAATATAATATAATCCGTTATAAAACAGTCAAATACAATACTTATATAAATTATAAGTTAATAGATATTATCGTTTATTTCTAGCAAAAATTAAACTATATAAAATCAATACACTGTTACATTATTATACAAACACAATTAATATGTTAAATATTAGCTGATTACAGTTGTTTACAAAAGTAAACGCAAAGAAAATTGTAAAAATACACAGGTGTTTACAAATGTAATATATCATATTTCATTTTATTTATGGATAATTAAAATATTTATTATATATTTGAAGTTGTTAAAATTAAAGGTATTGCTAGTGTTACATTTGTAACAAGGTAAAAGTAAAACCTTTTAATAATTAAATATTTACATTTGTAACACTTATGAAAGATAGAATAAAAAAAATTGTAGAAACAGAAAATATTTCATTTAGTAAGTTTGCTGAAATATTAGATTTTCAACGCTCAGGGATTTCGCATATAATTAATGGAAGAAATAAACCAAGTTTAGAAATAGTTCAAAAAATCTTAAAAAATTTTGATTATATAAATGCTGAATGGCTCCTATTTGGAAGAGGATCAATGAAAAAAGGTAATTTTACTGAAAAACAAGGGAATCTTTTTTCAGAGAATTATATACCTGAGCCCAATAAAATTGAAGAAAGTAGTAACGAAAAAATTAAAGATAACTCACTTTCTAATGAAATTTTAGAAAAATCATCTGAAAAGATTGATATAAAGTCTTCTGAAGAGCTTAATATTTCAATTAAAGAAGTTGAAAAAATTGTTATATTTTATTCTGATAAATCTTTTGGAGAATATAAACCGGAATAATTTATACTTTTCAAAATTATAAAAAAATAATTTTTACCTAAATAGTTATCACAATAAAATTTTATTAATTTTGTTAAATAATATATATATTTTTTGTTAAACATTTCAGTAAATTACTTAACATCAATTAATTATACAATACTAAACTCATGAACCCTAAGGCTCTACAAAGCAAAACACTCACGACAAGAATTTTGACACCAAAGGACATGACCTATTCCTATGCACAGAGCAAAATAAATATTACCAACAATAAAAATACAAACAACTTATATAGTATCAATTAATTAGAAAAATTTAGACACATGAAAAACTTATTTTTTCTTATAACATTTACAACATTTTCAATTTTAACTTTTTCACAAAATAAAAAGATTAATAAAATTGCTTCAAGCTATAATAAAAGCAATTACGAAAAATGTATTGCTAAATCTATAGCCTACATTCAAAATAACAATGAACTTGCCGCACCTTATTATTATCTTGCAATGTCCTACTTTCAACAATACAATAACCAAGCTGATATAAAAGCAGTTAAAGAAATATCAAAGAATATTTATAAAGGTAGAAAAAAAGAAGGTTACATTGAGTTTGAAGATAAATTTAAGAAAGAAATTACAAGTTTTCATAATATTTTAAAGAAATATGCTTTTAACTATTATCAAGCAAATAAAAAGAAATCAAAATTCTACTACGACTATTTGGCAAAGATTTATAATGACACATTGCCTCAATATAAAGAAGTTGTTTTGCAGATAAAAGCAAAACCAGATGCTGAGATTATAAAACTTACAGAAAAAGGGGAAATTAATCAGATAGATAAAAACGGGTTAAGGCAAGGAAAATGGATGAAAGTATATAAAAGTGGAGTAATTGCATACGAAGTTTTTTTTAAAGACGATAAGCCGGTAGGAGAGTTTAAAAGATTTCATGAAAATTCAAAATTAGCATCTTTATTAATTTATGATGAAAATGGAGAAAATGCAAGTGCAATATTTTATAATGATAAAGGAGAAAAAATATCAGAAGGAAGTTACACAGGAAAAATTAAAACCGGAAAATGGATATATTATAAAAAAGGTATAAAAATTAGAGAAGAAAACTATTTAGACGGAAAACTTCACGGCTTTCAATATGCATACCATGATAATGGGCAAGTTTTTGACAAAAAGAAATATATAAAAGGGGTTCAGGAAGGAGTTTGGATGAAATTTTTTAAGAATGGAGATACTCATTTAAAAGCATTTGTAAAAAATGACTTAATGGATGGTCCTTTATTACGATTTTATAAAAATGGAAAAGTAGAAGTTAGAGGTAAATATATTAAAGACAAAAAAGAAGGAACATGGACCTTTTATGATGAAGAAGGCAAAGAAATTGATGTTATAATATACAAAAAGGGAAATCCTCTAAACGCTGAAGAACTTGACAAAAAAGCATCTGAAAGATTGAAAAAAACCTTAGAAAAAAGCAAAAATATTTTAGACCCCGAAGATTTCAAAAACAATCCTGAAACATACAAACATAACTAAAAAATGCAACCAAATTAGTATTTTTTATCTTCTTTTATGATTTCCAACAAAAAAGTGGAAGTATTTATGTGTGCAGAACAACATAATTTTTTTAAATACCAATATTAACACAACTTATTCAATATCACTTAATTAAATAATTATACATGAAACTAAAAACAATCGCATTTCTATTATCAATTTTCATTGGAATACAGCTTAATGCACAACAAAAGTATTCAAAAGTTAGAGTTTTTGCAGACAAGCAAGAAACTACAAAAATTAAGCAACTAGGAATAGATTTAGAAAATATATCCGGCAAACCGGGAATTTTTATTGATATGGAACTTTCCGAAAATGAAATAAAAAAACTATCTGACAATAACATAAAATACGAAGTTTTGATAAATGATATGTCAAAATTTTATAGAGAAAGATATGAAAAATCTGCATTAAAAAATAAATCATCATTAAAAGGAATTAATTATGAAACTCCTGTAAACTTTAACTTTGGCTCAATGGGAGGTTTTTTAACTCTTGATGAAGTTATGGCTGAATTAGATGATATGACAACACAATATCCTAATTTAATTACTGCAAAATTTACAATAGGAAACACTCAAACAATTGAGGGCAGATATATATATGCAATAAAAATTTCAGATAACCCTAATGTAAACGAAGACGAACCCGAAGTTTTATACACCTCATTAATTCATGCAAGAGAACCCGAATCTATGCAACAACTAATATGGTATATGTGGTATCTTCTTGAAAACTACGGAACTAATGATGAAATAACATATCTTGTAGATAATCTTCAAATGTATTTTGTTCCTGTAATTAACCCTGACAGTTATGAATATAACCATACAACAGACCCTAGTGGAGGAGGAATGTGGAGAAAAAATAAAAGAGATAATAATGGTGGTGGTGGTTTTAATGAATATTATGATGGAGTTGACCTAAACAGAAATTTTGGATATAATTGGGGCTTTGACAACGCAGGGTCTTCACCAGATGAAACAAGCCAAACATATAGAGGAACTTCTGCCTTCTCTGAACCGGAAACCCAAATTATCAGAAACTTTACAAATGAACATGAATTTTTGTTAGCCCATAATCATCATACATACAGCAACTTAATTATTATTCCCTGGGGATATCAAGAAGGATTACATGCACCTGATGACGATTTCTTAAGAACTTCTGCAAACTTTATGGCATCAGAAAATGGCTACACAGTAGGACAAGGGTGGGAGATACTATATGTTGTTAATGGAGATGCAAATGATTGGATGTACGGAGAGCAAGTTTCCAAACCAAAAATTATGGCATATACACAAGAAACAGGAGGAGGTACAGATGGATTTTGGCCTTCACAAAGTAGAATAATACCTCTTTGCGAAGAAAGTTATTTATCTAATTTATATCTTGCAAGATTTGCAACTTCTTTTGCTGAATTAACTGACAAGTCACCAAATTATATTAATAAAACAGGTTATTTAAAATTTAACTTAAAAAGAATGGGACTTTCAGGAGACGGAGAATATACTTTAGCCATAACACCTGACAATTCTGTTTTTTCATCAGTTGGAAATGCGTTAAACATTAATTTAGCTTCTGCATTAGAAGATAAAACAGATTCTATTTCTTATAGCTTAAGTAACGATATTTCATATGGTGATGAGTTTTCTTATACTGTAACTGTTACTTCCGGAAACTATTCTGTAAGTAAAGAATTTACAAAATCATATTTTGAAACTGAAATTATTATTGAAGATTCAGGAGACGATTTGAATAATTGGACAAGTACAAATTGGACTGTAACAGATGCTACATATAATTCTCCTAATAATTCTATAACAGATTCAGAAGGAGGAAATTATTCTGATAATACAAATAGCTCAATAACTTTAACTAATCCTATTGATTTAACAGACGTTCAAAACCCTCAATTAAGTTTTTTTGCAAAATGGAGTATCGAAAATAATTGGGACTATGTTCAATTATTAATTTCAACTAATAATGGATCAACATGGGTTCCTGTAACAACAAATCATACAAACATAGGAACAGGAAGTTTTCAGCCAACCGGAGAACCTCTTTTTGATGCAAGTAGTTCTTGGATAGAAAATTATGTTGATTTAAATCCATACATAAATCAATCTATTAAATTTAGGTTTGAATTGCATAGTGATGGAGGAGTTACAGCGGATGGTTTCTATTTCGATGATTTTTCAATTTCATCTGTTTTACCGGAACCTTCCATAATTACAAAAAATAAGACAAAATCATTTAAAGTATATCCAAATCCATCTAATGGAGATTTTTATGTAGAATTAAAGGATATTTCTAATGCTAATATTATAATTACTGATATTGCAGGTAAAATTTTATATAACAAACAAAACATAAAACAAAGCACATACAACTTTCAAAACTATTCAAAAGGAATTTATTTCATTACTTTAAAAAGCAATAATTTTGCTGAAACAATTAAATTAATTTTAAAATAAATTGCTTGTAAATGCAAATAATCTAAAAAACTCCGTATTTTTTAATACGGAGCTTTATTTTATTATAGACTTTCAGGAAATATAAGATTTGCCTAAATTTAAAAAAATTATTACCTTTCGTAATATTGCGGTTTAAAATCTTGGTTTATTTGCATCCAATAATCTTCATTAACAATGTTTCCTTCAGGTGTTTTTAAATTCCTATCATACACCCAAATAACAGGATTAAATATTAAATCTGTAACAGCAACAATATAGGATGTATTTTCTCCTTCTTTTGCAGTATTTTCTTCTATAATAACTTCAAAACCATTAAATTCTAATAAGCCTTTTAGAAAATTCTTTCTTTCTTCAGAAGCTTCTTTCTCAACAAATGTTAAAAGTTTGTCTCCTATTTTTCCGGTTAAATGTTTAATTGGCATGCTCATAATCTAAATATTTAAGATGTTAGTTATAGAGTGAATATAATCATAGAACGGACTGTAAATACCTAAAACAAACAATGCAATTACTACTAATAACAATCCTATTCTTGTGAAAATATCACTTTTAAAGTAGGGTATAGGAGTTTCACTTCTTCTGAGGAATGCTGCTCTAATTACCAATAAATAATAATATAATGAAATTGTTACATTCACAACAGCTATAAATATTAGAATGTAGAAACCCTGACTTGCAGCAGGCATATATAAGAAAAACTTACCAAAAAATCCTGCAATAGGAGGAATACCAGCTAATGAAAATAAAGCAATCATTAATGTAAGACTCAACATCGGATTTGTTCTGTATAATCCATTATAATCGTCAATATTTTCTTTTCCACTCACTAATGAAATAATTTGAACAACTCCAAAAGCTCCAATATTCGAGAAAATATAAATTGCCATAAAATAAATTACTGTTGAAACTGCAAGATCATCAGCAGATACCATTCCCATCATAATAAAACCAGCTTGTGCAACTGATGAAAATGCCAAAAAACGTTTAAGATTCTTTTGGCGAAGTGCAAAAAAGTTTCCCACAAACATTGTAAGTATAGAAACTCCATATAATATTGGAACCCAAATTTCTTTTAATTCTCTTAGAGTTATAAATAAAGTTACCATTAAAATAAAAACAGCTGCTGCTTTTGAAATTACCGATAAGTAATTTGCAACAGGTGTTGGAGCTCCTTCATATACATCTGCTGTCCAGAAATGGAAAGGAACTAATGAAATTTTAAATGCCAAACCAGCAAAAAACATTACTAAACCAGCAATTGAAAGGTATGAAACACCAATATTACCAGTTAAGTTATTAAAATAAAGACTACCGCCAACAGCATAAAGTAATGACATTCCGAATAATAAAATTCCAGATGATATTGCAGCAGAAAGAATCAACTTAATACCTGCTTCTGATGATTTTCTGTTATAAATATCATATGAAGCAAGTGCAGCAACAGGTAAAGTAGAAAGTTCTAAAGATAAATAAAGCATTAAGAAATTCCGAGAAGAAATTAAAAAAAACATTCCTAAAAGAGAAGCGAATATTAAAATATAAAACTCACCAATTTTTCCATTTTTCAAACTCTTTTTATTGAGCCATGAAACAGCTAAAAGTATTATAAGAAGCACTCCAATATTTAAAATGTTTTTAAATCCATAAACTAATGGATTACTAACAAACATTCCTCCAAAAAGAACACCTTCTTTCAAAGGAATAAAACCAATTAAAGTATGAATTGCAAATAAACCTACTGCAATATAACTAACTGTTTTTTTATTCTTATCACTTACAAAAATATCGGCGATAAGAAGAATTAGTATAACAAGTGTCAATACTAATTCATGTCTCATTAATAACATATTATTCAAATTCATATCTTAAAAAGATTTTTTTTTTAGTTTATTAATTTTTCAATAAAAGGAGTTACACTCTCCGAAATAATTCCACCCCACCAAAACGGAAAAATACCTATTAATGTAATGAATAACACAAGAATATATGTTCCTGTTTTTTCATACCAGGCAATTTTTGGTAAATTTGTAAATTCGGGTGTTGTGGGCCCCATTAATATCATTCCTACAACTCTTAGAATATAAACAGCAGTTACTACAATTGACGAAACTGCTAGAATAGTTATTATTCTATGAAATGTATCGGCATGTTGAAATGCTCCTACAAAAATATTCATTTCTGCCACAAAGCCAGAAAAGCCCGGTAATCCTAAATTTGCCATACCGGCAATTACGTATAACGCACCTGCAACAGGAATAACATTTAGCAAACCACTCATTTTTGTTACAATTCTAGTATGAGTTCTGCCGTAAATTATTCCAATAAGTGCAAAGAAAAGTGCTGTAATAAATCCATGAGATAATGATTGCAACATTGCACCTTTCCATGAAATTTCATTCATCATTAATAAAGCTAATAATACCAAACTCAAATGGCTTACTGATGAATAGGCGTTTATATATTTTAAATCTGTTTGTTTTATTGCTGCCAAAGCTCCATAGAAAACTCCTATTACTGCAAATACCATAAAAATATCAGCCCAATAATGTGCACCAAGAGGCATTACATACATTGCAAACCTAAAAATACCATAACCTCCTAGCTTCATTAGAACTCCTGCATGAAGCATAGATACTGCAGTTGGAGCAGAAGCATGACCATCGGGCGACCAAGTATGAAAAGGAAAAAATGCGCCAATAACTGCAAAGCCAATAAACAAGAAAGGGAAAAACACAATTTGTGCAGATTCTGGAATACTAACTTTTCCAATCTCAAATAAATTAAATGTTAATGCTCCTCCATCTGCGTTTGAATTAAAATAAACCCCAAGAATACCAACAAGCAATAATGCAGATGCTCCCATTAACATCAAAGTTAATTTCATTGCTGCATATTCTCTTGGTCCTGTTCCCCAAATTCCTATAAGCAAATACATTGGAATTACAGCAATTTCATAAAATACAAACATTGTAAATAAATCTACAGAAATAAAAAATCCGTAAACACCTGATGCTAATACAATTAAAGAAACAAAAAATTCTTTTGGTAAATCATCAACTTTCCATGAAATAAAAACACCTGTAAGAACAATAATTGATGTTAACATAATCATTAATATTGAAATACCATCAACCCCAATAGAATAATGAATATTCATCGGTTCAAACCATATTACGTCTTTTGTAAAAAGCATAATTGCTTTGTTTCCTGCTGTTCTTTCAGCAAGAAATTGATATATCAAATTAAAAGACATTAAAGCTTGGATTACAGAACCAATTAATGCAACAAGCCTAAAGTTGTTTTTGCCCTTTACAAACATTAAACCAAAGACTGTAATGACAGGAACTACTACAAATAATGTTAAAATATCTATCATAATTTCTTTCTATTTTTTAATTAAGGAATAACCAAACAATCATTATTATCATTAAAACACCTGAGATAAAAAACATTGCATAATCTTGAACTCTACCAGATTGTAACCCTTTTATTTTTGAACTTATCCAAACTGTTGAGTTTCCAATTCCATTCATTGAACCGTCAACTACTTTTTTGTCGAACCAAGCAAAAGAGCCTGATATATATTTAAAAATAATTGTTTTAGTTACAAAATTGTAAACTTCATCAATATAAAATTTGTTATATGCCCATGTATGAAGACTTCCAAAAGCAATTGTAAAACGTTTTGATAAATCATTTTCTTTTTTGTAGAATAACATTGCGAAAAGAATTCCTATAACACCAATTGCAATGGATGCACTAGCAATACTCCAATCTATATGAGAATGAAATGGAGTACTATCTGCAGAAACAAGTTTATCAAAAGGTATAAATCCTGAACCAACAGTCATTAAAGCTAGAATTATTAAAGGAATAGTCATAAACTTTGGTGCTTCATGTGGTGTATGTTTATATTCGGGATTAGTCCACCAGAATATTCTAAAATAAAGTCTGAACATATAGAAAGCTGTCATTCCTGCAACTATGAATCCTATAATAAAAACAGGCATATTATGCTCAAATGCAGCTGCAAGAATTTCATCTTTGCTGAAAAAACCAGCAAATGGAGGTATTCCTGAAATTGCTAATGCAGCAAGTAAAAATGTAATATGTGTAATTGGCATATACTTTCTTAATCCTCCCATGTCTTGCATATAATTGCTATGAACAGCATGTATTATGGCTCCTGCTCCTAAAAATAAAAGTGCTTTAAACATTGCATGAGTGAATAAATGGAACATACTTGCCATAAAACCTAATCCTTCGTGTCCGCTATATCCGGAAACACCAAGTGCAAGCATCATATATCCAATTTGCGACATTGTAGAAAATGCCAAAACACGTTTTATGTCATATTGCGTTATTGCAATTATTGCTGCAAAAAGTGTCGTAAATGCACCAACCCATGCAACTACATCCAAAGCAATTCCGTCATCAAAGAAAAAGAACATTGGGAATAATCTTGCAACAAGGAAAACTCCGGCTACAACCATTGTTGCTGCATGAATTAATGCTGAAACGGGAGTAGGCCCTTCCATTGCATCTGGTAACCATATGTGAAGAGGGAACATTGCAGATTTACCTGCACCTCCTATAAAAATTAAAATTAATGCCCAAGTTATCACGGACAAGCCCATGAAAAGACCTGTTTGCAGTTGTAAGTTATTTATAAAATCTAAATCTGTAAGTATCTTAAAATCAAATGTTTTAGCATAAAAACTAACAATTAAAATACCTACAAGAAAACCAAAATCGGCAAAACGTGTTACAATAAAAGCTTTCTTTGCTGCAAGAATTGCAGATGGTTTCTCAAAATAATATCCAATAAGCAAATAAGATGATACTCCTACCATTTCCCAAAAAATATAAATTTGAAAAAGGTTTGTAGCAAGAACTAACCCTAACATTGAGAATGTAAATAATGAAAGGTATGCAAAGAATCTTGTAAATCCTGGTTCTTTTTTCATATAGCCAATACTATAGAAATGAACCATTAAAGAAATTAAAGGAACTACAATAAGCATAACGGCAGAAATTGGATCTAATAAAACCCCCATATCAATATGAAGAGTCTCAGTAAAGTTGACCCAAAGAGTATTATATGCGTATATTTTTTGATATACTCCATCAACTTTTCCGTAATTGAAAAAATATTGAAATGACGTATAGAATGATATTAATGCCGTAATTAACATCCCTGCTGTTCCAATATATCCAGAAATAGGTTCTTTTATCCTTTTATAATTTAGTCCTAGGAAAAGGAACATAAATAAAGGTATTAGTGGTATTAAAACTGTGTAACTTAAATCCATATTTTTTTAAAATTTCAAAGTTTCTATTTCATCTGTTTTCAAACTCATAGTTAATCTATATAGATTAATTATTATTGCTAATGCTAAGGCTGTTTCTGCTGCAGCTACGGCAATGATAAATATTGAGAATATTGCTCCTCCTATTTCCTCAGGAAATAAATATTTATTAATAATTACAAAATTTAAAGCAGCTGAATTAAGTATTAATTCAACGGACATTAGCATTGCAATTAAATTTTTCCTTGTAAAGAAACCATATAAGCCAATAAAAAAGATAATTGTACTTACTGTTAATATTTCGTATATACTGACTCCTAAAATCATAATATATTAGTTTTGTTCTTTATATTTTGTATTTTTTTTGTTTTTGCAATTACAATTGCACCTACCATTGCAGCTAAAAGTAAAATACTAATTACTTCAAAAGGTAAAATATATCCCTTATCTCCGTAGCCTAGCAGTGCATTTCCAATTTCTCTAATGCTTGTATCTTTTTCAACACCAACCGTTTTAAAATTATAAGACCAAATGGCAATTAATGTAAGAAAAGTTCCTACAAAGGCAATAGCTCCTGCTAAAAGCCTTTTCCAAAATTTAGCTAAATCTAATGGTGTATTGATTTTTTCAACCAACATTATAGAGTTTACGTAGAGAATAATTATTCCTCCTGCATAAACTGTAAGTTGAACTGCTCCGAGAAAATAAAATTCAATTATAAAATATATTCCTGCTATTCCGATAAGAACAAAAAGCAAATAAATAATTGATCTCATAAGATTTCTGTTGCTAACTGCCATTACTGCAAAAACAATTATAAGCAACGATATTATGTAAAAGATTATTCTTTCCATTTAATTATCCTTTTATCCCGCTCATTATTTTAGAACCGGGTTTATTTAAAACTTTTGTTAATAAAGACCTATCATATTCTACATGATGAAAATCTTGTCCCCAATCAATTGCATTAACAGGGCATGCTTCAATACAAAGACCACACATAGTGCACATTTGAAGATGATAAATATGTTTTACCAAAAAACGTTTATTTTTTCCTGTTTCAGGGTCTTTTGCCTTGTCTCCCAATATTTCAATTGAACCATTTGGACAAGCTTTTTCACACAAGGTACAAGCATCACATCTATGTTCATTGTTTTCATTATGAAGCATTATAACTTCACCTTTAAAACGATCAAACATTTCAAGTGTTTCTATATTATTAGGGTATTGTTGCGTAATTACATCTCTTTTCGTAAAGAAATTCACGAAAAAATAACCACCCGTTACACGCATTCCTGTAAGAAGCGTTTTTGTTCCGTTTATTATATCTGAAAAATAACTCATATTTTTTGCAATTATAAGGTTAATCCTAACCAAACCATTAGTGCCATTAAAACAATATTTACCATATTTATGGGAAGTAAAAATTTCCATTCTAAGGTTAATAACTGGTCAATTCTAAATCTGGGAAAAGTCCAACGAAACCACATGAAAATAAATATTACTCCCAATACTTTTATTATAAACCAAAATAATCCAGCGAAAGGTATAGCGTCTGTTATTCCAAAAGGTGATAACCAACCTCCAAAAAATAGTATCACAGCAACCGAAGATATTAAAAATAGATTAACAAATTCTGCTAAAAAATAATATGCAAAATTCATCCCTGAATACTCTGTATGAAATCCTGCTCCTAATTCAGATTCTGCTTCTACCAAATCAAAAGGTGTTCTATTAGATTCAGCTGTTCCTGCAATCATAAAAATCATAAATGCAATAATTGCCGGTATATGTCCTTGGTAAATTAGCCAACCATCCTTTTGAATTTCAACAATTTCTGAAATTTGAAGAGTTCCTGCAAGTACAACCATTGTAACAATTGCCATTCCTACGGAAAGTTCATAACTTATCATTTGAATTCCTGTTCGCATTCCTCCAATAAGTGAATATTTATTATTACTTGCCCAACCTGCTAAGAAAATTCCTAAAACACCCACTGATGAAACTGATGTTAAGAAAAATAAGCCAATGTTTATATCAAAAGCATGAATTTCATAAGAAAAAGGTATTAATGATAAAGACATTAAAGCTGTTGTAATAACAAAATATGGTGCAATTTTGTAAAGAAACTTATCTGCTTTTTCAGTTCCTGTTAGTTCTTTTGAAACTAATTTTAAGGCATCAGCAACTGTTTGGAACAACCCCATAGGTCCAACTCTGTTAGGTCCTAAACGAAATTGAAAAAATGCTGCAATTCGCCTTTCTAACCAAACTAAGAAAAGCCCTAAAATTGCAAATATTCCAAGATAAGCTACTGCAATTAGTACTAATTCTGTAATATGAACAATATTCTCAGGCATTAGTCCGAGCAGTAATTCGTGAATATCAGTAAAAATATTTAATATCATAATTTTATAATTTTATCTGTCAATATCAGGAACAACAACATCAATAGTTGATAATATTGCAACTAAATCAGCAATTTTAAGTCCGTAAGCCATTTTATTTAATGCAGTTAAATTTGCAAAACCGGGAGAACGAAATTTTAATCTTTCTGGAAATTTCTGGCCGTTACTTTTAACATAAACTCCAAAATCTCCTCTTGATGCTTCTACTCTTTGCAAAAAATCTCCAACAGGTAATTTAATAACTGCCTTTGTTTTTACCTTATGCTCATCATTCGGAATTTTATCAATCAATTGCTCTATAATTGAAATTGATTCCCACATTTCTTTAATTCTTACTTTATACCTTGCAAAAGAATCTCCTTCTGTAAAAATTGCTTCTTCAAAATCTACCATATCATATGCACTGTATGGATGAGTTTTTCTAATATCACATGATACTCCTGACCCTCTTGCTGTTGGACCATTAAGACCATATGCAATTGCATCTTCTACGGAAATAACTCCTATGTTTATTAAACGTTTTTGAAATATTATATTATTAGTAAGTAATTTATCATATTCAGGAAGTTTTTTCTTTAAATGCGTTAAGATATCTTTGGTTCTTTTAACAAAATTTTCGTGTATATCATATCTTAGTCCGCCTATAACATTATAGTTCATAGTAAGGCGTGTGCCACAAGTTTCTTCAAAAATATCATTTATTAACTCTCTTTCTCTAAAACCATACATAAAAGTTGTTATTGCACCAATATCCATACCCGTAACTCCCCACCATAAAACATGAGATGAAATACGCGTAAGCTCATCCATTATTGTTCTTATTATTTTAATACGGTCGTTTACCTCAATATTAAGTGCTTTTTCTGCAAGAAGACAAACAGCTTCATTATTCATATGTGCAGAAAGGTAATCTAATCTATCTGTTAAATGAATAATTTGTTTATAGGTTGCTCGTTCACACATTTTTTCAATGGAACGATGTATATAACCTAAATCCATATCAACATTTCGAACAATTTCCCCGTCCAGTTTAAGTAATAGTCTCAAAACACCATGTGTCGCAGGGTGCTGAGGTCCCATATTTAGGAAATATTCTTGCGTCTTAAGTTGATCTGTTAAAAATTCTTTCATATTTTTTATCTTATCAACATATTTGTGTCAGTATAATCTTTTCTCATGGGAAATCCTTTATCCCAATCTGCTGGAAGGAATAAGTTTTTTAAATTCGGATGCCCAATAAATTTTATTCCAAAGAACTCGTGTGCTTCCATTTCATTAAAATATGCAGCAGGATATATTTCATGAATGCTATCAATTGTAGGATTTTCTCTATCGGAAGTTTTTACTGTTATTTGGATTAAATGTTTATATTTTGAAGATTCTAAATGATATATTACCCCTAAATCTTCTCCAAAATCAATTCCTGAAAGAGCAAAAAGATAATCAAAAGATAAATCTTCGTTATTTCTTATTTCTAAAAGAAATTCTTTTATCAAATCTTTCGGAACTTCAATGCAAAGAAAATCTGTATCTTCACTAGAATAAGTTAATCCGCTTTGTAGTGCTTCAATTTTATTTTTAATTTCTAAATTTGTCATAGTCAGGATTTATTTATTTTTTCCTTCATCAAAACCTTCAATTGGGTTATTTTTTGTGCGGTGTGCCATACTTTCGTGCTTAATTTTATTTTGTAGCGCCATCATTCCATCAAGTAGTGCTTCTGGTCTTGGAGGACATCCAGGCACATAAACATCAACAGGAATAATATGGTCTGCTCCTCTTACTACAGAATATGAATTAAAATAAAAAGGTCCTCCAGAAACTGCACATGCACCCATTGCAATAACATACTTTGGCTCAGCCATTTGGTCGTATAATCGACGTAATACAGGTGCCATTTTAGTTGTTATTGTTCCGGCAATCACTATCAAATCGGCCTGACGCGGTGTGGGTCTTGCTACTTCAAAACCAAAACGAGACCAATCGTGTTTTGCTGCACCGGTTTGCATCATTTCAATTGCACAACAACTTGTTCCAAAATATAGGGGCCAAAGTGAATTTTTCCTTCCCCAATTAATTAAACTATCTAATGTTGTTACAACAATATTTCCACCGTTTCCTCCAGGAATAATTTTTCCCGGGAAATTAATAACATCATCTTTTGTTTTTTTTATAATTACTCCCATCTTAATGCTCTTTTTTTCCATGCGTAAAGTAAACCTATTCCTAAAATAACCAAGAAAATGGCTATTTCAAAAAAAGCAACTGCTCCAATATCTTTAAAAACAACTGCCCAAGGCATTAAAAAAACAACCTCTACATCAAAAATTAAAAATATAATAGCAAACAAATAATAACCGACTTTAAACTGTATCCAAGTTTTGCCGATTGTTTGCATTCCGCTTTCGTAGGGTTCTTTTTTTCTTTCATTTTCAGATTTATATGAAATTAAATTTGATAAGAAATTTGCTATCAAAATAAGTGCAATGCCAGCTATTGGAAAGACTAATAAGGCTTCAATTCCCATATGTTTATATTTTATATACTTAATTTTATAATGACGGCGCAAAAATAAAAAAAAAAATATAAAATTTTCATGGTATAAAATATGAAATTCTCTAACAGTTTGATTATTAGTTTTGAATGCTTTTTAAATTAGTCCTTATTTTTATTGATTTTAAATAAGGCTTTGTTTTTATGAAAGTTTTTATGAAAGTTTATTTGATTATATTAATACCTTCCAATGCAGATGCATCACTAGGTGAATTCATTAATACTTTATTAAATAATATTTTTGCTTCATTTTTTTTCCCAAGAAAGTAATATGCCCATGCAGACATTAGTAGAGCATCATGGTCGAAAGGGTATAATGATAAAACTTTTTTGAATTTTTTTTGTGCATTTATATAATCTTTTTTGCCGTAGTAAATAAGTCCTAATTTATAATTTGCACTTGTATTTTGAGGATTTATTTCAATAATATTATTATAGATATTTGCAACTTCTGTCCATTTTCCTTGTGCAATTTTTGGGTATGTTAAACCAAATTTTGCTTCTTCCGAATAGGGTTTAAGGTTTATTGCTTTTTGATAATGTGCAGAGGATTGGTCGAATAATCCTGCATTATAAAGTAACCACCCAATTCGTAAATTTATTTCATAAGAATTATCGGTATATACTTTTTTAAGTTCATCGGCAGCTTTTTTGTATTTTCCTGCCGTTTCTAATGTGTAACTTGTTTTAAAAGCATTTATTATTTCATTATTTTGTGCATTAAGACTTGAAAAATAAAAAAATAATATTGTAAAAAATGTTGTAAGTTTCATAATTAAAAGGTTTAAAAGATTTATTAATATTTTTGGAAGTACCATTTTATACCTCCTGTAATTGCTTGATTTATATATTGAGTATTTACATCGACATGATTTATTGTATAATGATTTTCTTTTTTATTAAATTCATATTTTAAAAATATATTAAATTTACCTTTATTAATGCCAAAATTTACAAGAGCTTCGTATTTTTGCTTAACAATATTAATATCGTTATTAGCAATCATAACATTATATAAAGTGTAGTTTTTCATATCTCCATAAGTAATAGAGGGTTCAAACCATGAATATTTTAAAAATGCAATTCCAATACTCTGTTTTAAAATTGGATGTTTTAAGTTTGAATTTTCATCATCACCCAAAATATACATAATTGTACTATTTGTGTATAATTTTTTATTTCCAAACGGATATAGTTTAACATTTATAATTGGTTGAATTTGTTTGGCTTTATTCAAATTAGAAATTGATGCCCCTGCATTAATGTTAAATATTGAAAATTGTTTTGAGATGTTAAAAGAAGCAGCAAAATAATTTTCAGAATAATTATATAGAGATATATCTGAATTATTGCCCCAACGTCCAGAAGACGTTGAACTAGGGATTGATGCTTTATAGTTTGTACGTAAATAATGAAAACCTACGCTAATATTTGTTCCTTTTGCAATTTGGTATTTTAATGAAAAATAATATTCATTCTGAAAAACTTTTTCTTCATAAGTCTTCACATCTACAAGTTCATCTGTTATTATTAAGTTTGTTATTCCTATATTGCTATACCCATGAAATATTGAAGTTTTACTTCCTATATCATGTTGTAAACTAATATTATAGTATGATTTGTTTAAAACAGATGTTTGGTCAATAAGTTCACCAAATTGAGGAAGTTGTTTATAATCGTCATTAAAATCAAATTTTGTTTCAAGATATAATGCTTTAATAAAAGGATTTTCTGCTGATATTTTTAGCTTTTCTTTTAGGTTTCGTTTAAATTTATCGGATAATACTCTTGCATCTTCATATCTTCCAATAAAAATATATGAAAAATAAAGATATTCTTGTATCAATTCATCATTTTTATTTGCTAAATATGCTTTTTCAAAATATTTAACAGCATTTGCATATTTTTTTAATTCGTAATAGGCAATTCCCATTCTTACTTGTAAATAGTAAAAATCAATATTGTTTTTCAATGAATTTTTTCCTGTTTTTATTAAGTCCTTCCAATCTTTATTTAAGTATTGCTGGTATGTTTTTTTATCAATACTTGGGTAATTTATACTTTCCTGAGCAACTGATGTTAAGGACAAATAAAAAAAAACGAATATTAAGAATGTTTTATATAATTTCATTTTTTAAGTATTAATTATAAGCTTAAAGTTATTAGTTGTATTTTGTGAAGTAATTGTTATTTCCCCATTTTCTTTTATAAAAATATCTGATTTTGTTATTTGTCCTTTTTTACTAAAAAATGATTTTTGAATACTCGACTCTAATTTTATAAAATCTGCTGAAAAGTCATCATCCTTTTCAATATAGTTTAGAATATATTTTGCTTTTAAGAATAAATAAAAAGGAGCTATAAAATCTTGAATTATTAAAATGAATTTATTGAAAAATAAGTCTGGTCTTATTGACGAAATATGTTGGATGTTCTTATAGAAAGTTTTCTTTACAGAATAAAAGTTTTTGAAAAGCAGTAATAATTCAGAATTTTTATTGCCATAAAAGTTTTTAAAATAAAACCCAGCATCATTTGAGAAAAAATAAGCCGAAGATTCGGTTTCTTTACAATAGATATATGTTTCGTTATAGGCAGTTTTAAATATTTTCCATTCTAATTCTTTTGTTTTATTATTTGCCGAGTATTTTACTTTTATTTTTTGCCCAGGTGTAAAATTTAATACTTTTAATAGTATCTCATCTTTCTCTGCCGGTGAAATTTTAGTATTCAATTTAGGTTTTCCAAAACTTATTAATTCTTTTTTTGAATTTTTATTTAAGATGTAATTATGAATTGGATAATCCAAAGTTTCTGATCCAACATAAGGAGTTGCTTGCATTTGAAAATGTATGTGAGGATAAGGTGAGTGCCCTGAATTACCAACTTGTGCAAGTATTTCTCCCTTCTTTACAAAATCTCCTTTTTTAACTTTAAATGTGCCTGATTTTATATGGCTTATTTGTGAATAAAGTATTTCTGTATGTTTAATTACAATTGAATTTCCCCAATTTTTAATTGTGTTTACTTCCCCAATTTTATTGTCTTCAATTCCATCAAAAATATCTGAAATAATTCCATCGGCAGGAGCAATTATTGATTTTTCGTAGCAATAATAATCTTTAACATTATTGCCTGTATTTTTAAATTGTTTTTCATCTTTATCAATAATTATAAAATCCCAGGCATGTTGCCATTCTTCTTTATGAGTATATTCTCCGTTATGAGCTTGCATAACAGACCATTCGCCCCAAAATGGGAGGTTTATTGGAAAAAATAATTTGCTTTTATTTTCTTCAATTGCAGTTTTATTTAAGTATATTGTTTTTTCAGGATTAGATTGCTTTACAAAATTATCTGTAAGATGTTGCCTTTTTGAAGTTCTTAGTTTTAAAACATAAATAAACATAATTACAATAATATTAAAAGGCAAGGAATAAACTGATAATGACCAAACTGCAAAAATTTTTGCTAAACCTGCTGTAATTATTATTGTAATAGGAAGTAATAAAATAGTCCATAAATAAGACCGCCAGCTTGCTAAAATAAAATAACTTCCAATAGCAATTGATGTTAAAATGTAATTGAAACCAATAAAATTATATCCTAATTCTGAGAAATTTGCTCCAATAAAATAGTAAAACCAAAATGCAATGTAAAATCCTAAAAGTGATAATGAAAATGCAATTCTTGAATAATATAATAGTCCAATAGAAATAATAAGACCTGCCAATATATTATTTTGAAAGAAGATTGCTCCAAGAGATAAAAAATATATTCGAAAACTTTCAGGAAAATTTAAGTTTGAGAACCAATTATAAAAACCGACAGCTTTGTTTCCACCTAAAGCGTATAATTCATTATATGTGTATATTCCTCTTTCGCTTAAACCAAGTGCAGAAAAATCTTTGCTTGCAAGAATAATTGCCCAAATTCCCAGTAGAAAAGGGATACTTAAATAGGGTAGTGCATATTTTGTAAGAATTCCTTGTAGTGCTAATGTTACAAATAGTGTTAGTAGTGATGCAAAAAATACAATAAAAAAAAGTTGAGGGCTTGGTTGAAATGTTAAACCAGTTCCAAGTCCAACAAGCAAAGCATTAAATCCATACATGCCTTTTTGTATAGCAATTTTATTAAATCCAAGTATGTAGGCTATTATGTTTGCTATTAAAACTGCCAATAAGCCTGAAAGTCCTGCCCAAATATCAATAAAACTAACAATTATGAGCAAAGATGCAAAAAGTTTATTTTCTGAAAAAAAAATCTGAGAATAACTGTTTAAAATTGCAGTGCTTAATTTTTTTATGTTGAATGTTTTTTTCAAAGTTTTGTTTTATAATTATTGAGCTAAGTATAAAAAGACCCTGCGGGTTTTAATTTGCAAAATTCTTAAATTTTAAAAGTTTAATATTGAGTTAATTAATAAAAACCCGCAGGGTATTTTAAACAGAAATTACTTTTTTTAATCATTATTGAGTTTGGTCTAAAAAACCTCTGTCAGGGTCGTATATGTAAATTCTCTAAAAATTTAACTTCTTATTTACAGTCAATTAACAAACCCTGACAGGGTTCTTATTCGAGTATTTAACCTTTTTAGACTGAACTCTTGAGTTAATTAATAAAAACCCGCAGGATCTTTTAAACAGAAATTACTTTTTTTAATCATTATTGAGTTTGGTCTAAAAACCCCTGTGAGGGTCGTATATGCAAAATCCTCCAAAATTTAACTTCTGATTTACAGCCGATTAACAAACCCTGACAGAGTTCTTCTTCGTGTATTTAACCTTTTTATACTGAACTCACAAATGAATTTATGAGAGGAGTGCCAAACAACACTACCAAGCATCCACAATTGTCATGGAGCCTAACAAGGCAAGGAAACAAGAAACCGAACAAGATATTCTAAGG
>CAMZKL010000072.1 GCA_947311255.1 uncultured Chlorobiota bacterium | reverse complement strand
TTTTAAAATGCTTTTTTATCTTCTTGAAACCAAAAAAGTAATTTCTTTTGATGTAGCAGAATTAAATCCTTCGCTTGACCGAGATAATTTAACAGCAAATTTAGCTGCAAAAATTATTGATTTTGTTGTAATGAATACAAAAATGGATACTACTTAAAATTTGGTTTATGAATAAACCTATTTGAAAAATAAATTAGAGCTAAAACAAAGCTTGCAACTCCAATAGTAATTACTGAAACTGTAAAAAAACCAGAATTAATAATTGAGAAATAGAGAAGGGAGAATAAGATGCCGACAGTAAGTACTATAATTCCTGAAAAGACAAGGATATTAAACAAGTTTTTATTTCTTTTTCTGAAACCACTTCTCATTATTTTCTTTTTAGATTTTCTTTTTGAAATTTTTCTTTTTATTTTTCTGATAATAGAATTTTTAGTTTTTTTTATTTTTATAAAGATTCTTCCTAAAATATACGGTTCCGAGTTTGTTTTTTTAACAATATATGAATTTTTATATTTCTGATTTTTATTTGATTTTTTGGAAAAAATATCCGCAGCATTAACTGTCTTTGTGTTTAAAACAAAGAACATGAAAAATAAAATATAAATTAGTTTTGTAAAATTCATGCTTGAAATATATGTGAGGATGTTTCGAAAATTTCAAAAATTATTATAATAAGACTATTACTTCATATAAAAAAACAATATTAGCCTATTTTACCAAGGCAAACTCATACTTTGTTAAATTCTGTTAAAAGTATTAATTTGCTTTGAATTGTGTCTCGTTTTAAGGTGTTACGATAACATTATTTTTTGATTTTTTAGTTTCATTATTCTTAAAAACGTTTGATTGAATTGTTAAATTTAATAAATTGTGTTAAAAAATAAAAGTATGAGTTTGCCCTGCTGATTTTATATAATATATCTCTTATTTTTAGGGTAATATTATTTGCTTTTACTTGTCTAGTAATAATCTTTTTTTGTGCGTATTCTTGTTAAATATTAACTGATTTGTTGTTTGTCTATAAGATTTATATGTAGTAGCCTAACTTTGTAAATTTGGAGAAATTTAACAATCTTATATACAGTATGTTAATATATCTACGATGAGCTATTAATTGAAAATAATGACTTTATAGACACACTTTAATTAACCAAGAATCAAAAAAATAAAGGATTTCAACAATAAGAAATCCTTTATAAATAAAATATTGATGTTTAAGCTTTCTTATTTTTAGCTTTAACAACTTCAGCCTCTTGAATATTATCAGTTGTTTTTCCTTTTAAATAATTAGGTAAGTTCATACCTGCAAGATTAAATAAGTCTTCCAATGGAGGAACTGCGCCCATCATTCCTTTCATGAAGTTTGCTGTTGAGGTTCCATTTCCTTCACCTCCACCATTTTCCCAAACTGTAACTTTATCAATTTTTATGTTTTTGATAGCTTCAACTTGTGTTTCTACAATTTCAGGAAGTTTTTCAGCAATCATAAGCAGAACTGCTTCTCTTGCATTTTTTCCTGTTGATTCAACAAGAAGTTTGTAGCCTTCTGCTTGTTTGCTGAGGATTTCAAAATTACCTTTTGCTTCTGCTTGCATTTCAAGGAATATTGCATCTGCTTCACCTTTTGCAATTCTTCTTTGCCTTTCTGCTTCTGCTTCTGCTTCAATTTCAACTTTTTGTTTTTCAATTTGAGCAGGAACGATAATATTTGCATGGCGTGTAGCAGCTTCTCTTTCTGCACGTTTAAGTTCAGCTTCTTTTTCAGCTAGGTATGCAGCTTCTTTTGCTTGTGCTTCATTAACTTTTTCTGCGGTTACTGCAATTTTTTCGGCTTCTGCTTCTCGTTTCATCCTTTCTGCATTTGTATCTGCAATTGAAACTTTTGCAATGTTTTCTCCTTCAATTGCTTTTGCATTTGCGGCTGCTATATTGGTTCTTTGATTTTGGCTTGCGTTTGCTTCTCCAATTTCTGCATCGGAGTTTGCTTCGGCAACTTTAATTCTTTGCTCACGTTCTGCGTTTGCTTGTCCAATTTCTCCGTCTCTGTTTTTTTCTGCAACTTGTTTTTTTGCTTCATTAACTGCACCTGCCGTAGCTTCTTTTCCAAGAGCTTCAATGTATCCTGCATCATCTGTAATGTCTGTTACATTCACATTAATTAGTTTTAATCCAATTTTTCTTAATTCGTGCTCAACACTAGAAGATACGTTTGTTAAGAATTTTTCTCTGTCGGAATTAATTTCTTCAATATCCATTGTTGCAATAACAACTCTTAGTTGTCCGAAAATAATATCTGCTGCGAGATGTCTTATTTCAGCTTGAGTTAGACCTAGAAGTCTTTCTGCTGCATTTTGCATAACGCCAGGTTCTGTTGAAATTCCAACCATAAATCTTGAAGGAACGTTTACACGAATATTTTGCTTACTTAGTGCATTTTCTAAACCTATTTCAATAGGTATAGGTGTAAGATCTAAAAATTCATAATCTTGAATTATAGGCCAAATAAAAGCTGCACCACCATGTACGCATTTTGCGGTTCTGCCCCCTCCTCCAACTTTGCCATATACTACTAATATTCTGTCAGATGGACATCTTTTGTACCTTTTTATTAAAAAAGCAACAAATCCTAGTACTGTTAGTACAAATAAAATTACAATAATTCCAATTTCCATATTAAGTTATATTTAAGTGAAAAAAAATGTTAAAAATATTATCGTTTTCTTTTTACAATGAGAATATCGTTTATTATTTCAATAACTTCAATTGTATTTCCAGTTTTAATTTCTTCTGTATCTTCTGTCATTGCATCTAAAGTTTTTAGTCCACCTTGAATAATTAGTTGAACTTTTCCTTCTCCTTGTTTTTTAGGAGGAATTGTTAGGTAAACTTCACCGGTTAGTCCAACTGCATTAGAAATTTTTAGAGTTCCGCTTTCTTGAAGTTTTAAAAGTAAATAGAGCATCCATGCTGTAAAAATCATCATAGAAAGACCTACTATTAATGAAATTCCACTAATTTGCCACCAAGACATTCCTCCTCTTGATATTGCAGCTAGTCCACTCCATCCATAAAACATTAGAAAAGAAGTAATGCTTCTAACGGAAAAGATGTGCAGTCCATCATCCATGCCATCAAAACCTCCATCTCCGTCCGTGTCAAAATCGTCTGCATCTCCACCAACAAGAGTCATTACAAGTTGAACAATAAAAATTGTTGTTGCAGGAACTGCAATAGCCCAGTGGAATTTTTGAAGAGTAGAAAGTGCTTCCCACCATCTTGATATGTCCATAAAATTAAAATTTTGTGTGATGTTTTATTTTGTACCAAATATATGAATTTTTTTTATATTTTGATAAATTTATTAATATTTGTAAAAAGAATTTGTGATGAAATTATTTTATAGTAGAACTCTTCGTATTAGTATTTCTATATTTGTTATTATTGTGTTGACAGGACTTGTGTTTTCTCCTGTTGCAGATTTAGATTTTATTGCAATGGATGATAGTTACTACGTAACTGATAATGAGTTGATAAAAGATTTAAGTGTTGAAAATTTCTTTAAGTCTTTTCATACTTCTGTTGCTAAGAATATTCAACCTCTTACGGTTTTATCTATTTCTGTTGATTATTATTTTTGGAAATTAAATCCGGCAGCTTATCATATTCATAATTTAATTTTACATATTTTAAATGCTCTTTTAGTATTCTTTTTTGTTTATTTGCTTTCAAAAAGGAAGTTGTTTATAGCTTTTTTTTCGAGTTTAATTTTTGCAGTACATCCTTTGCATGTTGAATCTGTTGCTTGGATTTCTGAAAGAAAAGATGTGCTTTATGCTTTTTGGTTTCTTGCAGGTTTAATTTCATATTTGTTTTATAAAGAAAATAAGAAAGCTAATTTTTTAATTATTACTTATTTTGCTTTTATACTTTCTTTACTTTCTAAGCCTACTGCTGTAATTTTTCCTGTTATTCTTATTGTTTTGGATTATTATCTTTGTGGAGAGTTTAAATTAAAACAATTTAGTTCCAAAATTATGTTTTTTGTTTTTTCTATTGGATTTGGTTTGATAAATTTAAAAAGTCAAGGTATAATGTCTGGTGGGTATTATGATTTTCCTTTAAGTCAGAAAATTATTTATTCATCTTATAATATTATATATTATTTTATTCACTTTTTTTTCCCTGTAAATCTTTCGATGTTTCATGATACGCCGAATAACATTCCATGGTTTTATTATGTTTCTGTGGTTTTGATTTTTTTAACTTTTGTATTTACTGTTTATTTAATTATAAAAAATAGGAATAAAACTATTGTTTTTGGTTTATTATTTTTTGTTTCTTCATTATTTTTAACTCTTCATATTGTTGCTTTTTCAAGAGCTATTGTTGCTGAAAGATATACTTATTTGCCTTATGTTGGTTTAGCATATTCTTTTTTGTATGTTGTATTTTATTCGAAGTCAGGAGTATATAGAAAGGTTTTTAAGAAGATGCTTGTAAGATTTGGAATTGTTTCTTTTGTGGTTTTTATTTTTTCTTATATTAGCTTGTCATATATAAAGAATGCTTGGAGAAATTCTGAAACTATATGGTCTAATACTTTGGACTACTATTCTAATTCAAAAGTTGCATATGACAGCAGATCTAATTATTATTTAAGAAATAATGAGCCTGAAAAGGCTTTGAGAGATATTCAAAACTCTTTGCGAATTGTTCCTAATAATTCTTATGCTTTGTTGAGCTTGGCATATTATTATTACTATACAGATATAACCGATAGCGTTTATTCTGTTATTTCACGTAATAAAGGTGCTGTTTTTAACAGAGAGTTTACAGAACTGAAAGCCATGTCTTTTGTGAAAGATGGAAATTATAAAGAGGCATTAAATTGTTATGATACTATTATTTTAGGAAGACCAAATGATTATAAGTTTCGAAATGAAAGAGGGAAGGTTGAATTAAAATTGAATTTAATATATTCTGCGATTGAGGATTTTTCTGTTGCCATTAGCTTGAAGCCGGATTCTTCCTCTGGGTTTTATTACAGGGCTTTGTCATATTCAAAAGCTGGTTGTTATAAAAAGGCTATTTCGGATTTTAAAAATATAAAAGATTCAAGTTTGTTTACTGTTGATTTATATGATAAAATTGGAATGTGCTATATCTCAGTGGGAGACTCAATTAGAGGAGGTAATTTTTTGCTTAAATCTAATAAATTAAGAGAATGAAAAAAGGACTTACACTGTAAGTCCTTTTTTATTTTTATATGAATATAAACTATTCTTGGTCTTTTTGTTGTTTGTATAACTTTCTTGCTCCGTATGTTGCTCCGGCAGCAATTAATAAAAATAATCCACCATCAATAGGTATTGCCTCAGTTGGAGGAGGCGGAGGTTGAGCTGATGCGTTTTTAATTAAGAATGGTAAAACTAAAAGCGTAAAAACTAATGTTAATGTAAGTAAAATCTTTTTCATAAAACTAATTGTTTAGTTGTATTTTTAATAATAAAGAGGTTGTTAAGTTCAAACGTATTTTAACACAAATTATTATTCTATGCAAAATAAAATCTATTTTTTTAATAAAAAAACTTTTTTTTATTAAATTCATAAAAAAATTTAAATGTTTTAAAATATTTTCTCTTGCAAATATACTATTAATATTAAAAGAAAAAATTTTTTTTTGATTAATAGAATTATTTTTTTATAATTATTTTTGCAATATAATAAACTCTACTCTCCTGTTTTTCTTTTTCCCTTCTTTTAAATTGTTGTCTGCTATAGGTTTTGTTCCTCCAAATGCTTTTGTTTTTATTCTATTTGCAGTGATACCTTTTAATACCATATATTTTTTAACAGCATCAACTCTTTTTTTAGAAAGAGCCATTAATTGAGTTTCATACCCTAAATTTGCTTCTGTGTGTCCATGAAGTTCAATAACCATGTTTGGTCTTGATTTCATTAATTTTATAACTCGGTTCAATTCATTATATGATTCCGGTAGAAGTTTTGCCTTTGTTGAAAAGAAATTTACATTTTTAAGAAGAATTTTTTCTTCTTTTTCAAGAGGAGACATATATAGGTTTTTTTTGACCTCTTTATAGTTTTTTACTGATTTTAAATCAATAGTTTCATTCATCGCAAAATATCCATCTTTTTTAGCTCTGATATTGTATTTTATACCATATGGCAAAACAATTTTGTAACTGCCTGTTTTTGGATTTGAACTTGCATTTCCAATGATTTTTCCTGTTTTTGTATTTTCATAAATTATAGATGCTTTTATAGGTTTTTTTGTTTTTGTGTTCAAAACTTTTCCAAAAAGCATAACAACAGGATCAGGTTTTTCAATGTCTCTTAATTTTATTTGGAATATGTCTTCGTTTCCGAAAGAAGTTTTTGAAGATACTAAAAATGCATAATCTCCTTTTGCAGCAACTGTATAATAAACATCCCATTGGTCTGAATTAATTTTTTTTCCAAGATTTTTTGGTGTGCTCCATTTTGTCCAAGTTTCATCTAATCTTTTTGAGACAAAAATGTCTGCATCTCCGTAACCTGGTTCTGTTGAAGAATAAAAATATAAGGTTTTATTGTCTGGGGCTATGTATGGTGTTCCTTCGCCAAGATAGCTGTTAAGGACATTCCCCATGTTTTTTGGTTCGCTGTATGAACCGTCTTCTTCTAAGAAACTAACGTACATATCTTTTTCTCCATAACTGTCGTTTCTTTCAATCGACATTATTAAAACTTTTCTGCTTCCACTGAAAGCAAAACTTTCGTAAATGTTTTTATTATAATAATTTTTGATGTTTATTTTTTTTGGGATTGTCCAACCTGAGATTGTTTTGTATGATACAGAAATTCCTTGGTCGCTTTTAAAAGAGCCGTCAGGATTATATAATGTTTCAAGAAACAAAGTGTTATTGTCTGGTGTAACTGAAATAACAACATTGTCGCCAGAATTATTTAGTGGTTTTGGAGCTCTTTTCATTTTAGACCATGTTCCGTTTGTGCTTTTTGTTGAATACCAGATGTCATATTTGTTTATTGGTTTGTGGTTAAGAGGATGGTTTGCTCGTGCTATGTATAATGTGTTTCCGTCTGGAGAAATAACCGGTGCAATTTCTGAGTATGGTGAATTGATATTTAAACCCATATTTTTTTTCGAGTACTTTGATATATTTTTACTAATTAAATTAATTTGTTTTTTATGGGCTTTAATTAAAAAGTAGTCTGTTGCAATTTTTGATTTATCCGCAGTAATAACGCCTGAATAATATCCTGAGAATCTATATGCAGATGTCGAAAAAACTTTTGTTCCATTAATATAAAAGTGTAAATTATTACCTGTTTTTTTTATTGCAAGTTTGTTGTACTTATATAGTCCTTTGTATATAGCTTTACTCCATGTTGGTTTTTTGATAAATGATAAAATGCTGTTTTTATATGTGTAAATTCTGTAGAATCCTTCTGTTGAGATGTCGAAAATTAGGCTATTTTTCCATGAGGAAGCTCCCCAAACAATGCCATAGGCTTTTTTATTACCTGAAATTTGCTTTATTTTAGTTTCTATAAAATAATCTTTTTTACTGTTAAAAACTATTTTGTTGTAGAACATTCTAAAAATAAAACCTGAGTCGCATTTTGCATATAAATTTCCATTTTTAATTTCAGAAAAGTTATCTGTTTTCCATTTGCTTTGTTTACTATTAAAATCGTATTTAATAGTATTATTTGTTTGCCCTTTTATAAGTAATACAATAAAAATAAAAGAAACTATAAATAGAAATTTTTTGAATTTTAATATGGTCTTTAAACTTTTTAACATACAATTATTCTTTTTTTAAAAGACTTAATATTTTATTTTCTAGTTTTTTATTTGTTATTGGTTTAGTAATATAATCATCAAATATTTTGTTGTTTTTTTCTGTGTCATTTGTTTCAATATTTGCTGAAAAAGCAAGGATAGGAATGTTATTATATTCTTTTTTGTTTCTTATTACTTTAGCAGTCTGATAACCATCAAGAATAGGCATCTGAATGTCTAAAATAATTATATCAGGTATTTCTTTTTTTAGCAGATTAATTGCTTCTTGCCCATTTTCTGCTTCAATAATTTTTATGTTTTTAAATTCAAGCATATGTTTAAAAACTTCTCTGTTTATTACAGAGTCATCAGCATATAATATTTTGTATTCTGAATTTTGTTTTTTTGGAATAGATTGTTCTTGACTATGTGTATTATTAGAAGATTCTTCTAAGGGGATGTTTTCCTCCATAATAGAATCAATATATTTGTCTTTGAATTTTTTGTAAATTTTAACATCTTTCAGTTTAACTGTAAATTCTGAGCCATTTTTATTGCTTTTTACACAGATGTTACCTCCCATCATCTCAGTAAGGTTTTTGGTTATTGATAGTCCTAAACCTGTTCCTCCAAATTCTCTTGTGCTTTGTCCGTCAACTTGTTTAAAAATTTCAAATATTTGATTTATTTGGTTTTTGGGAATACCAATTCCTGTGTCGGAAACAATGATAATTAAATCAAGTTTTTTCTCATTTTTATTAGTGTATTTTATTGAAACAGATATTTTACCTTTTCTTGTAAATTTTGTGGCATTGCTTATTAGATTAATTAATATTTGTTTTATTCTAAATTCGTCTATAATAAGAATTTCAGGAATTTTTTTGTCAACTGTTAGTATAAAATTTAATCCTTTTTTATTTATCTTGTCAGAAAACATCATATATATTTCATTAAAAAGAATGTTGATGTTTGAGGGTTTTTTAACAATACTTAGTTTGCCAGCTTCAATTTTTGAAACATCTAGAATATCATTAATTAAACTTAATAGATTGTTTCCACTATGTACAATTCTTTCAAGCATAGCTTTATGAGAAGGGTCTTTTAATCTTTCATTAAGAATGTCAGAAAATCCAATGATTGCATTCATTGGTGTTCTTATTTCGTGCGACATATTTGCGAGGAACTGACTTTTCAAAACATTTGCTTGGTCTGCTTGTTTTTTTGCTTTTAGATATTGATTTTCAATTTCTTTTAGGAGGGTAATATCAGTCATTGTAACAATAACTTTTTTGTAATTGTCAAAAACAAATAATTTAATAAGAATGTTTATTCTTTTTCCGTTTGCATTAAACATAACTGTTTCTCCATCAAAATATTTAACATTTTCTGAGAAAACAATTAGAAGTTTTTTAAATATATTTCGAGATTTATTACCAAGGAATCTACCTGGATTTTTATATATTTCATCTTTGGTTTCAACTTTAAATAGTTTTTGTGTTGCTTTATTAATATTTGTAATTTTGTACTTGGAATCACATAAATCTACAAACTCAGGATTATCTTTTATGTATCTTCTGAAATCGGAAACCCCTTCTCTTTTTTTGTTGTCAATTAGTTTTTTAATTTCAGAATAATCTTCTTCCCAAAGAGAAACAGGATTGTTTTCAAATAAGTTTTTGTAATTTTGTTCGCTTTTCATTAATTTATCAACGGACTCTCTATCTGATGTAACATCATTAAATATTGCAATAGTTCCGGTTATTTTTGTTCCGGAAAAATTTGGGACTGTTCTAATATTTATAACTTTAATTATGCCTGTATCTGATGTTATTTCAATATCAAAACTGTCAATTTCTCCTGTTTTTCTTTCGTCTGTTTTAGATTTTAGTGCTTTGTAAATATCAATATTAACAAATTCTCCTAAATTTCTACCAACCAAATTTCTAGTTCCAAATATTGACTTTGCAGCTTTGTTTACCATTATTAAGTTATTGTCATGGTCGTTTATTGTTATCCCAGCACTTATGTTTTCTATTAAATATTTATTGTTTCGAATGTTCTCTTTTAGAGCTTGTTCTGCTTTTATTTTTGCTGTTACATCTCTTGAAACTCCTGCAAATCCATAAATTTTTTTATTTTTGTCTAATGCAGTATGGACTTTTATTTCTGCTCTAACAATTTTTCCGTTTTTATGTATATAATCAATTATAAAAGTGTCTTTATAATTTCTTCCTTTTGTTTTTATACCTTCGGATATTCTTTTTTTTATTTTATTGAGAGTTTCGGTGCTGTGCAAATTTTTTATGTTAATTAACATAGCTTCCTGAGTTGTATATCCTATAAAATTTTTAACAGATGGACTTAAATAAATAGGATTTAAGTTTAAATCTAATAACCAAATAAAATCATTTATGTTGTTTGCAACAAGATTGTAGATTCTATTTTGTTCAGCCAATGCTCTGTTTATTTCTTTTATTTTATTTTCTGCATTTTTTCTTTCAGATATGTCTTTGACGGTAGAAATGGCTACTTGTTTTCCTTTGTATTTTATAAGTTTGCCTGAAATTTCAACAGGAATTAAATTTTGTTTGAATTTGTGTTCTAAATTTGTTTCAAAGGTATTTATTCTTTTTGTATGTATAATTTCACCATTTTTTTTCAAGTTGAATCTTAATGTTTCTGATGGATAAAGATCTCTAACATTTTTATTAACAATTTCATGTTTTTCATATCCGCTCACTTCTTTAATAACACTATTTATCCATAAGACCTTCCCTGAATAGTCTGTCATAATAATAACATCATTGTTTGCATCAAGAATTGCTTCAAAATCTTCTTCTTTTTCTTGAATTTCTTTTCTTGATTTTTTAAGTTTGAAAAACAAATATAATGTAAGTAATAATAAGCTGGATAAAAAAGATATTGCATAAATAAAAAATCTATTATATTTTTTTTCATCAATTAGTTTTTCATTAAGGTTCTTGTTTTCTAAATTAAGTTTTAAATCTTCACGTTCTGCCTCTAATTCTGCAATTTGCATATTGTTTTTAGCTAAAATAATCGAGTCGTTAAAACTTTTAAATTGTTTGTAAGAACTTAAAGCATTATCATATTTATTTATTTTAGAATATGTTTCTGCCAAATTTTTATATGAAATAATTGAAATATTAATTTCCCCAATTTCATTGGCATATTTTATACTTTCTTTAAAAGAGGAAATTGCTTTGTTATATTTTTTTTCAGACAAATAAACTTTTCCAAGACCTGTTAGTATTGATGCTTTGCCGTATATGTCATTTATACTTTCACTTTTTAAGTATGCTTCTTTATAGAGCTTTTCTGCTTCTTTATATTTTTTTTGATTAAAATAAGTTACTCCTGTGTTTGTATAATATATTGAAATCCCTAGGGAGTCATTATTTTCAATGTAAAGTTTTAATGATTTGTCATAATATTTAATTGCATTATTATAATCTTTAATTTCATCATAAATAGTTCCAATATTATTAAGGGCATTTAAGGTATGGGGAAAAAGATTGTTTTTTTTTGAAATCTCAAGTGCTTTGAAACTATATTTCATTGCTTTCCCGGTATTGCCTCGTCGCAGGTATGATATACATAAAATATTTAGAGCATCTAAATAAGTTTCTTTGTCCGTTTTAAAATCAGAATATTTTAGAGCTTTGTTAATGTATTTTATAGATAAAAGGTAATAAGAACTTTCAAAATATTTATCCCCTAAATGAAAAGCCGAATTAAAAATACCTTTTTTAAAATTATTATTTCTAGAAATTGTAAGAGCTTTTTTAAAATAAAATATTGAACTATCATTATTAATATAAAAAAATTCGTTACCTATTTTAATTAGAAGATTAACTTTTGATGTGTCAGTTTTGCATTTTTGTAAAATAATTTTTAGGCTGTCTGTATTCTTGTTTTGAGAATTTATAGTTGAAAAACTAAGAGTTATAAATAATATAATAGTAAAAAAACGGTACATTTGTATTATTAAATTAATAAGGATTATGGTTTTAGGTTTTTAAAATTCTTTTTAAACAAAGAAAATTAAAATAATAAATTATAAAATTAGTAATATTTTAATATCCTCAATAAAATTTTTGATTAATTTTTTGTAAAATTAATAGTAATGAATTTTATTATTTGTATTTTCGGCATCCGAATTTTAAATTAAATATAAGAATTAAAAAATATAAAATTATGATTATAACAGAAGTAAAAGCAGCAGAAGTTTTAGATTCAAGAGGAAACCCTACTGTTGAGGTTGAAATTACAACAGATTATGGAATAAAAGGAAGAGCAATTGTGCCTTCTGGGGCATCAACAGGAGAAAAAGAAGCAGTTGAATTGAGGGATGGTGATAAAAAAAGATATGGAGGGAAAGGTGTTTTAAAAGCAGTTTCAAATGTAAATGATCTTATTGCTCCTGCAATTATTGGAATGGATGTTTCAAAACAAAGAATGATTGATAGAACAATGATAGAGCTTGATGGAACGCCAAATAAAGCAAAATTAGGAGCTAATGCAATTCTTGGTGTTTCAATGGCAGCAGCACGTACTGCCGCAAAATGTTTTGATATGCCCTTGTATAGATACCTTGGCGGTGTAAATGCTCATGTACTTCCTTGTCCAAGTATGAATGTTATTAACGGTGGCTCTCATGCAGGTAATAATGTTGATTTTCAGGAATTTATGATAATTCCTCATAATGCTCCTTCTTTTAAGGAAGCTATAAGAATGGGGGCAGAAGTTTTTCATACACTCGGAAAAATATTGAAAGAAAAAGGTTATAGTACCGGAGTTGGTGATGAAGGAGGATATGCTCCGGAATTAAAATCTAATGAGGAAGCAATGGAAGTTATCATGGAAGCTATTGAAATGGCAGGTTACAAACCGGGAGATGATATTTCAATTGCTCTTGATCCTGCAACAAGCGAAATGTTTAGAGATGGTAAATATGTTTTCTTTAAATCTGATAATTCTACAATGAATTCTGACCAAATTATTAATCTTTGGAAAGAATGGTGCGAAAAATATCCGATAATTTCAATTGAAGACGGATTAGATGAAAACGATTGGGAAGGATGGCAAAAAATGGTTGAAGTTCTTGGAGATAAAATAGAGTTAGTAGGAGACGATTTGCTGTGTACTAATAAAGCTATTTTGCAAGAAGCAATTGATAAAAATGCTGCAAATTCTATTTTGATAAAAGTTAACCAAATTGGTTCAGTTACTGAAACTTTAGAAACTATTGAACTTGCTGGAAAAAATAATTTCAATTGTTTTGTTTCTCATCGTTCCGGTGAAACAGAAGATACTACAATTGCCGATTTAGCTGTTGCAGTTTCATCAGGAAAAATTAAAACGGGTTCTGGTTCCAGAAGCGAAAGAATTGCAAAATTTAATCAATTAATAAGAATTGAAAATGAACTTGGAGAAGATGCTGTTTTTGCTGGACTGGGTGCTTTTAAAAATGCACTTTAATATAGTATAAATTATAAAATAAAAAACTTCGATATAAATTATATCGGAGTTTTTTATTTTAGAAGAATCTTAAACTTACAGGTAGAACTGCGTATGTTATTAAAAAGGAAGTTACTATCACAAATTTTTCACTTATTTACTGAAGTCTCACTCCTATTATTTTTATCTATTTTTTCAACAAATAATAATTTATCTGATGGATTTAAGAGAGAATTAAAATCTTTTATTCTGTAATAAAACTAACTTCAGAATATTTTTCATTGCCCAATTTATCAACAGTTTTAAATTTTAAAGTATTTTCTCCTTTTTTAAATCCAGTAATAGGGGCAATATATAATTTCTCAATACTTCCGTTTATGGAGTAGAATATCTTTTCTGTACCTGTCATTATGTCAATTCCTGATAAGTAGATTGTTACATATGAAGGATATACATTTAAAATACCTTTTTTTCTATATGGTTTAACGCTAAAAGTGTAATTTGGTTCTGGCGGACTGTCGTCAACTATTACATAAAATGATGAAATATTTCTATTGTTTACATTATCGTAACCAAAATATTCAATCATGTGTTTTCCACTTCCCAAAACATTAAAAGGTTCTTTGTAAATTGTTTCTTTTTGTTCTCCATCAATTGCATAAGATATGTATTGCAATCCGGATTCAGAATCAATTGCTGATAATTTAATTTTCGAGCTATTTCCTAAAAACATTGTATCTCGTGTAGAAAATCTTTTTCCAAGGAATGAATGTTTAAGTGTAGGACCAACAAGGTCAACATATATTTTTTTTGTTGAATATTTATATTTCTTGTATTTGTCGGAACCCATACCGGTATTATTATCCATATTGTCAATTGCAAAATATTTCACAATATGGAAACCTGGTTTTTTAGGTAAATAAAAAGGATCTTCATATTTTCCAAATTCAGAACCATCAACAGAATATTTAACTTCTTTTACTCCTGCTTTGTTATCAACTGCTGTTAATTTTAATTTTGTTCTACCAGAGAAATAAATTCTACCATCAACAATAAAACGGTCTCCCAAAACATCAGATGTTAATATTGGAGCACTCTTATCCAAAAAGAATTTAAAAGTTTTTATGGTTTCCACATTTCCTACCCTGTCTTCTGAATAATATGTTAATGTATGATTGTCTTCACTTAACTGTTTTAAAGGTAAAACATTTCCATTATATGGAATAAAAGGTCCTTCGTCAAATTTATAATAAGTCATTTTTACACCTGATTTTGCATCAGATTTATTGAGATATATTTTTGTGTTCAGTGCAATAATATAACCATCTAAGTTTATACCTGTTACATTATGAAAAGTTTCGGGAGCATCTTCATCAATATAAAAAAGGACTTTATTTTTTATATTGTCTTCGGTATTTCCTACATTATCAACAGCATAGTATTTCAGTTCGCAAACATCTTCATTTGCATCTATTTCAACTGAGCCATTATATTCTTTAAAAGGTTCAGCATTAATAGAATAGTATGTTGTTTTTACACCTGAACCTATATCTTTTGATTTTAAAGTAACAGTTAAATTCTTTCCGAAAAAAGTTTTTCCGTTAAAAACTTGTTTTTTACTTCCGGTAAAAGATGCCTTAGTAACAGGAGCTTTGCTATCAGCATAAATTTCAAATAAAACCTCAATTTTAGGATAAATTTTTTTTTTTGTTTCTTTATCAACTGCATACCTTGTTCTTATGTAATTAAGTCCTTCTGTGTCAAGATAAAAAGGGTTTGTATATTTTGCATGTATTTTGCTTTTTAGTTCGTGTCCTTTTTCGTTTGGCTTTGAAGAAACATTAATGTATAAAGGTAAATCTTTGTTCCAATAAAGTTTTCCATCAGCACTTTCGTAGCTTACTTTTTTATGTGATGTTTGAGTTTGAGCATTTAAAGTAAATGCTGATAAAATCAAAATAGCTATTAATAACCTATTTGTTTTCATTTATGAGTTTTTAAGTGAAGTTTTTAAAACGTTTTTTTTTACAAAAGTATTAACTTACAACAAAATATCAAAGTTTTATTCCGATTATTACTGTATCGTCAACTTGTCCATAATCTCCTTTCCATTTTTTAAAAAAATCAGATAGTTTTTCTTTTTGAATTTTTGCGGAATATTTACTATATTCTTTCAACAAATTATAGAAATTTTTTGATTTTAATTTTTTCATGTTTTCACCACCTATTTGATCCTGAAAACCATCAGAGAACAAATAAATATACATACCTTTTTCAATGTCAACTTCTTTCGAAGGATACATTATGTCAGTTTTATTGTTGTTCTTCAACCTTTGATAACCCATCTCGGAATATCCTCCAATGCCATATCTTGAACCTTTAATAAGCTCTATTTCATCATTTTTTATTATTAACAAAGGATTGTTTGCACCAGCAAAAATAATTTTATTGGTTTTAAAGTCAATAGAACAAAGGGCAATGTCCATTCCGTCTTTATTGTTACTTTTTTCTTGGTTTAAGGCTAGTTTAACAGATTTGTCCATTTGGAATAAAATCTCAGAGGGGTCTGTAATCTTTGAAATATTAACTATTTGGTTTAATATATTGTTTCCCAAAACTGTTAAGAATGCTCCCGGAACCCCGTGTCCTGTGCAGTCTATGGCAGCAACAATAATTTTATCTTTAGTTTTAGAATACCAATAAAAATCGCCACCTACTGCATCTGTTTGCTTATAAAAAATAAATGATTCTGGAAAGAAATGAGATAATTTTGGCGTTTTATTAATCATTGCAGTTTGAATAATCCCTGCATAATCAATACTTTTTTTAATAGATTCATGTGCTTCTGATGTTTCTTTATAAAGAGATTCAATATTTTGTCTTTGAACTTCAATTTCTTCATTTTTTTGTGTTATTTCAGTATTTTTATTCCTTAAAACTAAGTTAGACCTTCTTTTAAGAAAGTAAAAGAAAATAGCGATTAATAAAAACAATAAAGTAAAAGCGGTAAAAAATATAGTATTCCTTAATTGGAGCTTTTTTTCTAATAGTTTTTTTTGGCTTTCAGCTTTCTGTAATTCTGCTTCTTTTTTTGTGTATATTATTTTTAAATCTTTTAGTCTTATAGTGTCTAATAAGTTATGTTTTTCAGATTCACTTGTTTTTAGCTCTTTCTCTTTTGTATATATTTCATAATTTTTTTTAATTATTTCTAATTCTTTTATTGCTGTTTCTTTTTCAGCTAATTCTTTTTTTAAGCGTTCTTCTTCTGCAACTTTATATGCTTTTTTTACTTTTGTCCCTTCAACTAATTCATTAAAATCTCGATATAATTCAAAATAATACATTGATTTTTTGTTATTTCCTGCTTTTTCATATGTTTCCGAAAGCATACCATAACAAGATCTCATTTGTTCAGGGTCATTCATTTCTCTAGCAACATCCAAAGCTTTAGATAAATGTTCAATTGCAGAATCGTATTTTTTAAGATTATTTAAAACTACTGACATATTAATTCTGGCAGCAATAATCCCAACTTTTTCTTTCCTTATTTTGCGAATATTTAATGTCTTCTCAAAGTATTCAAGAGATTTATTATAATCTCCTTTATCGGCACAGGTTAATGCTAAATTGCTGTTAATCATGGCAATAGCATTTTCGTTACCTAATGCTCGATTAATTGTTAAAGATTTTTCGTAATTATTAATTGCTTTTAAGAAATGATTATGCTCCCACCATATCATTGCAATCTTATTATAGTAATCACTTTCTTGTTTTTTGAAATTATTGGTTCTGTACTCAATTGCTTTTGCTTCATAAATGTTAATAAGAGCAGAGTCTTGCCTTGAGAGTTGATATTTCTGGGTTTGTGCAATTGCAGAAAAATAAAAAAATAAAAAAATAAAAATAGAGATACTTACTTTATGCATTTTTTTTGTTTTTGAAAAATATTAATCGTCAAAATTAGTTTTTTTTTTATAATATAAGTACTTGTGATTGATTTTTATAAAAAATGAGGAATTATTAACTGATTTTTTTTAAAAACTCCTTTTTATATATATATTTGTAGTTTAGATAAGAAATATAAAATGATTTTAGAAAAAACATCTGACACACCCTCTATAAATTTATCAGTAGAAAAATGTATATTCGAAATTAGCGGCAATTCATTTTCTGATAAACTGAATGATATTTATGCAAAAGTAATTGAATGGATTGATATTGAAATGCCCAAAATAGAATGCTCTATAATATGCAAATTTAATTTTTATGTATATAATAGTGTAACATACAAAAATATACTTTTAATGATGAGTAAGTTTTATGAATTAAAAGAAAAAGGAAAAGATATATCAATTGTTTGGTACTATGATGAAGATGATGAAGACAGTTTAGCAATAGGTAAAGATATTAATGATTTGTTCGATATTACAGTTGAATTTGAAAAGAATTAAATAAACTTAAAAAAAACATATGTATTTTATTAAAGAAACTAATTCAACCCCATTAGTACGACTCTCTGTTAAGGACTGTATATTTGAAATAAAAGGATTGTCATTTTCCAATGATGCAGACAATTTTTATAAACCAATTATTGAGTGGATTGAAAAAGAATTTCCGAAACTTAAATGTGAAATCTCTTGTGTTTTTTACCTAACCGTTTTTAATAGTGTTACATATAAATACATACTAAATATGATGACTAAATTTCACAATTTTAATACAGCAGGTAAAAAAATTAAAGTTGTATGGTTCTATGATTCTGATGATGAAGATAACAAAGAAAGTGCACAAGATATTACAGAATTATTTAATATCCCTTTTGAAATGAAAGAAATAATTTAGCGTTAAAATGGAGGAGAAATTAATTAACTGGGACAATCGTTATTTAATAGGACATAAATTAATTGACAACCAACATATGAAATTGGTTGAAATAATAAATAATTTATATACTTAATTTATAGAAGGAAAGGTAAATGGAAATACACATAAGATTGTTGATGAGATGATTAAATATACAGATTGTCACTTTAAAGTTGAAGAAAAGTTTTTTGAAAAATACTCTTACCCCGAAATAGAGCAACATAAAGAGAAACACTTGTCTTTTGTTAATAAAGTTGTTGAATTTCAGTAAGGGCTAGAAAGCGGAAAAATTACAGTATCTTATGATACTATGACTTTTATTAGACAATGGTTAATTGAACATATTTTAAAAGAAGATAAGAAATTTGTTGCATTTTTCTCATAAAAAAAAATTAAATTAAAATTATCTAAAATATATATAAATGGAAGAAAAAAAAATATTAATTCATTGGAAAAATGAATTTGAAATAGGAATAGAAAAAATTGATAATGAACACAAAAAATTGGTTGATATTATTAATGATTTTTATAATGCTTTTGCCTCATCACATGGGCATGTAGAAATTGGTAATGTAATTAACGAACTTGTTAATTATACAATTTTTCATTTTACAGCAGAAGAAGAAATGTTTAAAAAATCTGAGTATCCTGATGTTGAAAGTCATTTAGTAAAACATGTAGATTTTGTCAATCAACTAAAAGAATATCATGCAGAAGTAAGTTCCGGAAACATGACAACTTCCTATGATATGGTAACATATTTAAGAGATTGGTTAATAATGCACATACAAAAAACAGATAGAACATACTTACCTTATGTAAAGTAAAATAACAAAAATTAAAATGGAAGAAAAAAAAATATTAATAAGGTGGAGTTCAATTTATGAACTTGGGCATAAAGAAATTGATTCTCAACACCAAAAGTTAGTTGATATTATTAATGAGTTTTACCATGCTTTTGCCACAGCCCAGGCAAACGATAAAATTGGAGAAATAATTAATGAATTAGTAAACTATACTATATTTCATTTTACCGCAGAAGAAGAAATTTTTAAAAAAACAGACTATCCGGATGTAACAAAACATATGTCAATACATAAAGAATTTGTCGATAAACTGAAAAACTACCATCAAGAAGTGAAAGATGGAAATATTAAAACAACATATGATTTAATGACTTTTCTTAGAGATTGGCTTTTGGACCACATTATGGGAACTGATAAAACTTATTTATCTTATATCAATTAAATAAATGAATAATTACAAATGGAAAAGAAATTAATTGAATGGACTGATTTGTATTCAGTCGATTTTGATGATATTGATGAACAACATAAAAAATTAATAAATATTATTAATAAAATGTTTACAGGTTTTTCCGATGGCACTGCTGTTGAAACTCTAAACGATATTGTTGACGAATTAATATCCTATACTCAATATCATTTTGATTTAGAAGAAAAATATTTTAAAAAATATAGCTATCCGGAATTGGAAGAACACATAAAACTACATCAAGGTTTTGTTGAAAAAGTTATAGATTTTAAGAATGATGTTTTAAAAGGTAAAAAAGATGCTCCTTATGAAGTTTTTAGTTATATAAAAAAATGGTTAACTAATCATATTTTAGTTGAAGACATTAAATATTCAAAATATTTTAAATCTATTGTTAACATTAACGGTAAAAATCTGTCAAGTTGATGTTACATAAAAACTCATATTTTGTTGAAATTTTTTAATAGCATTCATTTGTTACAAATCGTGTTACATTTGAACGTTTTGCGATAATATTGATTAATAATTTTTTACAATACATACTAAAATAATTTCAACTAAAAATATCTTAAGTTTTATTATTTAATTTAATACTTACAAACTCTAATTAAATTAAAAATGAGTATAAGACTAATTGAATGGACTGAAAAATTTTCAGTAGGCTTTGAAGACATAGATAAACAACATAAAAAACTTATTGAACTTATTAATAAAATGTTTGAAAAGTTTTTAAGTAAACATGCAGACGAAATAGTTAAAGAAGTATTAGACGAATTAATTGAATATACTCAATACCATTTTGATTTAGAAGAAAAGTATTTTTATCTGTATAAATATCCAAAAGCAGAAGAACACACCAAAATCCATCAAAGTTTTATTGCAAAAGTACTCGAAGTAAAAAAAGACCTTATTGAAAATAAAGATGATGTTAAATACGAGATATATAATTTCTTAAAAGAATGGCTCTCAGATCATATACTAGGTGCAGATATGGAATATTCAAAATTCTTTAAATCAAATAAATTAAAGGAGAATATTAAAGAAAACGAACATAACAAAATAAAAAATAAAGAAAATACAAGAATGAGAATAAATAAAACTATACAATCCGTAGAAACAGTTACAGAACTTATAGAAAGCGGAAGAATATTATCTCTTGCAGGTGATGAAAAAATATTGTCTCAACTTCCAAAAGGAAAATGGATTGCAGGAACAACTCCTTATTTTATGACAAAAGATAAAGGAGGAGTTTTTACACAGGATAAAATTTATGTAGATGATTTAACATATTTTGTAGAAGAATTTAAAATTGAATCATATTCAAAAGAAAATTTTGAAGAAATTTCAAATAATCTTTACGAAAACGGATTTACAATTTTTATAATCCCTGCTTTTTCTGAAATTCATGAATATTTTGCAGTAAATAATTGGAAGATTAAAAATTTATATAAGAATCCTTTTGTAGGTTGGATTTCTGGTTTTGATTTAAATTCAGAAGGTTCGCAAGCTAAAACTTGCAACGGATTGCTTAAAGAAAGTACACATGATAAGGCAATTGCACTACACGTTAAATTACCTAGCAATAAAAAGGCTGGCGTAAGTATTGTGAATATCTTTAAAGAAGGTAAAACAAATGATAAATTGGAATTTCTTGAAGCAGGATTCTCTGCAAAAGAATGTTTAATAAATAATGAAAAAGTAAATTTTGCAGAATATATTATTAGCAAAAAAATAGATACTAAACTGCCAATTGTTGCAGATTATTCGGGAACTAAAATTAATGTAAGTATTAAAGAAGTTGACCCAAAAAATAAAGTCGTACATTTTTATGCTCCTGTATTTCAAAATAGAACATATAAATTTGCAGAACCTATTGAAGACTATGTTTCAGAATTTAAAGTAAAAGTTTCAAAAACATATAATGAAATGGCTTTTTCATGTAACTGTATTTTGAATTATTTATATGGTGAATTAGAAAATAATAAAGTTTCAATAGGAGGACCAATTACTTTTGGAGAAATTGCATTTTTATTATTAAACCAAGCATTGGTTTATATGACAATTAATAATGTTAAAGAATAAAGAATAATTGTATTTGCGAATAATTTAACAGATTATAATTTTTAAAAGATGAAATATAAAGGAAACATAATTTTTATATTATTAATAATTCTTGCAACATTTGCAGTTACAGCTTCATATTTTTGGAATGTAAAAGCGGCTAATGATAAAACTAATGACATTGTAAAGGAGCAATCTGCTGCTTTCTTTACTGAGATTGTAACCACAAGACAATGGAATGCAGGGCATGGAGGAGTATATGTTCCTGTAACAGACAGTATTCAGCCAAACCCATACTTAGATATTCCTGACAGAGATGTCTATACTACTGATAGTGTCCTTCTAACTAAAATTAATCCTGCCTTTATGACTAGGTTAATTTCAGAAATAGCAGCCAAGAAACATGGAATTAAATACCATATTACAAGTTTAATACTTACAAATCCTAATAATAAAGCTGATGAATGGGAAACTAAAGCATTAGAAAGTTTTGAAAAAGGTAAAAAAGAAGATTTTAAATTTTTTAAAAAAGATAGCAGTTTCAGATATATGGCACCTTTGATAGTAACAAATGCATGTATGAAATGTCATGAAAAAGATGGATACAAAATTGGAGATGTAAGAGGTGGTATAAGTGTTACAGTCCCTAGTAAAGAATTAGTTAATGTTTTGGATAAACAAAAAACTGCTATTCTTTTAGCACATATTCTTATTTTTTTAACTTTTCTCGCTTTTATCATAATTGTTTGGATTCTAAACTATAAACAATTTAAAAAAATTAGAAAAAATAATGAATTGTTAGCAGGATTTAATAAGGATTTAGAATTAATACAAAAAGAATCAGAAGCCCTTAACACTGATCTCATAACTAAGAGCCTTGAAGCTGAACAAGCAAAATCTGAGGTTGAGAAGTATAATGCAGAATTAATACTTCAACAAGAAGCAACAGAAAAATTAAATCAAGAAATTTTTGCAAAAAGTCTTGAAACTGAACAGGCGAAATTTGAAATTGAAAGATTTAATAAAGAATTAATACTTCAACAAGAAGCAACAGAAAAATTGAGTCAAGAAATTTTTGCAAAAAGCCTTGAGACAGAACAAGCAAAACTTGAACTTGAAAAATCAACCGAAAAAATTAGAACCCAAGCTGTTATAGCAGAAATACTTACCAATGTTTCAGGAAAAGAGAGAAATATTGAAAATTTCTTGCAAAATGCCTTAGAAAAAATATTAAATGTTTCTTGGCTTGATCTTATGTCAAAAGGTTCAATTTTCTTAACAGATGAAGATGGAAACCTAAAAATGGTAGCTGAAAAAGATTTAGGCGAAGTTGCACAAAGATGTGCATTAATAAAACCAGGCGAATGCTTATGCGGAAGAACTCTTTCTGAAAAGAAAATTCAATTTTGTGATCATATTAGCGATAAACATGATATTAAGTTCGATAATATGTCTGAACACGGACATTATAATTTGCCAATTATGATGGAAGACGAAGTTTTAGGAGTTTTAAATATATATACACCTCATCAACATCAAAAAAAAGATTTTGAAATTGAATTCTTAGAAACAGTTGCCGACACTCTAGCATCTGTTATCCATAGGAAAAAATCACAAGACGAAATTCTAAAAACAAGAGATGAATTAAATAAACAAAAAGAAGATCTTGAAAAGAAAAATAAGGCTATTCGGAAATATATGGTTCAAATTGAACAACAAACTCACGAAAGAGAAAGCCTTAACCAGTTAATTTTAGCTCAAAAGAAAAATGTTGAAAAACGAAAAGAAGAAGTTGAACAAAGAAATGCTGAAATTGAGAAATATTCTAAAGAGTTAGAAGAACAAGCAAAAGAACAAGAAAAACTAAATCAACAATTATTTGCTCAAAAAATGGAAGTTGAGCAAAGGAATATGGAAGTAGAACAATATTCTAAAGAACTGGAAGATAAAGCAAAAGAACAAGAAAAACTAAATCAACAATTATTTGCTCAAAAAATGGAAGTTGAGCAAAGGAATATGGAAGTAGAACAATATTCTAAAGAACTGG
>CAMZKL010000071.1 GCA_947311255.1 uncultured Chlorobiota bacterium | reverse complement strand
TAAAGTAATGTAATTGTTTCGTTACAAACAGATAGTCTTACTGGTGGGCTTACCCGTCAGATTAGCTCATCAGTTTAAAGTAAAATTACAGTTTTTTAGAGAGATTCTGTAATTTGTGTAGTTTTTTTTTAATGTGAAATTTTAAAACTTTTAAAAGGGCACATTGAGAATAGTTCATGGATTTTGAAGTCCCGCAGGAGTGCGGGACTTTTTTATTAAGTTCTTAACCATAGAAATATCACTAATGAAATAGGAAAGCTAACATTTGCAAAAAAATAATTAACAAAAGAAAAATTGTATTAATAATTGAATTTTGTTTTTAAAATATGAGCATACAAATGGCAATTGGTAATATCGTGATATTGAATTGATTAAAAAAAAATCGTGCAGCCTTCTAAAGTAGCACAATAAAATAAAATATTAAAAAAAATCCCCTATAATGTGAACAGTTTTCACATAAATTTAAAAATTACTCAATAATCATATCCCCAACTGCTTTTGAGAAATAAACTTTCATTTCTCCTGTTGATTTATCTGAATAAACAAAATACGCATCTAATTTAGGGTCAGCCTCTATCATTTCAATACTTTTTTCAAGACCGGAAACCATACAAGCAGTTGCATACGCATCAGCACTCATACAATCTTCGGCAAGAATTGTAGCACTTAATAAATTCTGACAAGATGGATAGCCTGTTTTAGGATCTATTGAGTGAGAATATTTTTTCCCATCTTTTACATAAAACTTTCTATAGTTTCCAGAAGTTGCCATTGCTATATTAGTTATTGCCAAAATAGATTGCAATTCTTGCCCAGCAATATTACTCCCTTCAATAGGTTTATCGATTCCAACCCTCCACTTTGTTCCGTATTTTAAGCCTTTAACTTTTAATTCTCCTCCAATCTCAACCATATAATTTTTAATTCCTATTTTATCAAAATATTTTGTAATAACATCAACAGCTTGTCCTTGTGCAATAGCATTTCCGGATAATTTTATATTCATATTATCCTTAACAAGATAATTATTTTCAATTTTCACTTTATCCATACCTACATAGCATAACAAACTATCAATCAGCGAACTATCAATTACAGATTTTGCTTTACCATAACCAAATCCATATGCATTTATTAAAGGTCCAACAGTAATATCAAAAGCTCCATCAGATTTCTCCGTTACTTCTTTAGCTTTATAAAACATTTGTTTAAAATACTCATCAAGCTCAACTTTATTTCCTTTATTAATTTTAGAAATTATTGAATTTGGCTCATAAGTTGATAAGGACATATCAAAGGCTCGAAGAATTGAATCTACACTAAATTTTAAGTTTTTTTGTTCTCCTTCAAATATCATATGGTATGTAGTTCCTTGAGTTTCTCCTTCTATTTTATAGAAATCAGTTTTTTCACAAGAAATTAATAAAAAGATTACAAGGGTAAAAAGCAATATGTTATTTTTCATGTGTCTAAACTTTTACAATTAATTGATATTGAATGAGTTGTATTAATATTTGTATTTATAAAAATTATGTTGCTCTGCAAGTAATCTGCATGTATGGTTTTAGTCATGTCCTTAGGTGCCAAAATCTTTATAGTTGGTGTTTCATACATTATTTTTAAATAAAAAAACAAAACTAAATAGTTTTAATAAAAAAATAAACCTAAATGCTATTTTTCTTTTAAATTTGCATATTGATAAAAAAAAGAAATGATTAATAATAAAAAAATAATAGTTGTTTTGCCAGCATACAATGCAGCAAAAACCTTAGAAAAAACATACAATGAAATACCATTTGATATTGTTGATGATGTTATTTTAACAGACGATTTAAGTAGTGATGAAACTATTGCAGAAGCTAAAAAAATTGGAATAAAACATATAATAAAACACGATGAAAATAAAGGATATGGAGGAAATCAAAAATCGTGTTATAATAAAGCATTAGAACTTGGAGGAGATATTGTTGTGATGTTACATCCTGATTATCAATACACTCCAACACTAATACATTCTTTAACTTATTTAATTGCTAATGATGTATATCCAGTAGCAATAGGTTCAAGAATACTGGGAAAAGGTGCATTAAAGGGTGGAATGCCATGGTACAAATATGTTGCAAACAGGTTTCTTACCCTTTTCCAAAATATTTTAATGAACCAAAAACTTTCAGAATATCATACTGGATATAGAGCTTTTTCAAAAGAAGTTTTAGAGAGTATAAATTATAATATTAATTCTGACGATTTTATTTTTGACAACCAAATGCTTGCTCAAATTTTCTATAAGGGATTTGAGATTGCTGAGGTTACTTGTCCTACAAAATATTTTGAAGAAGCATCTTCCATAAACTTGCAAAGAAGTGCAAAATACGGCATGGGAGTTATGGGAGTTTCACTTTCATATTTTTTCAATAAAATTGGAATTGGAAATAATAAAATTTTCAAATAACATATTTTCATATTGAAAGTTCAAGAAAATATCTACAATCTAAAATCTGCATTTTTATTTGTTTTAATGCTGTTTTTGTTCCAATTGTTGCACTCTCAAAACGGCAATTCGGAACAGTTTTTAATAAATTATGTTAAAATTATAGGTAATTATAAAACAAAAGAAAAAACAATTCTTAGGGAACTAACTTTTGCTGAAGGAGATAGTATTTATGAAGATGATTTAATAAAGAAAATTGCTTTAAGCAAAAAAAACTTACTTAATACTCCCCTATTTAACTTTGTTAATTTTGAAACTAAAAAGAGTAAGTTTAAAACAATAAGCATAATAATTAAAGTTGAAGAAAGGTGGTATTTATGGCCTCAGGCGACAATTTATTATGCTGACAGAAATTTTAGCAATTGGCTGATAAACAAAGACTTGTCTAGAACAGACATCGGTTTAGGTTTAATAAAATATAATTTTAGAGGAAGAAACGAAAAATTAAGTTTATATACAATATTTGGGTATGACGAAGAATTAATTTTAAAATATGAAAATATTTTTTTCGATAAAAAAAGAAATCATTCAGCAGGAATTTATCTCAAATATTTACAAAGAAAAGAAACAGGTGCAAAGATTGAGAGCAATAAACTCTTGCAAATTAAATTAGATAATGAATACGCTCTTAAATTGTATAATTTAAGTTTTAAATATACTTACAGAAAAAAATATTTCAGCACTCATTCTGCATTCTTAGGTTTTGAAAGCAGGAAAATTGCTGATAGTTTATCAGTTGTTAATCCTGAATATTTTTCAACAAATAGAAATAAAACAGAGTATTTTTTTGTAAAATATATTTTCATACAAGACAAACGAAATTCAAGAGTTTTTCCTACAAAAGGGCATTTTTTTAAAATAACTGTTGCAAAATTCGGCTTTAACTTATTTCCTGAATCAAAAATAAACTCATTTTATATTAAAACAGAAGTTTCAAAATATTCAAAGCTTTCTAAAAGATTTAATTTTGGAAATTATATTTCTTTTAGATATAAAAACAAAAATGATAAAACATTTTTCTTAAATACCGCAATCGGATATTCTTCAAATTTAAGGGGCTACGAATATTATTTAATTAATGGAACCAATTTTTGTCTTTCAAAAAATACATTAAATTTTGAGTTGCTTCCCAAAAAGATATTTTATCTACGAAAATTGCCTCTAAAACGTTTTAACAAAATTCATTTTACAATTTATACAAGTATTTTTTCTGACATAGGATATGTTCAAAATTCAAACATAATATACACCCAAAAAAATACTTTCGCAAATAAATTATTATACAGTTATGGTGCAGGCTTAAACTTTTTAACATATTACGATACCCTTTTAAGACTGGAATATTCTATAAATCATAAAAAGGAAGGTGGTTTTTATTTACATTTTGAAGTTCCCTTTTAAACTAAATTAGTTTTAGAAAGCAAAACCTCTGTTTTTTCTTTTATTGAGAAAGATTCTACAATGAGATCAACTTTTTCATTTATAAATCTATCTTCTTTGCATTTAAGATGTTTTAATTGTTCTAAAATTTCTCCTGCTTTTAAATGTGCTTTTTTAATTTTCTCTTTGTTTTTTTCATCATCTCCTTCACTTTTTACTCCAAAAAAAGATTTATATAAAGAATTAGCATTTTTAAGAACTAAGTCAATATCATCTTCTTCATATCCTGCATCTTTTATTTGTCTTGCAAAATATTTTATATCAAAAAGAAAACGATATGTTTGGTATATTAATTTAGAGAGTATTATCATAATAATTGTATAGTTTATTTTTGTTTATAAAACTAAAACAATTTATTTGTTTCTTCAATAAAATTTAGTATTTCTTCTTGTCCTCTTTTGTTAACAGCAGAACTTATAAAATATTGAGGCATTGTTTCCCAAGTTTCTTCCATTCTTTTTTTATAAATTGAAATATTATCATTTAGTCTTTTGTTTGATATCTTATCTGCCTTAGTAAATACAATAACAAATGGAATTCCATTGTTTCCGAGCTGTTCCATAAATTCAATATCATTTTTTTGAGGTTCGTGTCTAGAATCTATCAAAACAAAAAGATTCATTAAACTAATCCTTGTAGTTATATATTCTTTTATAAAACCAGCCCAATTTGCTCTGTTTTTTTTTGAAGATTTTGCATAACCATAGCCTGGTAAATCTACAAGATACCAACTATTATTTATAATAAAATGGTTTATAAGTTGTGTTTTTCCCGGCTTTCCCGATATTTTTGCCAGTTTTGTTCTTCCTGTTATCATATTTATTAAAGAGGACTTTCCAACATTTGATCTTCCAATAAATGCATATTCAGGCATGTTTGGTTTTGGACATTTTTTTAAATCAGTATTACTTATTACAAACTCTGATGTTTTAATTTTCATTATCTTGCAGATTAAACAAAAAAGTCCCGATATATTATCAGGACTTTTCGTATATGTTTTATAAATATTATTTTATAGTTGTTGTTTCTCCAATCCAACACCCAATTTTGTATGGGTTGCCTTTGTAGAGACCTTCCATAAATAATTCTTCTTTATTTGGAAATCTTTTGCTGTATTTTCCAATTAGTTTATTTGCCTCATCAATTGTAGATTGATCTTTGGAAACACTTTTTGCTTTATACAATTTATCAACTGCTGCCCAATAAACAGCTCTTTTTCCTATTTTTGAAGTCCCACAATTTCCTGCACTTCCGGCATACATTTTAGCAATTAAAATATATGGTTTACCATAACCATCTTTTAAACTTGCGGCTTTTAAAGCCAATCTTCTTGCCTCACTTTTTTTATGTTGTAAAGATGCAGTAAAAGCAGCTAAATAATAGTAAGTACCTTTTTTATTCACATCTTCTTCTTTTTCATAAGCATCTTTAAAATATTTTGCAGCTTTATCATAATCTTCTTTTTTAAGAGCTTCTGTTCCTAGCATTACAGCAATAGCCGGTGTTTTTTTACTAATGTAAAGTTCTTCAGCTGCTTGAAAAAAGAAAGGGTCTTTGGTGCAGTCTTTTGAACTTAAAATGCCCAATATTTTTTCTACCCATTCGCTATCGCTTTTGTTTTCATCATATTTTTCTTTAAAAGCAGGTATTAAATATTCGCATTTTGAATACTCTAAGGATGCAAATTTATTTGTAATATAGTCTGAAACTTTTGTATTATTTGCTATTATTTTCTCCCAATTTTTAATCTTCTTTTCTTTTGGTGATGATTTTGCTCTCTCTTTCTCAACAAAAGCTGAATACTTTTCTGTACTTTTCTTTAAATATTCTGTTGATGTATTATAATCATTTACTAATTGATCAACTCCAATTTTATTAGTTCTTACTAAATCTACACTTGCATCAAAATAATCTTTTTGCACTAAGAAAAAAGCATTTTCTTTATCACACTCTACAGATTCTTTCAATAAATTATAGGCTTCAAGAAGTGCTGTGTCTTTTCTGTATTTATAGATATAGCCACCTTTTTTTCCTAGCAGATAACATCTTCCGTAATTTTTTTCTCCTCCAAAGTGTTCAATTCTTTTATCAGTTACATATAAAAGAGTGTCTATCCACATTTCTTTTTCTGCTAATTTTTGTTTTTGTATATCAACAAGTTTCAATGCTTCATCTGTATTTCCTGCATCGTTTGCAGCTTTTGCGGCTTTTCCGACTTTTGCAGCATCATTATGAGTACTTTTAACCATTATTTTCATTAACTTATCTCCATTAGAGTATATTCCTTTGAAAGATTTTGGATAATAAGTTATTAATTCTCGTAGAATTGCTCCTGCTCCGGAATAATCTTTTTGTTTCATTAACATTTTAAAGTTAGAGTATTTTTGAATACAATCAATACTATCAACTCCCCATTTATGTTTATCGCTTAAAAAAGTTTTTATTTTTAGTTTTTCTTCAACCAAAAGATTTTCAAAAGCATCTAATTCGCCAGCTTTTTGCAAAGATTTTAATTCTTTTGAGCTAAATATTTTAGCAAATTCATCATCAAATCCTCCAAATTTGAAAGTTTCAACTTCTTCTTTTGCAGTTATTAGTTTTTTATATTGTGCTCTGAATAATCCAATGTTACTTTCAGTAACTTTATTTGTTTCAACAGGTTTTAATGCTCCTTGTAATTCAGGAAATTTTTGTTTAAAAAAATCTCTTGCTGTTTGTGCATTTATGCTATATGCAAACAGTAGAGTAAATGTTAGAAGGATGTACTTTTTCATTTTTCTTTGTATTTTTTATTTATTAATTTATTGTATTAATTCATTTATTATGCCATATTTTTAAAAATTCAATAATTGTTTATAAAATAATTAAGATTTGTCTTTAAATTCATTACATTTTTTTGGGGAATAAATTAAAAGAATTTTCTTCTAATAAACCAACGATCGGTTAAATTTAGATTAAGTTTTATTGTGTAATATCTTTCACTAATTAAATTATTATTTGTTGTTCCTCTTTGACCTACTCCAAAGGCAATATTTATTTTAGTTCCAATTTTTGTAGGAATTCCTATTCCAAAATTTACTCCCATATCTTTAATTTGTGTATTATTCAGAAATAAATTTGTATTTCCATAATATCCTCCCATTCTGAAATTTATAGTTTTAAAGAAATTCTTTGAAGTATAATCATTAGTATATTCAACACCAGCAGAAAATCTAGAACTATTTGTTAAATAATTTTTCTTTTCTTTAAATATTAAAACATCTTTCCAATTACTAGCTTTCATATCTGCTCCAAAAAGGAATTGTTTTGTAACAATTGTAAATCCAAAACCATAAGACATTGGCATTCCAATTGTTCCTGATTTTATTGTATCGGAAATTATTGTGTCTGTTAATGTAGTTTCTCCGTTTAATGAAAAAGATCTTCTGGTAAATTTTATGTTATCAGCATTTAAATCTCCTTTATTTTCAAAAAAGCCTCCAATTGTGTAGGTAATTTTTTTGAAAATTGAATCAGAATATTGCATTCCTAGTCTAAATCTAAAATCTTTTATTTTAAGATCTTCCACATCTTTTAAATATGACTGATAAGATCCATCTGAAAGTAATGATTCTGTTCTTCTGCTTAGAGTACCAAAATAATACCCTGCATTAAACCCAACGGCTAAACCTTTATACGACAATGAGTTACCAATATATATTTTTGAGATTCCACCTTCACCAATATAAACAGTTTTAAATGGCACAGAATAATTTCCGTTTGAGATTGTATCAAAAGATTCTATTTTATAACCAACATTGCTTACAGGACTTAAGCCAAAACTCATATTCCAATATTTATTTACTCTAAATGCTGCGTTTATTGATGCAAGGTTAAAATCATAATTTTTAGCTTCCGTATTAGAGGTAGAATAATCTGTTCTCTGTGCGTTTATACCTACTTGAAAAAGAAAAACTTTTGAAGGAATTGCTGAATAAGATGCCGGATTTACAGTATTTATTTCAAACGGGAGTCTTAAACCTGTTGAAATTCCGCCCATACCATTAGACCTTCCAAGATTTTGGTTTGCAATTTCACCTATTCCGAAACGAGAATAGGGTGAACTTGTATTTATTTGAGCAGAAAGCCCAAAAGAAAAAAGTAAAACTGCAAGTGTAAATATTAAAAATTTATTTCGCATTATATTCAAGTATTATGTTTAAACCCCTTAAAACTAAATTTGGGTCTGCAAATATTCTATTTTTTAATCGTTTTTCAAAGAAAAATGTGTCTCCTCCCGTAAAAATTATTTTTAAGTTGGAATATTCTTCTGAAAATTTGTTTATATATCCTTCAACTTCATTAAGAATTCCATTCTGAACACCTGACTTTATAGCATCTTCTGTTGTTTTTCCAAAAATATCGTAGAAATTATTATCAATTTTAATTTCCGGCAATTTATCAGTAAAATAATTTAATGCTTTAAATCGCATCATTATTCCTGGTGAAATACTTCCTCCGAAATATTTTTTTTCTTTATTAATAAAATCTGTTGTTAATGCTGTTCCAGAATCAAAAACTAAAACGTTATTGTTTGGAAAAATATTGTTTGCCGCAACAACTGCTGACAATCTGTCTTTTCCAAGAGTTTCCGGACTTTTATATAAATTATTAATTGGAATTTTAGTTTTATGATTTAGTTTTATAAATAATTCTAAATTTGCGGATAAAAATTTTTCTAATTCTAAATGCTCAGGGCCGGTAACTGAAATTATAGCTTTGTTTATTTCTAATTTTTCTTTTTTTAATAATTTAATATCATTTATTAAGTTTTTAGAACCATCACTTTTATACGAAAATAACTGCGAAATATCTTTACCTTTGAACAAAGTTACTTTTGTAAAAGAATTTCCTATGTCAATTATTAAATTCAAAAATGGTTAAATTTTGTTCCAAAAAAATGCGAATATAAAAAAAGACATTGATTTATGGAAATCTATGTCTTTTTATCTTGATTTTGGCAGAAGAATTAAAAAAGCAGATTCATTTTTGATTTATTATTCCAACCTGCCTGATATTGATATTCAACAAAGAAGATTTTCAAATCTGCTTGATAGCTGTATTTTGCTTTAAAAACTTTTAAGTCTGCCTGATAATCATATTTTACACTATAAACTTTTATGCCTCCTGATTTTTTTACATCAGCAATAGGGACAAAAGAAAACAGAAAAATAGATATTATTATAAAAATGTAAGTTTTCATGTGTCTAAAATTATATAATTAATTGATATTGAGCAAATTGACTGGGTGTTTATATTTTATCATGGGTGTTTCATTTTTTGAAATTATTATATTTTTACAATTTTTTAAATTTACAGAAAAAGAAAAACATTGTTTAATTAAAATATTGGAAATCAATAAATTAAAAAACTATTCATTTGTTTTTTGGTGTTTGACTTTGTTACCACCTGACTTATATTGAATGGAGTATAAAGCCCTAATTCATATTGGATTTAACCAATTTTTCATAACTATTTCTGACAACAATGGCTTCAAACTAGTTTTAATTCTTGTCAGTTATTTCTCAAAAACTCTTCCAAACTAAAAGTTTCTTTTGCTCTTACACCTTTTTCGGTATTTTTTAAAGTGCAACATTCATTATATAGGTCGTGTTCAAAAAATATAGTATAATTATTTTTTACGGCATCCTCAAAAAAACGTTCTTTATCTTTTAGAGTTAATAGTGGTCGAGTATCGTATCCCATAATATATGGCATTGGTAAATGTGCAGTTGAAGGAAACAAGTCTGCTCCAAAAACAATTTTAGTTTTATTGTATTTTATATATGGAATTACTTGCCCAGCTGTATGACCATCGTATATTTTTATGTCAATATCAGGTAAAAGCTCACATTCTTTCTGAATTAAATTTAATTGATTAAATTTTTGTAATGCTTTAAAATTTTCAACTAAGAAAGATGCTTTTTCCCTGCTATTCGGATTATTTGCAAGTTCCCAATGCGATTTGCTTACATGGTAAGTTGCATTAGGAAAACTAGGAACAAGTTCTTTTTTTTCATTGTATTTTACTGCTCCTCCGACATGATCAAAATGAAGATGTGTTAAAATAACATCTGTAATATCTTCAAAATTAAACCCATTTACTTTCAATGATTTTTCAAGAGTTTCATCACCATTTGGAAAATAATAACTATAAAACTTATCAGACTGCTTTGTTCCCATACCCGTATCAATAAGCACTTTATGTGTTTCAGTTACAACAAGAAGACAACGCATTGCCCAATTGCAAAGATTTTTTTCATCAGCAGGATATAGTTTTTGCCATAATGATTTTGGAACAACTCCAAACATTGCACCACCATCTAATTTTAAATTTCCTGTTTCTATTTTATATAAGTTCATATATTTTATTTATTTTTGAAAAAAAATGACATCTTTTATGATTAAGCAAATATATAAAAATAATCTTATCCTTTCTTATAAAGACGAAGGTTCAGAAAATGAAAAAGTAATTGTATTAATTCATGGGTTTCTTGAAACTTCTGAAACTTGGGCTGATTTTAGCAAGGAATTAGCAAAAAATCATAGAATAATATCACTTGATTTGCCTGGACATGGAAGTAGCTCATTATACCCACCACCCTACTCTATGTGCCAAAATGCGGATTCGATTATTGACATATTAAACCACGAAAAAATTAAAAAAGCTTTCATTATTGGTCATTCAATGGGAGGTTATGTTGCAATGGCTTTTGCACAAAAATATCCGGAAAAAATGTTTGGTTTTTGTCTTTTCCATTCTACACCTTTTGCTGATAATGATGCAAAAATAAAGTCTAGAGACCAAGCAATTAGAAGAATTGAAAATGGAGAAAAAGATGATATTTGTAAAACTCATTCAAAAGCTGTTTTTGCTGACGATAATCTTAATATTTTTACAAAAGAAATAAAAAAAGGAGAACAAATTGCAAAAGAAATTTCAAACGAAAGTGCAATTGCTTCCATTTTAACTATGAAAGCCAGATTTGACAGATCTGAGGTTTTAGAAAAAATAAAAGTCCCTTTTTTGTATATTTTAGGTAAAAAAGACAATTTTATTCCATACAAGATATATAAAACCATGAATTTACCTGAAAATTGCAAAGTTTCAATTTTAGAAAATTCTGGACATATGGGTTTTATTGAAGAAAAAGAAAAGTCTTTGAAAATAATCAATAACTTTCTAAAAAATAAGTTATACTAATTTTTACATATCTTTAATAATATCATCTACTGTTCTGTCATCATTTGGCATAATGTCAGAAGCAGGGTTGAAACCCTTTTTAACCAATTGAAAACGTCTGCAACGATTTCTCCCTTTTTCTCCTGCTTTGCAGAAAATTCGCATATATATATCTTGTGCTTTTTTGCTCACTAACATTTCTCTTTGAAATAAAGGACACTTTTCAGTTTTTGGGCAAATATTTGATTTTTCACTCATTTAATTATTTAATATTTTTAGCGTAGGTTTATTATCAAAAACTATACAATTTATTTAACTATCAAAACCAATAGTTTGAAAATAAAAAAATTGAGTTTTATAAAATTATAAGATACAATCAAATACTTATCTATCATCTAAATTTCTCGCCTAAAATAAATTTGTATTTTTTTCTAAAATTACCTTTTGCAATAGCAGTAAGTCTTCTTTTTAAAAATTTCTTCCTGAGCGGAGAAACTTTGTCAGTAAAAAGAACTCCGTCAAGATGGTCATATTCATGCTGAATAATTACTGCTGCCATTCCGGATAATTCTTCAGTTTGTTTTTCAAAATTCTCATCTAAATATTCAATTGTCAAACTTGAATGCCTTAAAACATCTTCTCGAACATCAGGAATACTAAGACAACCTTCTTCTGAGCGAATTTTATCTTCCGATTTTTCAATAATATGTGCATTTATAAAGGTTCTTTTAAAACCCTCTAATTCTGGCTCATCTTCTGCCATTGGAGACGCATCAATAACAAACAATCTTATTGCTTTCCCAACCTGAGGTGCTGCAAGACCAACTCCATCGGAACTATACATTGTTTCGTACATATCGGATATAAACTTCTGAATATCAGGATAATTACTATCAATTTCTATTGTTTTCTTTCTTAAAACAGATGAACCTATTATATGTATTGGAAATATCATTTTAATATTTTATCTAAATTTATTTTTTTTGAATTCCATATATGACTGTAAAATTATAGTTGCCGCAATTTTATCTGTCAGAGCTTTATTTTGTCTGTTTTTTTTTTTCATTCCTCCTTCAATCATTGCAATTTTTGCAAGTTTTGAGGTAAAACGTTCATCGTATATCTCAATATTAATATCATGAAATTTTTTTTCAAGTTTTTTTAAAAAAGGATTAATAAATCTTAAAGATTGTGCTCCTTCATTTTTCAAAGTAACAGGATAACCAACCACAATTGTTTCTACATCTTCTTTTGACAGGTAATCTTCAAGAAAGACAAATATATCTTTTGAATGCACTGTTGTTAAGCCACTTGCAATAATCTGCAAACTGTCTGTAACAGCAATACCAACTCTTTTTTGTCCATAATCTATTGAAAGTATTCTTCCCAAAATATATTCTTAAAAATTGCAAAAATATAATTTTCTTTTTTAAGATATGCTTTTACAAAGAAATTCTTTTTCATAAATTGCAACAAATACTAAATCTTGAATTTTCTTAAACCTACATTATGCAAAATATATTCATAAATAAAAAAACAAACCGGTATAAAAATTGATAACTAAACTAAAAGATTAATTTTCAGTATTTTAAAATATTAATACTGAAATTTTAAATTAATAAAGATTTTAAAAAAATGACAGAACAAAAAGCAAAGAAAAATTACCATGCTCCAATGCACACAGCTGAACATATATTAAACAGAACAATGGTTAATATGTTTAATTGTGAACGTTCGGAAAAATGCCATATTGAAAGAAAAAAATCTAAATGTGATTTTAAACTTGAAAAAGCTCCAACTGAGGCAGAAATAAAGCAAATTCAAAACACAATTAAAGAAGTAATTGCAAAAGAGCTTGATGTAACAGAAAAAATATTAAACTTTAACGATGCAAACAATCTTTTTAACTTAAAAAGAATAACAAAAGAAAACAACCCTAAAGTTAGAATAATAAGTATAGGAAATTATGACGATTGCCCTTGCATTGGAAAACATATTTCTAATACAAGAGAAATTATTAATTTTAGAATTACTACGACCTCATTTAATGACGGTGTTTTTAGAGTGCGATATAAAATATAAAGTAAACATAAAAATTTACGATTAAAGATGCAACAATTAACTCTTGAAAAATTAAACAAGTATAATCTTTTTAACAAAGAAGAAAATAAATTACTTCTTAGGGCATTGTTTATTTCAAAAAGAAAGATTGAAATTATTTTTAAAGAGAACATACAAAAAGGTATAAAAATTGAATTATTCAACCATTTTAACATTAAAATAAATAGTTTTGAGCTTGTTTTTTCAGAAGAAAAAAACAAATTATTTCTCAAAGGCAGGTTCAACATAAATGTTAATTATTATCTTAAATTTAAAAATGAATTTGTCCATGTTATTTACAATCCTGAAATAAACGGAATTTTAGATACAAATTTCTTTTCTAATGAAGATGATTTTGGAGTAAAAATAAATGAAAACAATACTGCAAGTTTTAAATTATGGTCTCCTCCGGCTGTTAAAGTTGAACTTTTACTATTTAACCGAAACCAAGAAAGATTAAAGTTACAAAAAGCTCTTTTTTTGAAAAAAACTTATTCTGGCATATGGGAATTTACACTAAATCCAAAAGAAGTTGGACTGCTAATTTTAGATGGAATTTATTATCAATACAAAATTACAGCATACGGAAAAGAACGAATTGCACTTGACCCTTATGCTAAATCAATGGCAGTATTTAATAATACTTCAGATGATAATGTTGGAAAAGGCGTAATAATGTCTGTAAACTCCGGAAGAGCATATCCTTCAAGATTTAAAAAGCATTACAGCAACTTTAAACATATTGAAAATGAGACAGATATAATTACATATGAAGTTAATATTAGAGACTTTTCAATTCAGCCCGGTTATGTTAAGAATAAAATTGCTGGAACTTTTAAAGCTCTAACTAAAAATGTTGAATATTTAAAAAAACTTGGAATAACTCATGTTCAGTTAATGCCTATAAACAAAGCATATACTCAAAATGAACTTGAAAAAAGATATACAGGAAAATCGGCAAAAAAAAGCAATTATAATTGGGGCTACGACCCAATGAATTATTTTACTATTGAAGGCAGATATTCCACAAACCCTTACAAACCATACAATAGAGTTGTTGAATTTAGAGAAATGGTTCAAGAATTTCACAATTCCGGAATAGGAGTTATTTTAGATGTAGTTTTTAACCACACTTTTATTGCCGACACATTTGAAAACATTGCTCCCGGATGTTATTACAGGCATACCGAAAACTATAACATTTCAGGTCGTACCGGTGCAGGAGCAACGCTTGAAAGCAGAAGAAAACAAGTAAGAAAATTTATTATTGATGTTCTAAAATTCTTTTTAAAAGAATATCATATTGACGGATTTAGATTTGATTTAATGAGCTTCCACGATAAGGAAACCATGAAACAAATTCGGAATGAAGTTGGACTTGCATACAATCCTGAAAACAAAAATGAACTTATTTTACAAGGCGAGGCATGGAATTTTACGGATTTAAAAAAAGATGCAGTTGTTAAAACGGACTTTGAATCTAAAAACATAGCAATTTTTAACGATACTTTTAGAGATGCACTTGCAGGAAATGGAAAAAAACACGGTTTTATTCATGGAAATGCAACAGAAACTTCTCGATTAGCATCGGCAATTGTTGCAGGAGTAAATTCTTTCGATAATGAAAAATTACCTTTTAATAAAGACATTTTTTTTAATTCTTACAATTTATTTGCAGAAGAACCAACTGATTGCCTAAATTTCATATCGGTTCATGATGGTTTTACTCTTTGGGATAAGTTAAACCTTACAATTAAAGATAAAAGCAAAAAAGAACGTCTGCGACTTATGAAATTTACATACTCAATTTTACTTAGTTCGCAAGGAAAAATTATTTTGCACGGAGGCGATGAGATTTTACGAAGCAAAGCACTCTCAGATTTTGACAAAGAAAAACACAGAGCACATACTTCTGATAATATTGACACTGAATTAGATACTACTTTTTTTCATGAAAATTCATACAGTTCTAATGACTACACAAATATGTTTCGTTGGGACAGACTAACAAATGAATATGCTGAATTTGCAAATGAATTACTTGAATTTGTAAAAGGATTAATTAAGATGAGAAGAAACATTTCTGCATTTCGTTTTAATAATAAAGAAGATATATGCAAAAATATTACTTTTATAGATAATGCTTATTCTGAAAAAAATACAATCCATTCTTTTAAAAGCCGGAATTTAAAAAAACTTACTTTAAAATTTAAAAATGGAATTGCAGGAGAAAAATATTATTTATGTGGCGAAATACATAAAAACGAAGCAAACCCAACTAACAATTACTATGTTTTACAATTTAACAAAACCGGAAGTTCTACAATTACGTTTAATAAAAATGAAATCAAAAATTTCAACATACAAAAATGGGATAATAGCAGAAATTTAAATTTTAAACTTGTAAAAACAGCAGAAAAATGGGATTTTAACAAAACGCAGTATTCCGATTTCGGATATAATTCAATTTCGCCGGAGAGTGTAAATGAAAACTTTGAAGCAGAAATAGATTTAAGCAAAAAAGATTTCAAAGATATTAAAGCAAACAATTTTGTTGAAAAAAACTACATTGCCTACATAATTGACAATGAGATAATTAAAAAAGATAATAAAAACTATTTTCAGAAGATACTTGTTATACACAATGCAGGAAATGAAAGTTTGAATTTTAAATTTTCGGAACTAAACCCCGAAACAAGTTATGCTATTCTTGATAGTAAAAATGCAGGGAATACCAAACTTTTAAAATCTGATATTGAAATTAAAAAAGGGCAAATTATTATTCCAAGAAAATGTACTGCTATTGCTGTTATTTAAAACATTTAACCCTAAATTTCGCACTAAAACTACTAAAAAACACTTCGCTTTGCTAAGTTTTCTGCTAAGCGTAGTGATGCTAAGCTGAAAGCAGTAAAACTTTATATTTTTTTGTAGTTTAAGCACTTCATAACATAATACTATTGAAAAATATGAGCTAAAATTAAAAAATAATTTTTGCCCTAAGAAAATTTAAAAAAAATAGCTTAAAACTAGTATAAATAGGAACATTTTTAATCTCCGACCTAAGCCGAAGGCTAATAAAGTCGCACAAAAAAAAAATGACTATTGCCTTTTTTAATTTATTGAGTTTCAACATTTTCATTTTTAAAAAAAATCTATATCGAAAATTATAAAAATTAGCTGGACAACATTCTAAAAAAATCATTTTTTCAAATCTCCCAATAACTTTTTATCTTTGAAAAAAAAAGTAAATTATGGCAAAAAAATCATTAATGGATGAAGCAAAAGATTTGTTATCGTCATGGAAATCTGAAATTGAAGAAAAAGATGGGCATATTTTGGAAAGAAAAAAAATAAGAGATAAGGAAGATGAAGAACTATATGAAGAAATTAAAAAACAATTCAACGAAGTTTCGGCAGATATAAATGAAAAAGCACAAAAAGCTTTTGAAGTTTCGGCAAAAGAATTTAAAGAATTTTCAGAAGCAGTTAAAGAAGGCACTGCAACAATATACAAAAAATTAGAAGTTGAAAAGAACCTAAATCTTTTAGACAATTTTCTTGATAAAATTAAAAGCGAAGGAGCTAAAAAATTTAAGGATATTTCAAGCAGTATAAAAGAAAAAATGTCTGCCTACGAAAATGAACTGCAATCGGAAGTTGAAGAAATTAAAGCTGAAAAAAAAGAAGATGAGAATATTGACACTTTAATTAAGTTGGCTCAGGAAGAATATGAATTGGCTAAAAAGAATGAATAATGAGTATTTTTCAATTATAAACATGGGATAAATCAATCTAATATTAACTATTTTATTTACAATTAACTAATTTAAAATGACTTTTGACTACTCAAAAACTAAAATTATAGCAACTCTCGGACCTGCATCGTCGGGCAGAGAAACTCTTTTAAAAATGTACAAAGCCGGACTTGATGTTTGCAGAATAAATTTTTCTCACAGCAAACATGAAGATGCAAAAAAACTTATAAAATTAATTAGAGAACTTAATAAAGAAATTGGCGTTGATGTTGCAATTCTTGCTGATTTACAAGGCCCTAAATTAAGAGTAGGAGAAATGAAAGACGGTAAAGTTTTTCTTGAAAAAGGGAAGATTTTAGAATTTGTTACAGAAAAAGTATTAGGTGATGAGAAAAAAGTTTACATGAGTTATGAAGAGTTTCCACAAGATGTTGAAGCAGGAGATGTTATTTTAATTGATGACGGAAATATGAAATTGGAAGTTACTGAAACTAACCACAAAAATTCAGTGAAAGCAAAAATTATTCACAGTGGTTTTTTATCTTCAAACAAAGGGGTTAATTTACCTAATACAAATGTTTCTCTTCCTAGTTTAACCGAAAAAGATATTGAAGATGCAGCTTTTGCAATCAGCCAAGATGTTGATTGGATTGCTCTTTCTTTTGTTCGTGAAGTAAGCGATGTAATTGAACTACAGCAAATGATTAAACGAAAAAAGAAACATATTTATGTAATTTCAAAAATTGAAAAACCGCAAGCAATTAAAAATATTGATGCAATTATAGCAAAAACTGATGCAATTATGGTTGCAAGAGGAGATCTTGGTGTTGAAATGCCTTTTGATACTGTTCCATTACTGCAAAAAGAGATTGTTGAAAAATGTATAAATAATTCTACTCCGGTAATTATTGCTACACAAATGATGGATAGTATGATTACTAATTTCCGCCCTACACGTGCCGAAGCAAATGATGTTGCAAATGCCGTTATTGATGGGGTTGATACAGTTATGCTAAGTGGCGAAACTTCCGTAGGAAAATATCCTGTTGAAACAATTGAAAGTATGCACAAAATTATTCAATATACTGAAACACACCGATATAACTACAACAGAGGAGTTCCCCCAAATCCAGACTCTCCCAGATTTTTGCGTGATAATGTATGTTATAGTGCTTCAATTATGGCAGAAAGAGTTGGAGCAAGAGCAATTATAACGTTTACTGAAAAAGGAAGTACTGCATCAACAATTTCAGGATATAGACCAAAAGCTGACATATATGCTTTTACAAGACACAAAGGATTAATAAGTTCTATGTCAATGCTTTGGGGAGTAAGAGCAATTCATTTTGATCAGCTTGACAATATTGATGAAGCTATTTCAAAATCAATAATTATTCTAAAAGAAAAAGGATTAGTTAAGAAAGGTGATTACATAATTCATGTTGCAAGTACACCTATGCATGTTTCACATAAAACTAATATGCTGAAAGTTACAAAGGTGGTATAATTTTTTTGATTTATTATTGTAAAATGTTAAAAAAACTTCCCAAAGACACTAAAAATATTGCTTTAATATTTTTAATTTCAATAATATCCTTTTGGCAAGTAATTTCATTACGAAATTGTTTGAAATGGGATTTTATTGATTTGTCAATGCCATGGCGTTTTTTTATAGGAGAAAATATTCAAAATGGTTTTTTGCCACTTTGGGTACCATATTCAAAATTAGGATTCCCTCTTTATTTTGACCCTCAAACCTGGTATCCAATTAGTTGGTTTATTGGTTTAACAACAGGGTATAATGTTTTTGTGATACAAGCAGAGTTTGTTTTTCATATTTTTCTTGCAGGAATCGGAATGTATATTTTTTCAAAGCATTTTACTGATGATAAAAAACTTAGTTTATTAGCAGCTGTTGTTTTTATGCTTTCGGGTTTTTTTGTTAGCAATGCTCAGCATTTAGGTTGGATGGTTAGTGGAGCTTGGGTTCCTTTTGTTTTAAATTCTTACTTAAACATCTATAAGAAAAAAAATTTATTGCCTGTACTTTCTTTTTCCCTTTTCCTATTTTTATTATTTACAGGTGGGTATTTTCCTTTTACTATTATATCATTTTATATTGCAGCGGGTATTTTTATATATAAAACAATATTATTTTTAAGAAATAAACAGTACTCAAAAATTAAAACAAACATTTTTAGGCATATATTATCGCTTATAATTTTTATTTCAGTTTCGTTAGTTGTGCTTTTATCTTTAAATGAGACAAAAAACTACATTGGTAGAGGTGGTGGACTTTCTCTTGAACAAGTTATTCAACATTCACTTGAACCACAATCCTTTATTACTTTTGCATTTCCTTTTTCAACTATGTTTGGCGGAACAGATTTTTGGGGTTCTGATATATCTGTAATTAATAGTTATTTTGGTCTTATCCCTTTTCTTATCCTAATTTTCGGATTATTTATTCGGAAATCAAAAATTGAATTTACATTTCTAATTCTCGGCATTCTTGCTTTTATGATTACATTAGGAAATGTTCTTCCAATTAGAAAAATATTATATTACACTTTACCATTTTTTAAATATTTCAGATTCCCAAGTTTATTTAGGTATTTTGGGATTTTTGCTTTTATTATTTTTTCAATTTTAACTTTAAAAAAGATATTATCGGATAAAAAATTAGTTCAATGCTTTAAATTCTATTTATTTTTCGTATCGTCTGTTCTGTTTACAGTATTATTATATTTATTTTTAAATATTAGCAGCATAAATATTAGCTTAGAAAATTGGTTTGAATATATAAAAACTATATCTTTTAAAGAAACTATAATAATTCAAGGAACAATACATTTTATTTTTCTTTTAGCCCTTCTTTATGTTTTGTTTCTAAAAAAAGAAGTTGCTTTTAAATTCAATATTATTGCCGGGCTTATAATTATTAATATGATTATTTCAATTCAATTAAATGCTCCAAGAACAATTTTCTCGGATATAAGTGCAAAAGAGTTACAGAAGAATTTAGATAAATTACCTTCCGGATTTCCAATTCCGGATATAAATCAAAAAATAATAGACTCAAAAAATATGAAGTCTTTTTCTCCCGTTTGGAGGAATTTAAATTTCTTTTATAAAAATCCCTCACATAAAGGTTACGGACCATATCAACTAAATAATTTTACAAATTTTGAGCGTTCAGGTTTATTAAATGAACTTATAAGCAATCCTATTTTATATTTTGCAAAGAACTTTCACCCCATGACAGGAGCTTTAGATACTGCATTTATTAAGAAAAACTCTGATGGAATAGTTTTAACGGACAATTATGATTTAATATCTGCAAAACTAGAAAAAAATATTGGAGATAAAATCATTATAAATTCATTTACACCAAAATCTATTGAGGCAAAAATAATTTGTAAAGAAGAAACATTTATTGTTTTTGAACAAAACTATAAAAATGATTGGCAAGCATATGTTGATAATGAGAAAGTTAAAATTCATCTTGTGAATATATCACTACAAGGAATAAGAGTTCCAAAAGGAAGTCATACTATAAAGTTTTCTTTTGAAAACAAAAAAATTACTAATGCGTTTTATTTCAGTAGTTTAGTTTTTATTGCATTATTAATTTATATTGTTATTTTGCTTTTAAACTTAAAGTGGAATAAAAAAACTCTATAATATAATAATTATTGATAAACATTTTTCAAACCTAAGTAAATCCAATTTGCTACGGCTTGTCTATTATTTGAGATTACAAGTCTTTTTTGATTAAACTTATTTTTAATATTTCCAAGTTCAATATAAACAGCAGGAGGAAGGGTTTTCCTTAAAACGTATAAATCTCTTGCCGTTACAGTGCCAAAATATTCTCTACCTTTCTGAACTTGTTTATATTTATTTTCAAATATTTTTTGAATAGATAATGCAATTTTCCTACCTGTTCTACTTCCTTTATAATGATAGAAAAAAACATCTTGCCTCTTCCCAACATTTCTTGCATCTACATGAATAGATATAAAAACTTGCGATTTTGCTCCTTTTGTTTTATGTTTCCTAAAAAGTTGGTTAACATCATTTACTCTTTGTTTTAATCTAGGTAATTGCTTTTGAGGCAACCATTTACCATTTATACTTTTTTCATCTTTATCGCACCTGAAATATTTTTCATCTCTTATTCCATCATTTTTGTCTTGAATAATAATGTAAACAGTTGCACTATGTATCATTAAATTTCTTGCCAATCTAAGAGAAACGTCATAGGCATATTCATCTTCGCAAAGCGTATAATCTTTATCAATGTATCTTGCACCCGGGTCTGGGCCTCCATGTCCGCTAACAATATAGAATACTCTATTTTCTAAGATTTTATCTTTAATTCCTACTTTTTCGTATTCTTTTCCAAACAATTTTTCTGTTTTGTAAGTTAAAACAGTTTCTGTTTTATATTCTTCCTCAATTTGAGAAATATTATCAGTACAATACAAATCTCCGTACCTTACCCAAAGAATATTAGATTTTTTATAATCTGTTAGTCGGAGTTTGTCTGTTTTAAGAAATTCATTATATTTTTGAATTTTTAGTGCAAGTTGGTAATCATTATTATTAATAGTTGATCTTATACTTTTTCCATTATATTGATAAATTATAATTGGTAATTTATAATCTTTATCAATTTGAAGTTCGCTTGCTTTTGTAATTTCATTAAGTTCTAAGAATTTATTGAAATGGCAAGAATTATTATCAAGTTTATATCTTCTCAAAAAAGCATAAATCCCTTCGCCTTTGTTTGGTTTTTTTTCAATAAAATATGGCTCCTGCGAAAAAGATATTTCAAAACTGAAAGTTACAACTAGTATTATAATAATTATCTTTTTACTTTTCATCAGTATATTTAGTGTGCTTTTGTTGAAATATGTTTGCAAATATAAAATTTATATTAAATTATCCTTTTAATTCAGTTATAAGATTTATTTTAAACCATTGCAGTCCGACTAATTTGGATATTTACCAACAAAGATAAATATTGATTAATGAAAATATTGAAATTCAATAAATTAAAAAGACGACTAAAGTCGTTTCTTTTAAGTCCGGCCTTAATTAGGCACATATTAAAGTTTAGGGTTATAAATCTTTATTTTATAAGTGCTTTAACCCGTTCTTTTTATCTTTTTCAGGTAACTACCTAAACCTAATAAACATCATATTTTAATAATTTACATTCTATTTTCCCGTTATACAAAAGCACTTTTTTGCTTGGTTTTAAGCCAATATGTTTAATTGCATCAAGATTTCCAGAAAAGATATAGGCAGACCAACCTTTAAATCCATGCTTTAAAGTATCTCCCATATCTTTATATAATTTGTTAATATTGTTAGATTTTAAACGAATATCATAAGGAGGATTTGTGATAATAAGACCTTTTTTATTTTCAAATCTTGAGCTAATAAAATCTTTAATTTCAATCTTAATATGATGTCTCAAACGTGCATTACCAATATTTCTTCTTGCTGTTACAATAACTTTTTCTGAAATATCAGTTCCAATAATTTTAATATCAATATCTTTTTTTATTTCATTTTCAGCTTCTCTTTTTACTGTACTCCAAATTCTATAGTCATAATTATCAAATTTCATAAAGCCATATTTCTTTCTACTGTATCCTGCCGGAATATTCATAAATATTCTTGCTGCTTCAATTAATATTGTTCCTGAACCACACATTGGGTCATAAAAATATTCTATGCCTTTGTAGTCTGAAAGCATTATCATTCCTGCTGCAAGAACCTCATTTAGAGGGGCTATATCAGTATCTCTTCTGTATTCTCTTTTGAATAAAGACTCTCCTGAAGTATCAATTGCAATTGTACAAAAATCACCTTTAATATGAAGATGTATTTTTTTGTCGGGAGTTTTTGTGTCAATAGAAGGTCTTTTATTAAACCTTTCAATAAAAAAATCAGCAATTGCATCCTTAACTTTCAATGATGCAAAATGAGAATGTGTATGCACTTTTGAATGCACAGTGCTGTTTATAACAAAAGTTTCTTCAAGTTTTATGTACTTATCCCAATCTATTTTTTTTGTTTTTTCGTAAAGAATATCGGATGATTCAGCTTTAAAACTATCAATTTTCAAAAGAATACTTATAGCTGTTCTTGTTAAATAGTTTGATTTATAAATCATTTTCAGATCTCCTTTAAAGCTAACAGCTCTTTTTAGTATTTGAATATCTGTTGCTCCTATTTTCTTAAGTTCGGAAGCTAAAATTTTTTCCAATCCATGAAAAGTTTTTGCTGTAAGTTCAAATTTTTCAGATAAAACTTTATACTTTTTTCTTTCTTCCATTTAATTTGTTTTTGAAATATCGCATAGTTTCAACAATAAAATAATTCATCATTTTAATTACTTCTAATATTTTAATAATAAAAAATCTTCTTACAAACCTATTCAACGATTTATATATTGGGCGTTTAACGTTTCAACGTTCAAAATTTTCAGTTTTAAACAATGTTTAATAATTACAATAAGTTTCATTTTAACACTATTTACCAAATACGCTATTTTTTTCGTTGTGCATAATTTTTCTCATTCTTTACTCTTTTATTTCCCCTCAGTTAAAATATTCAACGGAATTTTTCAATATGAGGATTATGCTTAACTTATCTATATACTACCGTACATTTTGTTTTCTAATGATTTTTGCAAATAATCTTGGGAAAAAGCGTTTTATATAAACTCCATATTTTTCTTTCCCTCCGGTTAAAACTTCATACTTGCCGGATTTAATAGCCTTCAAAGCCTTTTGAGCAAAAACAGCAGGATCTAATCCTTTTTCAGCACCGGGATCATTAAATTCCTGAGTTTTACCATTTTCTTTAAGTGCATTAACGGCTATATTAGTTTTAATGTATGCAGAACAAAATAATGTTATTTTTATATTATATTCATATACCTCTGCACGTAGAGTATCAAAAAAACCATGCAAAGCGTGTTTAGATGCAGCATAAGCAGACCTTAATGGAATTTCAAATTTCCCTGCCAAGCTACTCATAACTGCAATATGACCAGATTTATTTTTTATCATTTCAGGCAAAACTGCTTTACTTAGAATCATTGCCCCAAAATAATTAATGTCCATAAGTCTTTTATCAACTTCAACAATAGTATCTTTTGCATAGGCTCTTTGACTTACGCCCCCAATATTAAATAGAATATCAACTTTTTTAAACTTATTAAATACAGCATTTGCAATTTTAGATATTTTATCGTGTTCTGATAGGTCAAAAGGTAAAATTAATATATTTTCTGGTTCAAACTTACAATTATTCTTAACTCTTTCCAATTCATCTTTTTCATGTGAAGAAATAATTAATCTGGCTTCTTCCATATTAAAAGCATACACCATAGCCTCTCCAACACCAGAAGATGCACCAGTTATCCAAACTACTTTGTTTTTAAAAAACATTTCTCTTTTTGTTTTATTCAGTTGCAAATTTAATAAAAAAAAATGATTTATCTTTTACGTCACAACAGTTCGGTATTGCAATAAAAATTGGTTGTTTTTTATTTGTTTAAATAATTCAATGTTGTTTAGTTAAGGTTTAAGAAAACTTCTAAAAATCCATTCACATCAAGATTTTCAGAAATCCCCTTAATTATAACGATTTAAAAATAAGTAAATTACAATAAATATTCTTTGAAATTCGCTTTCTAAAAATAGCATTTACTTTTTCGGTATAAAGAGATAATTGTACTCCGAAGAAAACCAAAAAAAAACTATCGAATAATATTAACAAATAATATAGATTATGAGCTTAATGAAAAAAGCAACTAAAAGGAGCTTTTAGTCAAGCATATTCCTAATTAAATAAATTTTGTGTTATTATGAAGGGAAGTCGGAAGAAAGAAGTTTACAAATTCAAAGAAACATCTGAACAAGAAAAAATTGTTAATTTTAGATTACCTAAAAATTTTTACTTACGACTAGTTCATTTATACAGCTTCATTTGCGGAAAGAGTAAACCTATTTTAGTATAAGACATAATATTTATACTTTTCCCATCTTGTTCTGAAATTAATTCTGAAATAATTAATGAAAATATTATTTTTATAAAAGATTGCATAGGTTCATACATTTAATTTAATAATAAAATTATCATATTTGTAATTTTAAAATAGTAGCTGATTTTGAAAATAAAACAATTTAACAATAAAATAATGTAAAAAATGAAACTAAAATACACATTAATTATAGTATCAATATTTTTAATCAACTTAACAAGCCAAAGTCAAGGCTCATATAAAATTGCCTTATTAAAATATTCCGGAGGTGGTGATTGGTATGCAAACCCGACATCCTTACCAAATTTAATACAATTTTGTAATAAAAACTTAAAAACTAATATTGCAAAAGAGCCTCTAACTGTTGAAGCTGGCAGTCCTGAAATTTTTAATTATCCATTTATACATATGACAGGTCATGGAAATGTTATCTTTTCAAATTCTGAACTTAAAAATTTACGAAATTACTTAATTGGTGGTGGTTTCTTGCATATTGATGATAATTATGGAATGGATAAATATATTAGGAAAGAATTAAATAGGCTTTTTCCTGACAAAAAATTAATTGAACTTCCTTTTAACCATGAAATTTTCAGACAAACATATAAGTTTAAAAATGGTTTGCCTAAAATACATGAGCATGATGGAAAACAACCGCAAGCTTTTGCAATTATCGTTGAAAATAAAATTGTTTTGTTATACACTTACGAATGCGACTTAGGTGATGGGTGGGAAGACCCAGAAGTACACAACGATTCTAAAGAAACAAGAGAAAAAGCTCTAAAAATAGGAGCTAATATTATTCAATATGCTTTTACTAAATAAAGCGTATCCATAAAGTCATTATTTTCAATGAAGTTTCGATATATATTCTAATAAGCTGTTTAGAAGACAGTTAAATTCATGCAAGTTTACTAAAACTATATTGGGACACTTTTTGAACACACTCTAAATTGCATCTATTTATAATATTAATTCCATTAAAAAGACTCATTAAAAGAACATCATTTTTTATTTTAACTTTATTATTTTTTTTACAAAATTTTTAATATCTGAACTTTAAAAATATCATAATAGTGATGGTATGAAAAAAAAAATCATATATTAGCAATCTAAATCTAAAAAAAATATGGAAGCCCTAAGCATTTTAATCATAATAGTACTTATAGTTGTTTTAATAAAATTAAAATCATTTAAAAAGAAAAACAGTCTGGAAATTAAAGACTTACAAAAGTCTTTAAACGATATTGACCGAAAAATTAATATTATAGGACAAAATCTTGCCAATAATATTGAAAAAGACAATGAAGGGGCAAGC
>CAMZKL010000070.1 GCA_947311255.1 uncultured Chlorobiota bacterium | reverse complement strand
ATACCGGACATGCAGATGCCGTTTTTAGCGGAACTCTTTCCGAAGCATCAGACCCGAATAATTATTTGACTTTAAATGCAACAAGTGTAACAGGAACATCAATTGCAGTAGGTGCAAGTGCCGATTTTTCATACTCGGCAACCGCAGACCCTTCAACACCTCTTGGTTCGCCCGTTAGTGTAAAATTAGATGTTGCAGATGACGGAACTGGAAATTATACAGAAAGTTCAACACAAGAATTTCATATTGGTATTATTCCTGTTTATCCAATCAGTGATGAAGGAACTTTGACAGTTTGTACCGGAACATTCTACGATTCAGGTCTAGATACCGGAGATTATGGAAGTAATGAAAATTTTACAATGACATTTTTAGTGCCTGCAGGACAGGAATTTGTTGTTGTAGAATTTACTGAATTTGACACAGAAAACAATTATGACTCGCTTATGGTTTGGGACGGACCTGACACAAATGCACCTTTTATCGGCAAATTCATGGGAACAAACTCGCCGGGAACATTAATGGGGTCAAATGGTTTAACTTTTAGATTTAAAAGTGACGGAAGTGTTCAACATGCAGGCTGGGTAGCAAACGTAAGTTGCTTTACTGCAACAACAACTCCCGATTGCGTTACAAACCCCGTTCCTTTTGATGCTGCAACAGCAGTTTTCCCTGATGCAATTTCTTGGGACGCATCTATTGGGGCAAGTTCTTATGATGTTTATTTTGGAACAGATGCTGACCCTTATACAAATACACCAACAACAGTAACAACACCTTCTATGAATATTACAACTGCACCAAATACAACATATTACTGGGCAGTTGCACCAACTAACTCTATCGGAACAACTTCTAGTTGTGATGTATTCTCATTTACAACAGGCGATGAACAATTCAATATGTCAAATACAACGGTAATAACTTGTAATGCTGCATTTTATGATACCGGAGGTGCCGATAATAATTACTCTTCGTCAGAAGATTTAACTATGACATTTATGCCGGGAGAATCAGGTAAAATGATTTCAGCATATTTTAATAGTTTTGATGTTGAAATTAGTAATTCAGGAACAATGTATGATTATCTTGAAGTATATGACGGAACAGATGCTACCGCAACATTAATAGGTAAATTTGCCGCAGACGACGGTGCTCCGGTTCCAACAGAATTACAACCTGTTACTGCAACAAATACTGACGGTGCATTAACTTTTGTTTTCCATTCAGACAATTCAGTAACAAAAGAAGGCTGGGATGCTTCCGTAAGCTGTGTTAATTCAGTTGGAATTAACACTATATCTTCAAAAGAAATTAGTATTTCCCCTAATCCAGGAAATGGAATCTTCTCAATTGATTTTGGCAATTTAATAAATGCAAAAAGAATTATTGAAGTTTATTCTATAAATGGACAATTAATTTATCATACTAACAAGTCAGATAATATAGTTCAAGTTGATTTAAGTAATAATTCAAAAGGTATTTATTTTATCAAAATAATAACAGAAGAAGGAATAATAACTGATAAATTAATTTTTAAATAATAAAACATTATTTCTAAAAAAAACGTCTTTAATTAAATTTAAAGACGTTTTTTTATACTCTGTTAAAAAATTATCAAATCTAATTACAACATAATATTAATATCAAACAAAAGCTATAATTTTGAAATCTTAATATTATTAATTAATATCATTGTAGTCCAACTAATTTTTAAATTTACCGACAAAGAAAGATATTGTTTCATTAAGGGGACTTCTAAAAATTCATTTCTATCAAGAAACAAAATATAACAAATAAGATACGACTAATATTTTTCATATAATAGAGTGAGCTATTTTAAATAAAATATTAGGAAGTCAGATTGTTTGTTATATATATTCCCAAAGGGTTTTTAGAAGTCCCCTTAAGTAAAGAATTTTATTTTTTACTACATCTTTCTATAAACTTTATTTCACATATGCTATAAAATCATAAATTTGCACATATATGTAAAAATATCTTTTTAAACATGAGTCTAATTTATCCTGAAAATTTTGAAATTAAAACGGAATTTTCAAAAATAAGAGAAATTATAAAAGAACATTGTCTGAGTAAACCCGGGAAAGCTAGGGTTAATAAGATGAAGTTTTTGACCGAAATTGAAGAAATTGAAAAGTTATTAAATTTAACATCAGAATTTAAAAACATAATAGAACTCAATAAGAATTTTCCTGTGAGCTATTTTATTGATACTAAATCGTATTTTGAGAAAACAGAAAGTATAGGAACTTACTTTTCTGCAAAAGAATTATTTGATATTGTAAGATCATTAAATACTATAAAATCAATATTAAATTTCTTTAAAAATGAAGAAGAAAACAAATACCCAACTTTAAGAAAACTTGCAAAAGAAATATCAATATTTCCTTTTGTAATTCAGAGAATAGACTCGGTAATAGATAAATACGGAAACATTAAAAATAATGCATCGCTTGAACTTTCTAAAATAAGGAATAATCTTTCAAACAAACAATCAAAGATTTCAAATGCTGTTCATAGAATTTTAAAAAAAGAAATTGCTTCTGGAAATGTTGATTCTGATGCTGAAATTACAGTAAGAGATAATAAATTATTAATTCCTGTTGAGTCCAAAAATAAAAGAAAAATTCAAGGAATTATATTTGACGAATCTGCAACAGGAAAAACTGCATATATTGAACCCATTGAGGTTGTTTCATTAAATAATGCAATAAGAGAACTTCAATTTGCAGAAAACAGAGAAATAAGAAAGATTTTAACAAATCTTACAGATGACATAAGACCATATTTTAATGATTTGAAAGTTTCTTATAATTTTATGGCAAATGTAGATTTCATAAGGGCTAAGGCTAAGTTTTCAATTGACATTGAGGCTGTTAAACCAAATTTAAGAAACAAAAACCTCATAGAATTCTATAATGCAAAACATCCTTTACTTTTTTTAGCTTATCAAAATACAGGTAAAAAAGTTATTCCTTCAAATATTAAATTAACTGATGAACAAAGAATTATAATAATTTCCGGACCAAATGCAGGAGGCAAATCTGTAAGTTTAAAAACTGTTGCTATTTTGCAATATATGCTACAATGCGGATTACTAATCCCAGTTTTTGATTTCTCGGTTGCTGGAATTTTTAATAAGATTTTTATTGATATTGGAGACGAGCAATCAATTGAAAATGACCTAAGCACATATAGTTCCCATCTAAAAAACATGAAGTTTTTTTCAGAAAATTCAGATTCTCAAACATTAATTCTTATTGATGAATTCGGAACAGGAACAGAGCCAATGCTTGGTGGTGCAATTGCAGAAGCTGTTTTAGAAAGCATACACAAGAGCAATGCAAAAGGAATTATTACAACACATTATACTAACCTAAAACACTTTGCTGACAATAATGATGGAATAATAAATGCTGCAATGCTCTATGATAATGAAAAAATGCAACCTTTATATAAAATTGATTTAGGAAAACCCGGAAGCTCTTTTGCTTTTGAAATTGCTGAAAAAACTGGTTTAAAAAAAAGTATATTAGAAAATGCTAAGTCAAAAATTGATAAAAATAAACTAGATTTTGAAAAAGCCCTAAAACAAACACAAAGTGAAAAAAGAAAATTAAAAAAAAGTAAGCGAAATATAAGAAACACTGAACTTAATTTAAGAAACACACTTATAAAATATGAAGATGAACTTGAAAATTTATTATCTAAAAAGAAAACAATTTTAAAAGAAGCGAAACTTGAAGCAGAAGAAATTTTAAAATCTGCCAATAAAACAATTGAAAAAACAATTCTTAATATTAGAAAAACTAATGCCGAAAAAGAACAAACAAAAAAACTCCGTAAAGAATTAAATACATACATAATTGAAGAAAAAGAAAAGCAAAGACTTCAAGACGAAAAAATAGACAGAAAAATACAGAAACTTAAAGAAAAGAAGAAAAAAAGAAAAAAACAAGAAACAAAGGCAACAGATAAAATTCCAACTCCAAAAGAAATAAATATTGGAGATTATGTAAAAATTATAGGAATGAATACAATTGCTGAGGTAAAATCAATTTCAGGCAAAAAAGTTACGGTTATTAGTAATAATATTCAATTGAATATTGATAAAGAAAAATTAGAATTATCAACACAAAAAAAGAAAGTAAATAAAAAGACAAGTGTAAAAGTTTTCAGGAATACAGACATTGAAAACCTAAGAATTTTTGAACAGCTTGATGTTAGAGGTAAACGTGCAGATGAAGCTTTATTTGCTGTAACAAGATATATTGATGATGCTATAGTTAAGCAAACCCAACACTTAAAGATACTTCATGGTACCGGCAATGGAATATTAAGGCAAATTATAAGAGATTATTTGCGTACTAACCAACTAGTTAAAAAATTCAAAGACGAACGAATTGAAGCTGGAGGAACAGGAATAACATTAATTGAATTAGATTTATAAATATTTCCGAACTTATTAAATTTCCACTCTTCTTTTTTTGCATTTTTTTTTAATTTAAATCTTAAATTCCAAAGATATAGATTTCAATACATTAAAAAAGTTTGTTGTCAAACATATTAAAGCTATAATCTTTCTTATAAAAAACAGTTATTTAAAGAATAATAATATATAGTTTTGCATAATATTTGAAAAGCAAAAAAACTATGGATTTAATTAAGAACATAAAAGAAAAAGCAACAAAACTTAATATGCGAATTGTGTTGCCTGAAAGTCATGACGAAAGAACTTTAAAGGCAGCAGAAATAGCTTATAATGAAAAACTTGCAGAAATAATTCTAATAGGAAACAAAGAAAAAATTCTTAAAGATTCCGAAAACTTAGGATTAAAAAATATCAAAAATATAGAAATTATAGATTTTGAAACATATTCTAAAATTGATGAATATGCCATGCTGATGGTTGAATTAAGAAAACATAAAGGTCTAAAAAAAGAACAAGCAATAGAACTTCTTAAAAACCCTTTGTATTTAGCAGTTTTAATGATTAAAGCAGGAGATGCCGACGGAGAAGTTGCAGGAGCAGCAAATGCAACAGGAAATGTTTTAAGACCTGCATTTCAATATGTAAAAACAATGCCTGGAATAAGTGTAGTTTCAGGAACATTCTTAATGTTTACAGATGACAAACAATTTGGAGAAGATGGGCTTATGCTTTTTGCAGACTGTGCAGTACACCCTGATCCCACAGCTGAAGAATTAGCTCAAATTGCAGTTTCAACAGGAAAAACTGCAAGAGCAATAGCAGGAATTGAACCAAAAATTGCAATGCTTAGTTTTTCAACAAAAGGAAGTGCAAAACATCCATTAGTAGATAAAGTTGTGGAAGCTACTGAAATAGCAAAAAAAATGGCTCCTGATATGCAAATTGACGGTGAAATGCAAGCAGATGCTGCAATAGTAACATCAGTAGGTAATAAGAAAGCCCCTAAAAGTAAAATTGCAGGAGAAGCTAATGTTTTGGTATTTCCAGATTTACAATCCGGAAATATTTCTTATAAACTAGTTCAACGAATTGCAAAAGCCGAAGCAATAGGCCCAATATTACAAGGTATGGCAGCACCAATAAATGATTTATCAAGAGGGTGCTCTGTTAGTGATATTGTAAATCTTATTGCTATAACAGCAAATCAAGCCAGAAATAAATAAAATTAAAAAAACACAAATAGTTTAACAAATAAACAGAATTTAAAATGTCTGAAATATTAACTGAAAAAATAGAAGAATTTCGTTTAAGCGAATACGCAACACAAAGAATGAAATTTTCAAAAGTTGGAGTTGTTGGTTGTGGGACAACAGGACAACAAATAACTCTAATGATAGCAAGCCGAGGAATTGAAGTTGTTTTTCTTGAACTAAATCAAAAATTAATTGATGAAGCTTTTGAGGAAATGGGCGAAGCACTTGATCAAAAAATAAATCATTGGGGGCTAACAAAAAATGACGAAAAACTTATTTTATCCCGAATAAAAGGAACATTATTATATAAGGATTTTAAAGACTGCGATTTAGTAATAGATTCAATACTCTCAAAAACAAGGGAATTTAGTAAAGATATCAGACAGGGAGTTTTTAAAAACATTGAAGAAAACGTAAGCAAAACTGCAATAATTGCTACAAACTCAACATCTTCTGTAATCACAGAATTATCATCAGAGCTAAAGCATAGAGAAAGATGTGTAAGCCTTCATTTTTCTACAACAGCACCTGATGCTCAAATTGTTGAAGTTGTTAAAGGACTATATTCAACAGAAGAAGTTTGTGAAAATATTCGTAAGTTTTTAAAATTAATAAACAAAATTCCTGTTGCTGTTGAAGAATCTCCCGGACTTCTTAGTGTTAGGCTGGGAGTAAGTCTTATTTCAGAAGCTTGTGATTTATTAATGGAAGGAGTTGGAACAAAAGAGGACATTGATTTTGTTATGAAAAAAGGGCTGGGAATGCCTCTCGGACCTTTTGAAATGGCAGATAAAATTGGCTTGGAACGTGTTGTACGTTGGATGGATGATTTATATAATGAATTTGGCGACAGGAAATACAAACCTTCTCCTCTAATAAAGAAATTAGTAAGAGCAAAACATTATGGACGTAAAACTTGCGAAGGATTTTATAGATATGATGATTTAGGGTACAAACTAAAAGACCAAAATCAAAAAGTTGTTTGTACACAAGTGTAATAGAATATTCTTAAAAATTTTTCTAACTTAAAAAAAAATAATAATGCTATTTGTTTATGAAACAATTTAGCAATGAAAATATAAATAATGAAAATATTAGTATTAAATTGTGGAAGTTCATCAATAAAATTTGAATTCTTTAACATGGAAAATGAAAAAGTTTTGTCAACTGGTATTGTAGAAAAAGTTGGCATGAAAGGTTCTTTTTTAATGTTAAATAAACCAAACGGAGATAAAGTTAAATTTGAAGGAGATGTTCTTGATCATAAAATAGGAGTAGAATATATTCTAGGTGTTTTAAGTAGTGAAAAACATGGCGTATTAAAGAGTCTTGATGAAATTCAAGCAGTTGGGCATAGAGTTGTTCATGGAGGAGAAGACTTTAGCGGAAGTGTATATATTAATGATGAAGTAATTGAAGTTCTTGAAAAAAATGTTGAACTTGCACCTCTTCATAACCCTGCAAACCTCAAAGGAATATACGCATTGCAAGCATTATTACCGGAAGTTCCGCAAGTTGCCGTTTTTGATACAGCCTTTCATCAAACGATGAAACCAAAGGCATATATGTATGGAATACCTTATTCTCTTTATAAAAAATATAAAATTAGAAGATATGGCTTTCATGGTACAAGCCACAGATATGTATATAAAAGAGCTTGTGAAATTTTAGGTTTTAAAAATGAAAATAAAAAAATAATTTCATGCCATCTTGGAAATGGAGCATCAGTTGCTGCAATTATAAATGGGAAATCAGTTGATACATCTATGGGTTTCACGCCAGTTGAAGGATTAATTATGGGAACTCGTGCAGGAGACCTAGATATAGGTGCCTTAACTTATATTATGAGAAAAGAAGAAATTGGCATTGAAACATCTTCAATACTTATAAATAAATTTAGTGGAATGTTGGGAATTACAGGAGTATCTTCCGACATGAGAGAAATTGAAGAAAAAGCAGAAGAAGGACACGAAAGAGCAAAATTAGGATTAGAAATGTATGCTTACAGAGTTAAAAAATATATTGGCTCTTATGCGGCAGCAATGGGAGGTGTTGATATACTGATATTTACCGGAGGAATAGGTGAAAATGCAGTAGAACTTCGTACAGAAATCTGTAAAGGTCTAGCTTTTATAGGTTTAGAATTAGATGAAGAAAAAAATAAAGTAAGAGGTAAAGAAATAATTATATCGAAAAACACTTCAAAATCTAAAATTCTTATTGTACCTACAAATGAAGAACTCGTAATTGCACAGGATACTTTTGAAATTATAAAACAAATATAATATACTGCGATATACAAATCTATTGAAAGCATAAAAGAAACCTTGTCAATTACTGAAATTGTTTTAACTAAATAGTGTCTGTTTATAAAATTAATCCTTATTGAAACAATTCTAGACGCAACAAAAAACATTGACACTCAAAAGCATAGCTATAATTAAGCACAATATTTAATATTATTAACATTGTTGTCTGAAAAGTAAAAAAAAACTGGCTTAAAATCCAAATATTATTATACAAAAAAGACCTGTAAAATTACAGGTCTTTTTATTTTGTTATGAAATTTTTATTAATTATTCAGAAGAATATCTTTCTCTGTAAAGTTTAGAATTTTCTTTTCTTTTTGCAACTTCCTCAGCACTCATTTTACCAAGATACCATTTGTGCATTTCACTGTTTAATATTTTATTAAGTTCAGCTTCAACTTCTCTTGCTTCTTTAACTTTGCCTACTTTTTTTGCATGAGCAATCACTTCTTTTATTTCCGGTACCATTTCTATATACCACCTTTCAGCAACTTCAAAGTTACCGTGCCATTGAGTATAGTCAGGTGCCATCATTGAAGCTCCATGTCTTGCTCTTCTTCCTTCATGATGCCATAAGAAAAACCAAGTCCATTCTAGTTTCTCATCAAAAGCAACAGGAGTCAGCATTTTTCTTTCTTTTAGCATTTTCATTAACTTAAGACCCGGTTTACCAAATTTATCATTATACATTTCAACTTGGCTATCAAATTGAGTATAGAAATTTTCAATAAAATTTTCCATATGGCATTGTGCACAAACATCTTTCATATTTCCTCTTCTTTGTTCCCATGTTAGGAAATGATCTGGAAGTTTTTCGCCTATTTTCTTGTATTTTTTAATCATTGAAGCATCTATTTTCTCAGATACTTTTGGTCTTAAAGTCCAACTAATACGAGCACCAACTTCATGTGTAATCTCTTGATTTGGAGTTGCACTCATATGGCAGGTTGCACAAGTAGGAGCTACACTATAATCTTCCCCAACAATCCAAGGTTTAGCATCCATATTCATTTCTTCTCTATATGCACGATATGCTATTCCGTGTTTAGATTCGTTATAAATTTCAATTTGTGGATGGTCTGGTCCCAAATGACATTTTCCACAATTTTCAGGTTGTCGTGCTTGGAAATTGTCAAATTTATGTCTTTGGTGGCAAGCTGAACATGATCCTTTTGAACCATCTAAATTGATTCTTCCTACACCTGAATTTGGCCAGGTTTTAGGGTTATAAAGCGGAATTCCATTCTCATCTTTTTTAACTTCACCTTTATCATCTTTTAAAAACTCTAATCTTGACCCATGACATTGCCAACATCCGTTTGATGCGGCAGGATTCATATCATGATAAGAGGCATGCCCTTCAACAACTTCTGCAAGAACATTATCAAGAGAGCCCATAATCATACCTGCATCAGCATGATGACTATTTTGGAATTCTTTTGACTCTTTTGGATGGCAAGTTCCACAATCATTTGGAGATACAACAGTTGCAATTGTGTATCCTTCGTGAGTGAAAGCGTCTAAATCATCTTCATTAGCTTTATGACAAGCAAGACAACCAACACCAACTTCTGCATGGCGACTCATTTCCCAATCTTCTGTAATAACCTTTCCATGATTTGATTCTCCATGGCAACTGATACATTTTTCTGTATCTGCATCAATTTTGATTTCATGTTTTTCTTTCTTGTTTACCCCTTCTGTTGTTTCATTTGAACAGGAATAGATTAATGTTCCAACCAAAATAAAACTTAAAAGTCCGAAAACAAGTGTTTTGAAATTAAATAGTTTACTCATAATGTAAATAGTTTAATGATTATAAAATATATTAAAGTAGTTTCGTACCGAAATATAGAATTAATTTACTTCTTAGACAAGGACATGAAATAGGAAGAATAATTTATTTTAATCATTATGTTTTAATAGTCTGTATATCAGAAATTTAACCTTATTTAGATTTATTTTAAATTAGTAACTTTTATAAAAAAAACTATTTTATTTAATATTTCTTTTTCAAATCTCCATGATATACAATGTCTTTTGCATCTGCATTTTCATCATTTAACCAAACAGGAATATTATCTCCAATATTTTCTCTTAATTTGTCTAACTCTTCTTCACTATAAGAATACATCATTTCTGCGGAAACTACATGTTTAAATTCCTTAATTGCTGTTAGTTTTTGGATTTCTTGTTCCGTTCCTTCCCCTTCTACTGTAATAATTATTCTTCCTTTTTCATCATGCAAATGATATTCGCATAAATCGGATTCTTTTAGAGTTTCAATTACGGTTTCAATATTTTCCGGTTTTGTTTGTACTACAATACTAGATAATGTCATTTTATATATTTTTAATTAAGTTGCCAAAAGAGTATATATTCATCTTCTCCAGAACTTATTATTTCATTATTATTAAGAAAATGTATTTTTGTTAATGTACTTTTTTGTCCTTTTAATGTGTATAAATTTTCTCTTGTTTCTATATTAAAAACCTTAATATCATTATCTTCATTTGCTGCATATGCTCCATATTTACCAGTTTCATCAATTCCTACACAATAAACTAAGAAACTTGCTTTTATATAATACTCTTCTTTCCCCCATTTATAAACAGAAACTCTTCTGTCTTGTCCTGCACCAATAAAAGTTAATTTTGTATATCCAACTTTATAAATATTATCAAGATTCTGACCTGAAAAAACTTTTATAGTTTCTCCATTAAAAGAATTTAAAAGTCTAATTTTTCCACTTTCTTCACATGTAATTGTTAATTTTCGTGTTATATCGTTAGTAAAATCAGAAAAAACAGAAGTTGAAAGCTGCTTTCTATAAATTTGTTCTTTAGTTTTAAAGTTATATAGAATTATTTCATTACTTAAAAGTCCAAGCATTATTAAATCTTTTGTAATAAAAGAAGCTCTTTTTACCATTAGCTTATCTTTTTGAGAAAAGATTTTTGTTAGTTTTTTTTCAGAATAAATATAAATATCTCTATACCCCGCATCTCCCTGTACAGTAAGAATAATTGCTTGGTTATTTTTAAGTTTATCAATTGAAAATATTTTGGGGTATATTAAATCGCCTGCAAAATCTTTAATTTTAGGGATTACAATCTCCCCTACTCTTTTTCTTTTATTAATATTGAAAATATCAACAACTCCTGCATCGGTTGCTGCATATAAAATATTTTCTTCTACAATAAAATCATACACACCACCACTTGCTTTTAAACTAAAACTTGGGGTAGTTGCAAATAATATAATTGAAAAAAAAACTAAAAAAACTAAAAGTAAATATTTGTTCATAAAGCTAAAATAACAGAGTTGGAAAGATATATTTACAACTCTGGATTTACAAAAAATATTCAATAAATATATAATCCCTAAAATCCGAAAGTTTATATCTAATTAACTGATAGTCAGAGTGTGAATTATTAAAAAATAGCGAATTGTTATTTATCCAATGGTTCGTTAAACTTTGGCAAAGTTGTAATTTGCAAAACCTTATAGTATTAATAATCAGTATAATAGTTCAAATAAGTAAACTTTGCCAAAGTTCTTATTGTCATCAATAAAAAAAAATATACCGAACCATTGTTATCATAACTTGCTGTTTAGTAGCTTATTCACACCCTGACTTGCGGATTTAAGGAATATCAATAAATTAAAAAAAAAGTTATTTAACTCCTTCTGTTATAACATCTTTTAAGTTTGATTTTTTCTTAGCATTTTCATTTCTAAATTCTGCTTTGAAATTATTTTTCACGTCAAGTGTTGCATTTGTCTGTGTTACATGACATTGCTCACAATTATATCTTGCTTTATTTAAGTTCTCGCCTAAATCTTTTGCAGTTGTGGAATTACTTTTATTATCATCTGAATAAGCCTTAACCTTTCCTCCAACTTTTTTAATTTCAGGACGATAATTAACAAAATGAGATGGAGCCATTGGTGTTGCACCCATGGCTTTGGCAACACTTGGTAAATGACATGTTAAACAAGCATTGTTTTTTTGAGTAATTGGAAAAAAACCGTCTGTTTTGTGAGGGATTGTTGGAGGTGCATTTTCAAAAGCTCTTTCACCCATTTCATTTTGACCTGGTGCATTTGCATCTACTATTGCTTTGTCTCCAAGGTCAATGTCTTCTGAAAATAAATCGCCATTTCTTAAAGCAGTTCCTCCAACTTTGGTTTCTTGCTTATCTCCTTCCTTTCCTTCTTCACTTTTGCAGGCAGTAAAAAGTACTACTGCAAATAATACTGATATTAAAAAGATTTTTTTATACATAATTTTACCTTTTTTAATTTTTATCGGTTTAACCGAAATATTTATTTAATTTTTAATTTCTTATATTTAATTATTGAGAATTCTAATGAATTGTCTTCACAAACATCAATACATCTTCCACAATTTGTGCATTCGCTTCCATAAATTTGGCTGTCCTTTTTATTTATTATTCCTGTTAAAACTTGTTTCTCTGGACATGCAACAAAACATTTGTTACAAGCTGTGCAATTGTCTTTTATGTGATTTACTTTTACAAGGCTAAATCTATTTATTAAAGAATAAAATGCTCCAAGTGGGCAAATATGCCCGCAAAAACCATTCTGTAAAACAAAAAGGTCGAAAAAGAAAACTGTTAATACTGCTGCCCAGCCCATTCCTATGCCAAAAATTATACCTCTGTGTAACATCGATATTGGACTAACAAGTTCAAAGGCTGCAACACCAAAAATTGCAGATAAAACTATTCCTAAACCAAGTATCCAATAACGCATACTTCGTTTTACGGGAACTTTTACGTCTTCTTCATACATTTTTAGTTTTTTTCTTAACCAATTTGTTGTATCTGTTACAATATTCATTGGGCAAACCCAACTGCAAAATGCTCTTCCGCCAACTATACCATAAAATAAAAGAACTATTAATGCTCCTATTAAAACATCTGCGGAAACTAAAAAACCTGTTGCAAATGTTTGTATAACCATGTATGGGTCAGCAATATAAAAACTATCTAATACTTTTGCAGAACTTAAATTACCGCTAAGTATTTTCCACCCCCAAATATTTGCTCCTATAAATAGGAACATAATTGTTATTTGTGAAATTCGCCTTAATATAAGGTATTTATTATTTTTAAACATATTATTCATCTACAAGATTCTCCCAACCTGAGTTCAAATAATCCATTGCCTTGTTGTTACTTTCTTCTTCATTAATTCGGTCGTCTTTAACGCCTTTTAATCTTTCTTCGTCAGTTGCATCCCAACCTTTAATGTAGTGTTTCCCGGCTTCGCCAAGTGCAATGCTTAGAGGCAGTACTTTTATTGACGAAACTTCCGTAACGCAAGCATGTTCACATAAACCACAACCTGTACAAACGTCATTATCAACAACAGGTTTTAACATTGCGTGTTTTCCTGTTCTTTCGTTTCTGTCATAAACAAGTTTAATTGCTTCATCCATTAACGGGCAGGCTCTGTAACATAAATCACATTGTATTCCCCAATACGCAATACATGATTTTGTATCAATAATTGTTGCTCCCATTCTTGCCTTATTAATATCAAGAACTTGTTGTTTTGTTTTAATATCTATTGATGATACTAAGTCAGTATCCAAAGCACCAGATGGGCAAACGGGAACGCATGGAATATCAGTGCACATTTCACATGCAATTTTACGTGGCTCAAAAAAAGGAGTTCCAACTGGCTTATTATCACCAGGTTCTGCAAGTTTCAATGTATCATAAGGACAGGCAGTAACGCATTCGCCACACTTAATACAGGCTTTCATAAAGTCGTCTTCAGGAATTGCTCCCGGAGGTCGTAGAATTATATCTACTGCTTTTGCTTCATCAACATAAGCTCCCCAAGTTAATCCGCCTAAGCCAACAAAACCTGCACCTTGCATTAGTTTTTTTATAACATTACGTCTGGTTGCCATCTTATCTTCGTTCATATATTTAAAGTAGTATAATTAGCATTATAAAATATAATACTAATTATACATAAATTCATTATTTTCTCAAAATTTATACTATGCTTTATATATTTTAACTGCACATTTTTTAAAATCAGGTTCTTTCGACATTGGGCAAGTTGCATCGAGTGTAACTTTATTAATGAAAACTTTTTCATCAAACCAAGGTACGAAAATTAAACCTTTTGGTGGTCTGTTACGTCCTCTTGTTTCCACGTGAGTTTTCACTCTTCCTCTACGGCTTTCTACCCAAATAGTATCACCTTGTTTTAAACCTTTTGCTTTTGCATCATCGGGGTTCATGTAACAAAGTGCTTCCGGAACTGCACGGTATAATTCAGGAACACGCATTGTCATTGTTCCACTGTGCCAATGTTCAAGCACACGCCCAGTTGACATCCATAATGGATATTCTTTATCAGGCATTTCAACCGGCTCCATATATGGACGGAAGAAAATTTTAGCTTTATTTTTTAAGTCATATTTTCCTTTTTCTTTGTCTGGTCCTTTTAAATTACCTTGTGGCATTTTTTTAAGAGCCTTGCCATAGAATGCAAACTCGCCTATACCTTCTTTTCTTGCATAAGGGTCGTACTTTGAATTAAATCTCCATTGAGTTTCTTTTCCATCAACAACCGGCCATTTTAATCCACGAACTTTGTGGTAAGTATCAAAATCAGCTAGGTCATGCCCATGTCCTAAACCAAATTCTCTATATTCTTCCCAAAGGTATTTTTGTACGAAGAAATCATATCCTTTAAATTCTTTTCCGCTTCCGTCTGTTACTGATCTTTTATCTCCTTCAACTTCTGAGTTAATTACTCCTTCGCCAATTGGGTCAGGCCAAGCAAATGCTTTTGCTTTTTCGTTTGCAAATAATACATCATATAAAGTATCATTAGGGCTGTATCCCATTTTTTGTGCTTCGCCTACTACGTCTGGCAATCCGCCTTCAAGACCAGGAATGGTTTGTGCTCCCCAAACTTCACGAATTTTAAATCTTTTTGCAAGTTCCATCATTTGCCAAGTGTCAGACATTGCATCACCAACAGGTGTTACAGATTGTCGCCAATGTTGAGTTCTTCTTTCGGCATTACCGTATGCTCCCCATTTTTCATAAATCATTGCTGATGGAAGAACAAGGTCGGAAACTTTTGCGGAAATTCCAGGATATGGATCACTACAAACAATGAAGTTATCCATTTCTCGAGCTGCTTTTATCCAATGACTTGCATTTGCAGAATTTTGATAAGGATTATTAACTTGTATCCAAGCAAATTTAATTTTACCGTCTTCTAAATCTCTATGTATTTTTGTAAAGTGAGCTCCTACTTTTGGATTTATTGTTCCTTCTGGAAGTTTCCATATTTTTTCAGAAAGTGCTCTATGTTTTGGGTTCTTAACTACTAAGTCGGCAGGTAAACGATGAGCAAATGTGCCAACTTCACGAGCAGTTCCACATGCTGACGGTTGACCGGTTAAACTAAACGCACCACTTCCCGGTTTTGCTTGTTTTCCTAAAAGGAAATGTACCATATATGCTTGTTCATTAACCCATGAGCCTCTTTGGTGCTGGTTGAAACCCATTGTCCAGAATGAAACAACTTTTCTTCCTTTTTCAATATAAGCAGCTGCAAGAGCTTTAAGTTTTGCTTTAAAATCTTCAATTGATTCATCTGGATTACCTTTTGCAAGTTTTGCAACAAAATCTAAATCATAAGGTTTTAATGCTTTTTCAAATTCTTTTCTTGAAATAATCCAATGTTTTAGAGCTGATGCTCTATTTTTCATTTCAATTGTATCGCCTGTTTTGTAATCAAGATATTTTAGAGTTACTCCTTCCATTTCGGATACAACTTTTTTTGCTTCTTTTCTTACAGTTTCAAGTTCTTTTTCTGAAAATTTTTTGTGATCGGGAAGCCTCATTCCATATCCGGTATCAACAGGACCTGTTGCAAATACATTATATTTATTTACAAATTTTTCATCAATTGCTTCGGGATGATTGTAAACAATTTCATGAGCAATATAGTTCCAAATAGCTAAATCTGTACTTGGTTTAAAAATAATTTCAGTATCAGCTAAATCGGAAGTTCTATTTGTATAAGTTGTAAGATTAAAAATCTTTACTTTATCTGGATTTGATAATTTTCTGTCGGAAACACGAGACCATAAAATTGGATGCATTTCAGACATATTTGCCCCCCAAGAAACAATTGTATCTGTTAATTCGATATCATCATAACAACCTGATGGCTCATCTATACCAAAAGTTTGGATAAAACCAACTACGGCAGATGCCATGCAAAGTCTTGCATTTGGGTCTATGTTGTTTGATCGAAGTCCTGCTTTCATTAATTTTACAGCGGCATAACCTTCTTGCACCGTGTATTGTCCTGAGCCGAAAATAGCAAGTCCGTGAGGTCCTAGTTCTTTAAGAGTAGATTTCATGTGCTTTTCCATTTCATCAAAAGCACGTTTCCAACTAACGGGTTTAAATTTTCCTTTCTTGTCAAATTCACCTGCTGCGTTTACTCTTAATAATGGTTTTGTAAGTCTGTCTTCGCCATACATTATTTTTGCATTAAAATATCCTTTAATACAATTTAATCCACGGTTTACCGGAGCAGCAGGATCGCCTTTCACAGCAACAATTTTATCGTTT
>CAMZKL010000069.1 GCA_947311255.1 uncultured Chlorobiota bacterium | reverse complement strand
TGTAAAAATAACAGCACAAATTTGGACTATTTGTATTTGGGTATATTTGACTGTTAATAACCATTTTAAATGTATATTTGTTGAATTTTATGAATAATATGGGTTAAATAATAAAAGAATAAGTTTGCCCTGTGAACCATTCCTATTTTAATCACACGATTTCTCTTATTTTTATGTAAATAAGCATTTTAGATCCATAATCCCTAAAATTTATGAACCTTTCTGATACATAGCATAATAATACTGGTTAAAAAACTGTAAATTATATACTGTTAATTTTTAAAGATTTTTTTTATGAGAATATTTAAAGACTTTTTATATATTTGCATATAATCAAATAACTTACCAAAACTTTTTATGAAAAAACTCATAAATATAATTAAAAGTAATGGTGTACATAAAAATTATACTGATGAGTTAAATCAATATATAGAAACTGTAAATGTTTTTGGTCTTGTTTTTATATTTCTTACAATACCGTTTATATTTATTTTTCATAAATCATTCTATGCCCAAATAATAATAGTTATCCCAATTTTTTTCCAAATAATAAGTTTTATTTTATTAAAATTAAAATTTCACAAGACAGGAAGAATAATATTCAGTATAAATACATCTACCTCAGTATATCTTATTGCAGCATTAGTTTATATTGATAACGGGACAGATGGTATGGCTGCAAAATTCTTAATTCTTGGGTCAGCTATACTTCCATTTATTACTTTTAAAAAAGAAGAATGGAAATATTTAGTGCTGGTTCTAATACTAATTCTTGCATATCTTCTTACATTTAATTATGTAAATAATATGTTGAATTTAAAAAGTATTCATGAAAATTTAGATAGCCCTGCTTTAAGAATAATGTCTGTAATAACTGCATTCTTTATGTTTACAGTTGTACTTTATTATTATAAAAAAATAATAACCGAACAAAACCTAAGGCTAAAAGATTTTAACACAAATCTCAAACAAAAGAATGAGGAACTTGAAGCAATCTCAGAAGAATTACGTCAAAATAATGAAGAATTACTTACTGCAAAAGAAGAAATATCAAAAAGTGAGAAAAAATACAGGTTGCTTTTTGAGAAAAATGATGAAGCAACCTTAATTATTGATAAAAATAAATTTATAGATTGCAATGAAGCAACAGTTAAAATGCTCGGATTTAATAGCAAAAATGAACTCCTAAATGTACATCCCTCAAAACTATCTCCCCAAAAACAACCAGACGGAAAAATATCTTCTGAGAAAGCCGATGAAATGATAAATATTGCATACAAAAAAGGAACAAATAAATTTGAATGGACACACACAAGAGCAAATGGAGAAAACTTTCCGGTAGAAGTGTGGTTTACCGCAATTCCTTTTAAAAATAAAACAGTAATACATACAGTTTGGAGAGATTTAACCGAAATAAAAGAGGCAGAAAAAGAAATAAATGAAAAAAATAGTGAACTTGAAGCAATATCCGAAGAATTACGACAAAATAATGAAGAACTTTTATACTCCAAAGAAAGATTAAAAGAAAGCATCGAAAAATATAACTTGGTTGCTAATAATATGACAGATTTTATTTGGATGGTAGATTTAGATTTGTCTCCAAAATACATCAGCCCTTCTTGTTCTGAGTTCATTGGTTATTCAGAAAAAGAAATGAATACATTATCTATAAAAAATATACATACTAAAAAATCAATAACTACTTTTTTGGAACTTAGGTCTGAAATTATAAAAACTAAAAATAATAATTTTAAAAAACATTTTGAAATAGAATATATTCATAAAGAAGGATACATTTTTCCTGCAGAAGTCTATGGTTTTGTTGTTTCTAATAGTAACGGAAAGCCTATTGGCATCGGCGGAGTTTCCCGAGATATTACAGAACAAAAAAAGGCACAAGACGAACTTAAAAAGAGTAAAGAAAAAATTGAAATATCACATGATAATACTCTTGCTGATATGAGATATGCACAAACAATTCAAAAATCGTTACTTACTTCAAAAAATATTATTGATAGCTATTTTGATAATTATTTCATAATATATAATTCAAAAGACGTAGTTAGCGGAGACTTTTATTACGTAGTTAAAAAAAATAAATATATAATTTTTGCTGTTGCAGACTGTACTGGACACGGAGTTGCAGGTGGATTTATTTCTATGCTGGGTATAAGCTATCTACATGAAATTGTCAGTATAAAAGAAGTAAACAATGCAGGAACAGTATTAAAACAATTAAGAGAAAAAGTGAAAAATACATTTATAACTTTTGGCTCAGAAAATCCTAATGGAATGGACATAGCCTTTTGTGCAATCGATACAAAAACAAACATACTACAATATTCCGGAGCATATAACCCTCTACTAATAATAAGAAACGAAAAATTAATCGAATATAAAGCGACAAGAAATCCAATAGGATTTAACTATGTAGAAAAAGAATTTGAAAATCATGAAATACAACTTCAAAATAACGATTTAATATATCTTTTTTCAGATGGTTTTCAAGACCAAATAGGCGGGGTAAAAGGTAAAAAATACTTATCAAAAAACTTCAAAAAACTTATTGTACAAAACTCTCACTTGCCAATGAACGAACAAAAATCAAACTTAGAAAAAACTTTCAAAGAATGGAAAGGAAACCTAGAACAAGTAGATGACGTAACCATCATGGGAGTCAAATGGCAAATATAACTTATATATTCATATGTTGAAAAATACATCATCCCTTTTTTGTATTCTTACATTATATATTACTTTTGCGTGATTGTAAAATAAATATAAAACTAAAAATCTAATATCAATATACTAAATTTATCGAAAATGGCAAAAATAAAAAGAGTATATACCTTTGGAAATAAAAAAGCAGAAGGTAAAACGTCAATGAAGAACTTATTAGGAGGAAAAGGTGCTAACCTTGCCGAAATGAACCTTGTAGGAGTTCCCGTTCCTCCAGGTTTTACAATTACTACTGAGGTTTGTACTGAATACAACAAAAAAGGCGAAGCAAAAGTAAGAGAATATCTTAAAGCAGAAGTTGAAGCAGCAGTTAAGCAAGTTGAAGATATTATGAGAACATCTTTTGGCTCAAATGAAAACCCCTTATTATTATCAGTTCGTTCCGGAGCAAGAGTTTCAATGCCCGGTATGATGGATACAGTTCTTAATCTTGGATTAAATGATGACGCTGTTGAAGGAATTGCAAAAAAATCAGGAAATGCACGTTTCGCATGGGATTCATACAGGCGATTTGTTCAAATGTACGGTGATGTTGTTCTCGGAATGAGCCCCGAATCAAAAGAAGACATCGACCCATTTGAAGAAATTATGGAAACACTTCAAGAAGAAAAAGCTTACAAATCAGACCTTGATTTTACCGTTGATGATTTTAAAGTATTAGTAAAACAATTTAAAGCGGCAGTTAAAAAACGAACAGGACACAGTTTTCCCGACGACCCTTGGGAACAGCTTTGGAAAGCCATAATGGCAGTTTTTGATAGTTGGAATACTGACCGTGCAGTTTATTACAGAACACTTAATAAAATTCCGGGCGAGTGGGGAACAGCAGTAAATGTTCAAGCCATGGTTTTCGGAAATATGGGACAAAACTCATCAACCGGAGTTGCTTTTACACGTGATGCAGGAACAGGCGAAAATCTTTTTAACGGAGAATATCTAATAAACGCACAAGGAGAAGATGTTGTTGCAGGTGTCAGAACACCACAACAAATTACACTCGAAGGCTCAAAACGTTGGGCAAAATTGGCTAATGTTTCTGAAAAAGATAGAGCAGAAAAATACCCTTCATTAGAAGAAAGAATGCCCGAACAATACAACGAATTAAATGAAATTCAAGAACAACTTGAACAACATTACAAAGATATGCAAGACCTTGAATTTACTGTTCAAGACGGTAAATTATGGCTACTTCAAACTCGTAACGGTAAAAGAACAGGTGCAGCAATGGTGAAAATTGCAATTGATATGCTTGAAGAGGGTATGATTAGTAAAAAAGAGGCAATCATGCGTCAAGAACCGGAAAAACTAGATGAACTTCTTCATCCCGTTTTCGATAAAAGTGCTATGGCAGATGCCGAAATACAGGCAAAAGGTTTACCTGCATCACCAGGAGCTGCAACAGGACAATTAGTTTTCTTTGCTGATGAAGCCGGAAAATATGAAAATACAATTCTTGCTCGTATTGAAACTTCACCGGAAGATCTTGAAGGAATGAATATAGCAAACGGTATTCTTACTGCAAAAGGAGGCATGACATCTCATGCTGCTGTTGTTGCACGTGGAATGGGTAAATGTTGTGTGTCGGGTGCCGGTTCAATTAAAATAGACTATAAAGCACGTACAATGAAAACTGATGGCAAAATATATAAAGAAGGCGATTGGATTTCATTAAACGGCTCAGAAGGTATAGTTTACGATGGAAAAATCAAAACAATTAACCCGGAAGTTGGAGGAGATTTTGCAAAAATAATGGAACTTGCCGACAAATATTCTCGTATGTATGTTCGTACAAATGCTGATACACCTCACGACTCCGAAGTTGCTCGTGGTTTTGGAGCAAAAGGTATCGGACTTACAAGAACCGAGCATATGTTTTTTGAAGGAGAAAAAATTGTTGCAATGCGTAAAATGATTCTTGCAAAAGATGAAGCAGGGCGAATTGAAGCTTTAGATAAATTACTTCCTATTCAAAGAAAAGATTTTGAAGGAATTTTTACAGCAATGCACGACCTTCCTGTTACAGTTCGTTTACTTGACCCCCCATTGCACGAATTTGTTCCTCACGATGAAAAAGGACAACAAGAAATGGCTGACGAAATGGGCGTTTCTATTGATGTAATAAAAGCAAAAGTTGATAGTTTACACGAGTCTAATCCAATGCTTGGCCACAGAGGCTGTCGCCTTGGAAACACATATCCGGAAATTACAATAATGCAAACTCGGGCAATAATTGAAGCCGCTATGAACCTTAAAGAAAAAGGTGTTAACGCACATCCCGAAATTATGATTCCTTTAACAGGAACACTCGCAGAAATGAAAATGCAAGAAGATATAGTTCGGGAAACTATAGCAAAAATATTTGAAGAAAGAGATGATAAGATTAACTACCTTGTAGGAACAATGATTGAAATTCCACGTGCCGCACTTACAGCCGACGAAATTGCAAAATCAGCTGAATTTTTCTCATTCGGAACAAATGACCTTACTCAAATGGCATTTGGATATTCTCGTGATGATACAGGGGTTTTCATGCCGGTTTATCTTAAAAAAGGTATTCTTAAAGAAGACCCTTTTGAAGTGTTAGACCAAGAAGGCGTAGGACAACTTGTTAAAATGGCTGTAAAAAAAGGTCGTAAAACACGTCCTAATATTAAACTCGGAATTTGCGGAGAGCATGGAGGAGAACCAAAATCAGTTGAATTTTGCCACCGTGTAGGACTTGATTATGTAAGTTGTTCACCTTATCGTGTGCCAATTGCAAGACTTGCGGCGGCACAAGCAACTTTAAAAGAAAAAGCTTTGAAAAAAACTAAGAAGAGCAAAAATAAAAATAAGAAAAAAGCTAAAAAAAAATAATCCTCTAATTCTATTTTAATAAAAAAAGACAGCTTTCGATTTTTGGAGGTTGTCTTTTTTATTATTTTTTGAATAAGTTTTTTTCTTAATTTGGAAATAATAATTTTGTAAAAAAAAAAAGAATGAACCACCTAAATATTCCTAATTTCATAAAAATATTGAAAGAAAACAAAATAAGCCGTTTTCATTTAGTTTATAATCAACAAACAAAAAAAATTGAAAGTTCACATGAAGAACTAAAATTTATTGCCGATTTTATTAATAAAGATACTCGTGATTTTGAAGAGCACGAAGGAATGTTTTTTCAATTGACCAATAAATATGATGTTTTGCAAACTGTGTTTATTCATAGAACTAAAAGAGGACAGGCTGCCGGAGGTGTTAGATTTTGGCAATACGATAATCTTGAAGATTATTTAAGAGACGGGATGAGGCTTGGAAAAGGGATGACCCATAAAAACGCACTTGCCGGATTATGGTGGGGTGGAGGAAAAGGTGTTATGGTTCATAATACGGAAATTGATAAAAATAATTTGAAATACCGTGAATATATTTATACCGAATACGGAAAACTGCTAACAAGTATAAAAGGTTGCTATGTAACTGCTGAGGATGTTGGAACAAGTGTTGAAGATATGGCAAATATTTATAAAACAACTCGTTTCACAACTTGCATTCCACAAAACACGGGAGGGAGTGGAAACCCTTCTGAACCTACATCAAGAGGGGTTTTGAGAGGAATGGAAGCTGCATCTGCATTTCTCGGAGAAAGTTTGGAAGGCAAAACTGTTGCCGTACAAGGTATGGGACATGTTGCAGAACCTCTTATTAAACATCTTTTCAATAAAAAAGTCGGGAAAGTTATTGCTTCTGATATAAACCCCGATATTGTAAATTCTGTTAAAGAAAAATTTGCCGGAAAAAATTTTGATGCTAGACTTGTTTCAAAACATGATAATTCAATTTTATTTGTAGAATGTGATATTTTAGCTCCTTGTGCAACAGGTGCAATTTTGAATGATAAAACAATTCCGGAAATTAAAGCCAAAATTATTTGTGGAGCATCAAATAACCAACTTGAAGAACACGATCGAGATGATAAAGCACTTGCAGAAAAAGGAATTTTATATGTTCCTGATTTTTTGACAAACAGAATGGGAATTGTTAATTGTGCAAATGAACAATATGGATATGTTAATGACGATGAATATTTTGAAAGACATCTAACAAACGGATGGGAACATGGCATTTATCAAACTACATTATCAGTTTTGGAGGAGGCTCAAAAAACAGGACAACCAAGCTCAAAAGTGGCAATTAAACAAGCTGCTGAAATGTCCATGGAGTTGCATCCTGTATTTGGACATAGGAGTTTAAAAATAATTAAATCGCTTGTTGATGATGAGTGGTATAAAAAGTAAGTATTAGAAAATATAAGTATGGCAAAGGCAATTAGTGTTAAAACAAATGAAATAATTAATACTTTAACGCATCTTGTTGGTTTAGGATTAAGTATTACAGCTTTGGTCTTAATGATAGTTCGCTCTGCAATGCATGGCACTGCAATATCGATTGTGAGTGCTGCAATATTTGGAGCTAGTTTAATTATAATGTATCTGGCATCAACTTTATACCATGCCTCTAAAAATGTTAGAACTAAAGTAAAGTTAAATAAATTTGATCATTCAGCTATATACATTTTGATAGCAGGAACTTATACCCCTTTTTCAATTGTACTTCTTCCTAATGCTTGGGGCTGGAGTATTTTTGGTGTTCAATGGGGATTTGCAATTATAGGCGTTTTTTATAAAATATTTTGGTATAGTCCAAAATATAGAGCAATATCTGCTTTTGCATATATTGCAATGGGCTTGGTAATTATTGTAGCAATTAAGCCTTTGTCTGAGTCGCTTTCAAAGGGAGGGTTAATTTGGTTAGCTACAGGTGGCATTATATATATTGTTGGGGTGTTTTTTTATCTTTCAAAAAAAATACCTTTTTCTCATGGAATTTGGCATTTGTTTGTAATGGGTGGTAGCATTGCTCATTTTATCGCTATTTATAATTATGTTTTACCAAATTTAAAATTATAAGATGGATAATTCTGAACAATTTATGAAAACAGTAAGGAATAGTTTTAAATTCCGATTGTTTATGTTGAAAAGTTTGCCTTCTGCTTTTTTTTCAGGCTTAAAAGTTATTGAAATTTCTCAAGAAAAAGCAGTCGTAAGTATTCCTTTTAAGTTTTTAACTAAAAATCCGTTTAAATCAATATATTTTGCTTCTCAGGCAATGGCGGCAGAACTTTCAACAGGAGTTTTGGCTCTTTCTCATGTGCATAAAAGAAAGCCTAGAATATCTATGCTTGTTTTTAATATGCGAGCCGATTTTAGTAAAAAGGCAAAGTCAAAAATATTTTTTACTTGTGAAGATGGTTTGAAAATTAAAAATGCAATAGAACAAACTATTAAAACCACTGAAGGAGTAACAGTTGAAGCAAAATCAACGGGAAAAAATGCTAATGGAGATATTGTTTCAGAATTTTATTTTACATGGACTTTTAAAGCTGTTTTAAAAAAATAAAAGGGTTGTCTTATTCAAACAACCCTATAAAATTAATTTATATTTTTTTTAAAATTTGTCATTGGAAAGTTTTAAACCCCAAATTGTTATATCATCTCGCTGTTCTTCATCTCCTTGATGTTTTGCAAGTTCATCTTCAAAAAGATGTTTTTGATCAGATAAACTCATGTTTTTTGCTTTTTTAATTGTTTCAATAAACTTTGGAGTTCCAAAACGTTTTCTTTCAGCATTATTTTGATCAATTATTCCATCAGTTGCAAGCCAAATACAGTCGTTTTCAGAGAGATAGAAATCTTTATTAACAAAATCAATATTCCCCCTTTTTTGTTTTACTCCCCCTATTGAACGTCTTTCGGAAGAAACTATAGTGATGTCCTCATCTTTATGAGAAAAATAGTAAAGTTCTGATTTTGCACCAGAATATGTAATATGAAACTTATTATCTTCTTTTTCAATAACACAAATTGACATATCCATTCCGTCATTATTATCTGTTGACTCTTGCCTTAGTGCCAATTTTACTTTTGAGTCTAAGTTTTCCAGAATGTCTTTCGGACTTTCTATTTTTTGTTCCAATACAATTTCACTTAATAACCTACTTCCAATCATTGACATGAATGCTCCTGGAACTCCATGCCCTGTACAGTCAACTACTGAAATAAAAACTTTTTCAATATTTCCGTCTTTATCAAATTTCTCAGTAAACCAATAAAAATCACCTGAAACAACATCTCTTGGTTTGAAAATTATAAATGAGTCAAAATACTTGTCAATATCTTGAGGAAGCGGGAGTATTGCTTGTTGAATGTTTTTTGCATAACTAATACTAGATGTAATCTGTTCATTTTGAATCTCAATTTTATCCCTTTGTTTTATAATCTCAATCTCAGACTTTTTCTCAACAGTAATGTCTGTATCAATTGATATTAGTTTTGTAACTTCATTATTTTCATCCAGTATAGGAGTAATTGTTGTTTGAGCCCATATTTCACTGCCTCTTCTCGTCTTATTCAAGTTTTGGTATGAACCGGTTTGTTTAGTTTCAATAATTTTTTCAATTGTTTTTTGGACTTCTGGGTTTCCACTTGCAACAACAATGTTTTCATCAAGTTCGTTTCGTAATAGTTGTAATGTATAACCATACATTCTTGTAAAGCCGGCATTAACCCATTCAAAATTGCCTTTTACGTCCATAATTGTAATTGCATTATCTGTTTCAGATGCAACAAGAGATAATTTTTCAAGTTCACTATTTGCCGATTCTAATTGTTTTGATTGTTCTTGAATCTCATTTTTTTGGTTATTTATTGAAACATATTGTTCGCTCAACTGTTTGTTGATTTTTTGTTTGTTAAAAAAACTAATAATAATAAATAATAGAAGTAAAGAGAAAAGTATACCAGCACCTATAAACCAATAAATTATATTTTGTTGAGATTCAACAGTAGTCTCCGATTTACTTAACCTTTTATCAATCTTTTTTATTTCTTCTTGTTTCTTTTTTAATTCTTCACTCGCAATAATCATTGAGTCTCTTTGGAGCTTTGCAAGAAGATGTTGTTTTTTAATATTGTTTTCTGTTTGTTTTAAAATTAATTTGTTTTGGTTTAAGTCTTCTTGTTGTTTCATAACCTCAAAACTCATAGAGTCAAGTTTTAAGTTTTGTTTTTCAAGTTCTCCTTCTTTAAGAGTTATAAGGTTTTCTTTACTTGAAATACTATCTCTTTGTGCTTGAATTTTTTCTTTGTGTTTTTTTAAGAGTTCCTCTTTTTCAGCAATCTCAATTTTTTTAAGTTCTAAAATTCTCTGCTCTTCTTTTAGTTTTCGGTTTGCAGCAGCTTGCATCTTTTTAAGAATCTCACGGTCTCCTCCCATTGTTAATACGGTAGGTGCAAATATTAGTTTTTGTTTTTTGTAAAGTACGGTGTTAATAGAAAATGGTTGTTTCTGGTCTGTTGTTTTTCTTAAATTAATAACACTATATTGTGATTGTTTGGCTCTGTCACTAATAATAAGAGTGTTTTTTCCAACTAGTTTTTCATAAACAAAAGGTAAATTTGTATTTTCATTTCTTGTAACATATACAATGTGATGAGGTTCTATGTTTTCATATGATGTATATTTTATAATTTCAACAGGTTTTCCATTTATTGTTCTTGTTGAAGCTAAATTTTCTAGTGCAAGAATTTCTTTTTTGCTAGAAAAAACTCCAATTGTATATTTGGTAATGTTTTCTTGGTCTTCCCATGTAACACCGTATGCAATATTAAAAATCCACATTGCTCTAATTTGTTCATCTGTTTGGGAGTATCCTTTGTTTGCTGAAAAAATTATAAGGAATAACAAAAATATAATTGTGAAATTTTTCATATGTCTAAAGTTATGTAATTAATTGATATTGAGCAAATTGACTGTGCCTTTGTATTTATAATAATTGTTTTGTTCTGCACATAGGAATACTTGCATTCTTCTACAAGTAATCTGTATGCTAGCTTATAGTCATTCTCTTGGGTATTTACAGTTTATCATGGGTGTTTCATGTGTCAATAGTTGTCTAATTAATTTATGCTCAATAAGTTGCTTGTGTTTTTATTATTAATAATATCTCTTTTGCTCTGCAAATAAGTACACTTGCTTTGTTCTGCAAGAAATCAATGTGCCTGATTATAGTTATCTCCTTTGGTGTCAAAATTTTTGTCGTGAGTGTTTTGTTTTTTAAAAAATATAAAATTTATATTCAAATATAATGCCTTACTCAACAAAAATAATAATTTTTATAGTTTTAATATAAATTTTATGAATTTTTATTGCTTTTATTGAGTTTTATATAATAGTTTTGTTTTTTATAAAATTATAAGACTTATTGAATATTATTGAGCAAATATTATCTTTTGACACAGAACTGTTTTTGTTTTTTAACAAACTTCATACTCCTTTTTTTGACGTTTTAATGAAACAAATTAGTTCTAAACTTATATGGGTTCCTCTATATTTAATAGTTTTATTCTTTATATTTAGGAAGTATAAAATAAAAAAAGGATTATTAATATTTCTGTTCTTTATTTTAGTAATAACTCTTACAGATCAAATATCTGTGCATCTTTTTAAAAATATATTTCAACGATTAAGACCTTGTTATGAAACTTCAATTCAAAATTTAGTTCATTATTTATCCCTGCCTGGAGGACATTATGGTTTTGTTTCATCTCATGCTGCAAATTCCTTTGGTTTTGCTTTCTTTTCATTATTAATTTTTAAAAATAAAAAGTATTCAGTTTTTATTTTATTTTGGGCATCTTTAGTTTCATACAGTAGAATTTATCTTGGGGTTCATTATCCTGCGGATATTGTAGGAGGAGCTATCTTAGGAGTTGTAATTTCTCTATTAATTTATGAACTTATAAAACCAATATTGAGAAACTATAATTAATCCTATTTATTTGTCTTTTTTTAAATAGTACTTTACTTCTTTGTCCTGGTATTTGCTTGAATCAAAGGGGATTGAATATTTGTTTCTTTTAAGTTTTATTCCGCATTCAGGGCAATGTAGATTGTACTCAAATAGAATTTCTCCACATGCAGAACATCTATTTTTATCATTTATCCACGACAATTGTTCTTCTGTGAACTTCTCAGCAGAATTAACAGGCACAAGTATCTCATCAAGAGACTCTTTGATAATATTTTCTATTAAATTGTCAATGGATAAAAACATAATTCCATAAAATAAAATAGAAATTAGACCGGAAATTATTAAAAAATATTTTATTGAAACAAAAGAAAAAAAAGCAATTAGTATTATTAGAATAAGAATAATTCTAAGTAACTTTTCAAAGTTTACTGAATAATTAATGTCTAATTGATTGTTTGCTTTCGTTATCTTTATGTCTGTTAAGTATTCGAATCTTAAAACAGGTGCTTTGAGAATAAAAGAAATAATATTCTTGTTGGTTTCTATTTTAAAAGCTTTCCTTTTTTTTAAAGTTTTATAAATAAGACTATTTATTTCATTTTTATTTATCTCTTTAGTTTTAAATTCTTCTGTTGAAAAGTTCAGGGTTTTACTGTATGAGTATGGGAAGCCCATTATTTAAGACAATTCATTTTCAAGAATAATGACTTCTTTTAATGCTTTTTGACAATCATTAATAAAAGTAGTAACCACCTTCTCGTAACTTTCTGTATTAATCATACTTTTTGTGTCGTTTTGTAAAATTCGCATATCTTCAGATTGCTTTTCCATCCCTAAAATTTTGACACTTGATTTTGCTTTATGGGCAAGTTCAGAAAGTTTTTTATAATCTTTCATCTTTAATGCAGAAATCATTTCCGCGTTAAATTCTGCAATATCTTTTTTAAAAAGACCTATTATTTTTTTCTTAAAATCGGGGTTTAAAGATACTCCATCTAAATATTCTGTATTAATATATTGAAAATTTGAATTCATACTTATTAATTTTAACTTTTAGCTTAAATTTTTCTCAAAAAAGGAGAATAATTCACAAATTTAATAAAAAAAGATTATTTCGTTTTAAAAAAGTAAATGTATTTAGATTATTATTTATAAATTTGTCCAAATTAAAGGAAAATTAAAAAGAGTTTTTTATCGGTATTAAAATTTTCTTTTAATAATAAAGTTTTGTTAAATTGTTATAATATAAATCTTTAAATTGTAACAAATTTATTGTCAAAATTTTTAAAGTTATAAAAAATACAAATGTATAAGATATGAAAAAAAATCTCATTTTTATTTTGAGTTTTATTGTAATGAATGCCTATTCTCAAAATAATAAAACTACAATTTTAGCAAAAGGTCAGGATGCTGAACTTTCATACAATCAAGGAGTTCAAAATTATCTAAACCAAGATTTCACAGGTGCAATTGCAGAACTAACCAAAGCAATTGAGATTAAACCAAATTTTGGCAAAGCAATCTATAACAGAGGTGTTATAAAAAATGAATTAAACGATTTTGAAAGTGCAATTGCTGATTTAACTACTGCTGCCCAATTATTGCCTAATATGTCAAAAGTTTTATTTGCAAGAGGTTTCGCTAGAATTAATACAGGAGACTTTAATGGAGCTTTAAATGATTTTACAAAAGCAATTAACAATGGCTACACAAAATCAAATGCCCTGTATTACAGGGGAGTTGCTCAATTAAAACTTAAAAATTATGATTTGGCAATTAAAGATTTTAATGAAGCTATAAAGAAAAATAAGAATTATGCTTATGCTTATCATGACAGAGGAAGTGCAAAAAGGTTAAAAAACAATTTTGAAGCAGCTGAAAATGATTATATGAAATCTGTTGAAATTAATCCTGAATTATATTTTGCGTACAATAATTTGGGAACTGTTAAAAATGAATTAAAAAAATATGATGAAGCAATTTCTGCATTTAGCGAAGCTTTAAAAATAAATGCTGAGTATTATACTGCATATTCAGGTAGGGGCGATTCTAAATATGCCCAAGCTGTTAAATTAATGAGTGAGAATAATAAAAAACAAGCAGAAGAAAAGTTTAATTCTGCTATAAAAGATTATGAAAAAGCCATAAATTTTAAAAAAGACTTTGCAACAGCACATAACAATTTAGGTATGGTATATTTAAAGTTGTTAAATTATAAAGAAGCAGAAGATGCTTTTACTATGGCAATTAATATTAATGATAAATATGCTGAAGCTTTTGCCAACAGAGGAACTGCGAGAGAATATTTAAGAAATTTCACAGGAGCATGTGAAGACTGGAAAAAAGCAGCATCATTAGGAATAAAATCTGCTGACAAATATACTCAAGGTTGTAATTAAAATAGAATAATAAAACTACACATTTTAATAATATGAAAACTAAGATATTAATAATACTTTTCTCAACAATTATCTTATCTCCAATTTACTCACAACGATTTGTAAAAGTTAAAAAATCAAGCTATAAAATTGAGGATGAGGGATTTAAGGAGGCATGGAAGCATGTTAAGAATGGGAATAAGTTATTTCGGATGAATAAAAAAGGAGCTTATGTTGAAGCGTTAGAACACTATTTAACTGCACAAAACTATAATGAAGATAATGCCGCTTTGAATTATCTTATAGGAATTTCATATCTTAAAACTTCTGAACCAAAAAAAGGATTAGAATATATTGAAAACGCTAGTTTAATCTATGGGAATTTAACTAAAGATATAAATTATTGGTTGGGTAAAGCATATCAATATAATTATAAATTTGATGATGCAATTGATGCTTATGAAACATATTTAAGTTCATTAAAGCCTAGAGAATTGCAAAAAACGAAAACAAAAGTTGACAAAAGAATAGAGGAGTGTGAAAATGGAAAAAAAATGATAAAAAATCCAGTAAGATGTTTTGTTGATAACCTTGGAAAAGGTGTTAATACAAAAGCCCCAGAATACAGTCCTGTTTTTTATTTTAAAGATTCTGTTTTATATTTTACTTCACGAAGAGAGAATACAACAGGAGGAAAGAAAAATAAATTTAATAAATTATATTTTGAAGATGTCTATATGTCAAGATTTCAAAATGGGGCTTGGCAACTTGCTGAGCAATTAGATTATCCAATAAATACAAAACATAATGATGCTGTTGTAGATATTTCTCCTGAAGGCAAAGAACTATGTATTTACAGAGGGCATAAGGGAGAGGGAGATTTGTATAACAGTCAATATAAAAATGATAGTTGGAAAAGTCCAAATAAAATGAGAAAAATTGATAAAGGTATTTCTCGTGAAAGTTCTGTTTCAGTTTCAAGAGACTCTATGACATTATATTTTATTAGCGATAGAAAAGGTGGACAAGGAAGGCAAGATATTTGGATGAGCCAAAAAACACTAAATGGTAGAAAATGGCAAAAACCTAAAAACTTAGGATATGTTGTTAATTCAAAATATGATGAAGAAACAGTAGAAATTTCTGCTGATGGCAAAGATTTGTATTTTAGTTCAAAAGGACACAACTCAATGGGAGGTTATGATGTTTTTAAAACACATAAAAATGATGATGGAACTTGGACAGAACCTGAAAATATTGGTTATCCTATTAATACAACTGGAGACGATGTGTTTTTTATGCTTTCAGAGAATGAAAAGTTTGCATATTACTCTTCAAACAGAGATGATTCATACGGAGATAAAGATATTTACAGAATTGTTTTCTTAGGGCCTGAGAAACCTACACACATAACACTCGGAAGCCCCGATGATTTAATCGCATATTTTGCAGAACCTACAACAGAAACAGATATTGAAAAGCCAGTTAATATTAAAGTAATTCAACTATCTCTAGTCAAGGGAATTGTAACAGATGCATTTTCTGGGAAACCTATAAAAGCAACCTTAGAATTAGTTGATAATTCAAATGGAGAACTTGTAAAGACTGTTGATTCTTACGCTTCAACAGGAGCATATACTGTACCTCTTCCACCAGGAAAAGATTATGCTTTAACAGCAGGAGCACCAGATTATTTTTTTCATTCAGAGAATTTTGTAATTTCAGATACATCAATACATGAAGTTATAAGAAAAGATATTCAACTTCAACCTATGGGTGTAGGGGCAAAAATTGTTCTAAATAATGTTTTTTTTAGTACTGGAAAGGCTACATTAAGAACTGTTTCTTTTGCTGAGTTAAATCGGTTGGCAAATTTATTGGTAAAATATAAAAATATAAGAGTTGAAATTTCTGGTCATACCGATAGTCAAGGTTCTGAATCTTCAAATCAAAAATTATCTCAGAGAAGAGCTCAGTCTGTGGTAGATTATTTGCTTACAAGAGGTGTGCAACTCCAACAAATAGTTGCTGCAGGATATGGAGAGTCTCAACCACGAGCCGATAATACAACAAAAGCAGGTCGCCAATTAAATAGACGTGTTGAAGCTAAGATTCTTGAAAAGTAAAAAGAGTAGTTTTTACTAATAAAATTATGATTTAAAATCAGCTCTAAGAAAAGAGCTGATTTTTTTATAACAAAAAGGTGTAAGGTTTAGTTTGCATATGATTAAAAAACAAGAATAATTTTCTCAGCTAATACTTTTGCAATTTTCTTATAAGACTCATCTGAACTGCCTGCAATATGAGGAGTTAAAATAACATTGTCTGAACTAATAAGATAGTTAAGAGAAATTGAGTCCTTTCCTGAGAAGATATTTTCAAAAGAAGTTTTTTCATATTCTAAGACATCTAAAACAGCACCTTTAATTTTGCCTGATTTAAGATTATTAACTAAATCTTCAGTCTTAATTATTTTTCCTCTTGCTGTATTTGCAATATAAATTGTTTTCTTAAAATTATTAATATATGAATTGTTCACTAAAAATAGTGTTTCATCTGTTAATGGAACATGAATGCTTAATATGTCTGTCCTTTCAAAAAACTCTTGTTCATTTACTTCTGTAACAAACTCATCTGAAAATTTGGTTTTATACTTATCATATGCTATAACATCCACGCCAAAACCTTTTAATTTTTTAGCAAAAGAACTTCCCATATTACCATAACCCAAAATTCCAACAGTTTTTCCGAACATTTCAATTCCAATGTTTTTTCTGTTCCAGATACCTTTATTTATTTCCTTATTAGAGATGCTGATTTTATGAAATAATGAAAGAAGCATCCCTATCACGTGTTCTCCCACAGAATCCTTATTGCCTTCCGGCGAATTTATACATAAAACGTTTTTGCTTTGGGCATATTGAATGTCAATGTTTTCCATTCCTGCACCCGCACGTGCAACAAACTTTAATTTGTTCGCAGAATTTATAAATTCTTTATCAATTTTAAATTTACTTCGAATAATTAATCCATCATATTTTGGAATAATACTTTTTAGTTTTTGAAAAGTAATACTAGGAAAGTAATCACAATCAAAACCATTCTTTTTTAGTTTTTTTTCCAGAATTTCATGAGTTGGCTCGGCTATTATAATTTTCATAATAATTAATAATCTAATGCTCCTTTCATAGGTTTTGTATTGTTAAAATACACTCTAATCCCAGGATAATTTCCTATAACATACCCATTTTCATCATATCTATAATAGGCAAGCATAATAGAATTTACTTGTTTGTACATTTTTATCTCGGCTTCGTTATAGTACCAATTTTCTGTAAACAGAACTTGGCCAATATCTTTTCTTTTATGCTCTTTTTCAAGCTCTTCTATTTCTAGGATAGACATTTCTTTGCCTGTCATATAGTCATAGGCTTTTAATTTGCCTTCGTAAACATTTTTAAATACTAAATTTGCAAAAACTTGAATATTAGCACCCTTTAACCAAATAGAATCTTTATAATATGCCTCTTCGGGGTTTGAGTTTATAACATCTGTAATATATGTAATGTTATCAGCCAAAATAATTGCATTTTTATCTGCTTTTAACGATCCTTTGTCTATACTTGTTTCTTTACCAAAATCAGTTTTTGGCTGTTTATTGTTTTCTTCTGTTTTACAAGAAAATATTGTTAAAAAAATAACTGGAAAAATAAGGTTTATAAGTTTCATACTAAATAGATTGATATTTATATTCTACAAAAATAATAAGAAAATTTCAATTAAATATATTAAAAGTTTATTTAGTTTTTTTTTGAAAAATTTAATTCTAATTTTATTAATTCAGTTTCATTTTGTACTATTGTATAATCAAAAATTTAATCAAATAACTTAAAGTGGGAATTAGAAACTTCATTTTTTCAAAAAATATAAAACGTTCCAAAAGAAAAGTTCAATTTCATAACTTTAAAACAGCCAAATCTGTTGCAATATTGTATGAAATTCGCAATAAATCAGACTATGATATTGTTAAAGATTACTATTCTGATTTAAAAAAGAACTCAAAAGAAATTTATTTATTAGGTTTTGTAAAAAATAAAGAAGAAATTGGGAATATCTATTTTGGTAAAGAAAATATGAACTATTTTTCAGAAAAACATATTTCAAAACTCGGAAAGATAAAAGAAGTTTGTATATCAGATTTTATAAAACAAGAATTTGATATCTTAATTAATCTTTCGTTTGAAAACAACTCTTACATTGAGTATATTTTTGCACTTTCCAAAGCAAATTTTAAAGTTTCAGGTGTAATAAATTGTAAATATTCGGACTTAAATATTAATTATGACAGAAATAAAGATATGAAATATTTTATTTCGCAGATAAATCATTATTTAAGTACAATAGACAAAGCTTAAAAAAAATATATGAGTATTAATTTAAAAGGTACTGGTGTTGCATTAGTAACACCTTTTAGAAAAGATGGTTGTGTAGATTTTACTTCACTTCAAAAACTTATTGAACATGTAATATCAGGAGGAGTAGAATATCTTGTTGTTATGGGGACAACTGGTGAAAATCCTGTATTGTCTGAAAAAGAACAAAAAGCCATTTTAGATTATATTGTTGAAGTTTCAGAAAAAAAAGTTCCTATTGTTTTTGGAATAGGAGCTAATAATACCCAAACAGTAATTAATACAATTCAAAAAACAGATTTCTCTAATATTGATGCAATTCTTTCTGCAACACCATATTATAATAAACCAAGTCAGGAAGGTTTATATGAACATTATAAAGCTATTTCAAATGTTTGTCCTGTTCCTATAATATTATATAATGTGCCGGGCAGAACTTCTGTAAACCTTAATTCTGAAACAATTATACAATTAGCAACTGATTTTAGCAATATTATTGCAGTTAAAGAGGCATCTGGTAATTTGGATCAAGTAATGCAAATAATTAAGAATAAACCTAGTGATTTTTCTGTTATCTCAGGTGATGATACATATACTTTACCTTATGTTGCATTAGGTATGGACGGAGTAATTTCTGTTACTGCAAATGTATTTCCAAAACTGTTTTCTAATATGGTTCGTGCTTCTTTAAAGTATGATTTTAAAAATGCTCAAAAACTTCATTATGATGTACTTGACCTTACAAATGCTTTGTTTGTAGAAGGAAATCCAAGTGGGGTAAAAGCTGCTCTTGAAATTATTGGAATATGTGAAAAATATGTAAGACTTCCTTTAGTTCCTGTAAGTAATTTTGCCTATGATAAGATAAAAAAACATATTGAAAAATTAAATAAAATCAAATAAAAAAAATAGAATATCTATTTCTTTTTTTAATAAATAAATAATTTTTTTTTTAATTTATATTTTTTTTATTAAAAAATTAGGATACTTTTGTTTTTTTAAAAATTTATTACATAACAAAATGAAAAAAGGAACAGTAAAATTTTTCAACAGAACTAAAGGTTTTGGATTTATTATTGAAGATGAAACAAAAAGCGAATATTTCGTACATGTTTCAGGACTAATTGATGACATAAACGAAGGAGACCTAGTTGAATTTGAATTAACAGAAGGAAAGAAAGGATTGAATGCTATAAATGTCAAAGTAATTTAATGTTTATCATTTATCAAAACAAAGTAAAGCCTGTCGTAAATGACAGGCTTTTTTTTGTTATTATTATTTTTGCATTATGTTTTACTCTTATTTATGAATAAAGGGGACTTCTAAAAATTCATTCTCATCAAGATTTTTAGAATTTTTAGAAGTATCCTAAAGTTGATAAGCCTTTTTTTTCAACCAATTTCTGAAAATTGTGGATAGCTCAAAATTCTTTTTAAATTAGTTTCAACTAATAACAAAAAACTTCCGTTAATAAAATTAGAATTGTTAATTGAAGAAGAAAGCTCTTCAATATTTAAATTACCAGTTTTTAGAATAAAGAAAAAATCAATATTTTTAAATTTTGAAGATAAAATTGAACCTTTACTCTTGTTTGAAAGTAAGTAGTATGTATTTTCTTCGGAATCAATATCTTTAAATATTGAAAAATTTATATTATTTGTATAAATAAAATCTTTAGTTTTTGTAAGATTAATTTTGAGGAGTTTATTTATAGACCAAGCTACTTGAAAATCATTATGTAACGAAGAAATCCCAATTATTTTATCAGGTACATTATTTTTAGTTTTAAGTTTAATTTTTTTCAATTATCCTTTTTGTTTTATAAAATTTTGCCTTTTTCAGGATAGTCTAATGTATAATGTAAACCTCTACTTTCTTTTCTTGCCTTTGCCATTTTAATAATCATGTAGGCAATATTTATTGAATTCCTTAACTCACAAATTTCTTTTGAAACTTTTGAATTATCATACAATGTTTTTGTTTCGTTATATAAAATTTCAAGTCTGTCTAATGCCCTGGTTAACCTTATATTCGAACGAACTATGCCAACATAATAGGTCATTATTTGTTGTAATTCTTTAAACTCTTGTGTAATCAAAATCATTTCTTCTGGAAGGGTAGCACCATCATCGTGCCACTCAGGAATTTCTTCATTAATTATAATATTGGAGATTAATTTTGAACTTGTTTCAGCAGCTTTGTCCGCATAAACTAGTGCTTCAAGTAAGGAGTTAGATGCTAACCGGTTAGCACCATGCAATCCAGTTGATGATGTTTCTCCTCCAGCAAATAAATTAGTTATTGATGTTTTGCTGGTTTTATCAACTTTAATTCCTCCAACAAGATAATGTGCTGCGGGAGCAACAGGGATAAAATCTTTTGTAAAATCAATATCCAAAGTTAAACATTTCTGATATATATTAGGAAAATGATTTTTTAATTTATCTGAATTTAGGTGAGTGCTGTCAAGAAATACGTATTCGTCTCCACTCATTTTCATCTCAGCATCAATTGCTCTTGCAACAATATCTCTTGGGGCTAAATCTTTTCTTTTATCATATTTTATCATAAACGCTTCGCCCTTTTTATTGCGAAGAATTGCTCCAAAGCCTCTTAAAGCCTCTGTTATTAGGAATGAGGGGCGTTCGTTTTTATTGTATAATGCAGTTGGATGAAATTGAACAAATTCCATATCCGATATCAGTGCTTTTGCTCTGTAAGCCATTGCAATTCCATCTCCGGTTGCAACAGTTGGATTTGTTGTAATATCATAAATGTTTCCTAAACCACCTGTTGCAATAAATGTTATTTTTGATAAGAAACGTTCAACTTTTTTAGTTTTTGGAGATAAAACATATGCTCCAAAGCATTCTATGTTACTTTTGTCTCTAATAATTGTGTAGCCTAAATGGTGCTGAGTTATTAAATCAATTGCATAATGATTTTCAAAAACTTCAATATTTTTATTATTTAAAACTGTTTCGGTAAGTGCTCGTTGAATTTCTTCTCCCGTATTATCTTTATGATGATAAATTCTATTTTCAGAATGACCTCCCTCACGTCCTAAGTTATAGGTTCCATCATTATTCTTGTCAAATTTTGCTCCTAGTTCAATTAAATCTTGAATCATTTCAGGTCCCTCAGAAATTACAGTTCTAACAACATCTTCATTGCATAATCCGTCACCTGCAATTAATGTATCCGAAACATGTTTCTCATAAGAATCCGGAGTATGAGCAACTGATGCGATTCCTCCTTGAGCTTTATTGGTGTTTGTGTCATTAATTTTACCTTTTGTTATAACAATAACTTTCCCAAATTTAGACACTTTTAGTGCAAACATTAAGCCAGCTAAGCCTGAACCAATAACTAAAAAATCTGATTTTTTTTCCATTAATTTTTTTTCTTAAACTACAAAAATAAATAAAAAGAGGTATTTGCTGAAAGAATTATAATATTTTTGCAAAACAAAGGTTTTTAAATATAAATAAAAAACAGTTAAAAATGAGTAAAACAGTTTTGATTACCGGAGGTGCAGGTTTTATAGGTTCTCATGTTGTAAGATTATTTGTTAATAAATATGCAGATTATAAAATCGTTAATCTGGATGCTTTGACCTATGCAGGAAATTTAGAAAACTTAACAGATGTTGCTAATTATTCAAACTATGAATTTGTAAAAGGGGATATAACAGATATTTCTTTTATTAATTCAATTTTCGAAAAGTATAACTTTGATGGTGTTATTCACCTGGCAGCTGAATCTCACGTTGATAGATCAATTTCAGACCCGGGAGCTTTTATAAATACAAATATTCTTGGAACGGTAAATTTATTAAATGCAGCAAGAAATTATTGGAAAGGTAATTTTAAAGGGAAAAGGTTTTATCATATTTCAACTGATGAGGTTTATGGTTCTCTTGGAGATGATGGTATGTTTACAGAAGATACATCATACGACCCAAGAAGCCCCTATTCTGCTTCAAAGGCAAGCTCAGATCATTTAGTCAGAGCCTATATGCACACTTATAAATTGCCTGTTGTTTTAACAAATTGCTCTAATAATTATGGGGGAAATCAATTTCCTGAAAAACTTATACCTTTAGCAATAAATAATATTAAAAATAATAAATCAATTCCGATATATGGAAAAGGAAAAAATATAAGAGATTGGCTTTTTGTTAATGATCATGCAAATGCTATTGATTTAGTTTACCATAAAGGAAAAAATGGAGAAACATACAATATTGGAGGTAATAATGAGTGGCAAAATATTCAGTTGATTTATAAACTTTGTGAAATAATGGATCTAAAATTAGGTAGAGAAAATGGAGAATCAGCTAAATTAATTACATTTGTTAAGGATAGGGCAGGGCATGATATGCGTTATGCAATTGATTCCTCAAAAATTCAAAAAGAATTAGGATGGAAACCGTCTTTGGAATTTGAAGAGGGTTTGGAGAAAACAGTTGATTGGTACTTAGATAATGAAACATGGTTAAACAATATTCTTAGTGGAAAGTATGAACAATATTATGAAGAACAATATGTTAAAAGATAGTCTTTATTGCTTCAGTAAGCATAACTATTTTCTAAAAATAAGCTTTTTTAAGTTATCATATCTATCAAAAGCAATTCTGTTTGAAAATAAAATTGTAAGAACAACATTTAAAATAGCAGAAGAAAAAATGGTAATTAAAAGCATTATTTGATATTTTACAGCAACATTTGGGTTACTCCCTCCCAAAATTT
>CAMZKL010000068.1 GCA_947311255.1 uncultured Chlorobiota bacterium | reverse complement strand
GCAAAGAAACTATCTTTTAGATTATTCATTGGATAAACTTGAAAACCTTGTGGACCCAAAAATATTTTTTCGAGTAAACCGAAAATTTATTATAAATATAAATGCAATAAAAGATATTATAGCATACTCAAACAGCCGATTGAAAATAAATATTAAAGGTTTTAAAGCTCATGAAATTATTGTTAGCCGCGAAAAAGTTAGTGCTTTTAAGACATGGTTAGAGTAAAAATATCATTATAATCCGTCTAATTATTCAATTTACCGGCAAAGAAAAATTATGTTTAAATAAAATATTGAAACTCAATAAAAAAAAACGACTAAAGTCGTTTTTTATATCTTTTTAGGACATTAAAAATATAAAAAAGCTAATCCTGATAACCAATTTGTGCTTTAATATCTCTACCGTACCCGTCATCAAAAGTAATTAAAGAAGGATAATAATCTAGTTGAAAATCTCTTGATTCTTTATAAAAATTAACGTAGGGAACATCATCATTATCGACAAATACAATAAATTCTAATCTGTCTCTATTAAAATCTCCATTAAACCTAAATAGTTTTTTCTTTACATTAAACACAACAGGAAAAGAGGAAACTTCTCGTATCCTATAACGATAATCTTGATTATTGTTATACCATATTTCTAGTTCTATGTCATGGCCTAAAATATTTTCAGGTAATCTTACAGAAACTTCGTTTATTAAAATATTGCTAGGAGAATCTTTTATTATTAAATCAACTGAATATTTTGAAGTATCTCCTTCACAAATAGCACTTAATAAAGTTCTATAAGTGCCTTCATTTTCAAAAATATGAACAGGGTCTTGTGCCGAACTTATATTTCCATCTCCAAAGTCCCAAATAAATTTTGTTGAGAATTTTGAATAATTTTGAAATTCTACTCTTGCAGGAGCCCATAATTCACCGGCTGCAATAGCAAAATCCCAATCTGAATATGGTTTTGTTGCATCAGGAGTTAAATTTATTGATTTAGTTTGAGAGTCAAATGCTTTGTTTTGTTTTATTGAAAGGCTTACTTGATATACATTACTTTCGTTGTATACATGAACAGGAGTTCTTTCATGTGATGTTGTTCCATCTCCAAAATCCCAAGTGTATTCTAGTTTTCTTGACCTGTGTTCGGCATCAGCAGAAAAATGAACAACATAAGGTGCCGAACAATTTATTATGCTATCTTTAATTTCATGAATTACAGCTTTCCCTTTACAGTTTGATAAGGAAACAGAAAGGAATAATGCAAAAATAGGGATTAATAACCCTATCAGTTTAAAATGTTTTTTAAGTTTCATATTTTAAGTTTTAGATAATGTAAAGATACAAAAAACAAACCAAATAAAAAATCAAACATTAAATCTGATATTTAGAATATCTCCATCTTCAACAATATAGTTTTTCCCTTCCACATAAAACTTACCTTTATCTTTGCAATTTTTTTCCCCTCCAAGTTCAATAAAATCATTATAGTGCATTACTTCTGCTCTGATAAATCCTTTTTGCAAATCGCTGTGTATAACTCCTGCTGCTTCGGGAGCAGACATACCTTTTTTTAAAGTCCAAGCATGAATTTCTTTTGGTCCCACAGTAAAAAATGTTTGCAAGTTTAATAAATCATATGCTGCACGTATGAGTTTGTCCATTCCGGGTTCTGACAAACCCGCATCTTCTAAAAATTCTTGACGTTCTTCAGCCTCTTCCAATTCTGCAATATCTGCTTCTAGTGCGGCAGCAATTACGAGTACTTGAACATTCTCTTCTTTAAGTGCTTCAACAACAGCTTCTGAATATTTGTTTCCGTTAACAGCAGATAACTCATCTACATTACAAACATACATAACAGGTTTTATAGTAAGCAAGTTTAAATCCCTAACGTGTATTTTTTCGTCTTCTTTAACAGGGGCAGATTTTGCAGGTTTAAAATTTTCCAAGTGTTCCTTATATATTTTTAATACTTCTAAACCTTTTATTGCTTCTTTATCATTTGATTTTGCAATTTTCTCAAGCCTTGTAATTTTTTTTTCAACCGACTCTAAATCTTTTACTTGCAATTCAAAATTTATAAGTTCTAAATCTCTTACAGGATCAATTTCGCCTTCAATATGAACAAGATTTTCATCATCAAAACATCTTAATACGTGTATTAAGGCATCTGTGTTTCTTAAATCTCCAAGAAATTTATTTCCTGTTCCTTCTCCTTCGCTTGCCCCTTTTGCAATTCCGGGAATATCAATTATATCTACAACTGTGGGAATTATTTTTTCTGATTCTTGTACTCTTAATAATTCATGTAAACGATTATCCGGAACTTTTACTGTCCCAAGGTTTGATTTGTCTGTGCTAAAACTAAAACTTGTTACTTCTGCTTTTGTTTCTGAAAAGCAATTGAATATGGTTGTTTTTCCTATGTTTGTTAGTCCTACTATACCGCATTTTAAAGCCATAATTGAATTTTTAAATTTTTTGAGTTGCAAAAATAATTAATTATTATTGAAAATGACATTTTGGTTTGTTCTGTTTGGAAATTGTTGTACACTCTTAAAAGTTTTTAACATAGAGTGCTTAATTTTTTAATTTATTAACAATCGGAAGTAAAATAACAGCGATAACTCCAATAACAATCATCATAAATGTCATTGGTTCATGTGCTGCAAGAGCAAAAGCATTTGCATCTGAAATATCAACACCATATAAGTTAAGAGTTTCTCTTACTGCAAAATGCCAAGACCCCATACCCCCGGGAGAGGGAAACACCATTCCGAAAGCAGACATAACAAAAACAGTTAAACCAGCTAGTAAACTTAGATGTTCTGTAAATTCAAAGCTCCAAAAAATAATATAAATCATAACAAAATACATTACCCAAATGAAAATTGAATGAGCTATAAATTCAAATTTTCGTTCCATTCTCAAAACTGATTTTACACCGTCTCCAAAGTTTATGAATATTTTTTTTAATTTTTGATACATCTTTGATTTTTTTATTCTTTCACGAAAATAATATAATAAACTTGTAATTATTATAATAATAAAAGTAAAAGAAAAAATAAAAGGTACAGAAGAAAATAGACCGTCAAGTTTTTTATTTAAATTCATCCTGCTAAATAAATCTGCAACAACATCTGCTTGAGTTACTAATACAATTGCAAGTAGAATAAAAAGCATAATAAAATCAACAATTCTTTCAGTAAATACTGTTCCTAAAAGTTTTGAAAATGGGATCTCCTCTTTTTTACTCATAACACCACATCTAACGACTTCACCAGAACGAGGGAAAGCAATATTAGAAAGATACATAATCATAACCGCAAAAAAAGAATTAATAAAAGAAGGCTTATGTCCAAGCGGCTCTATTAAAATATTCCACCTTATTGCTCTGCTAACATGGCTTAAAACACCAAGTACCAATGAAACAATTACCCAAGTATAATTTGCTTTTAATAATACATCTTTTGTTTCAGACCAATCTTGATCTTTATAAACTAAAAAGAAAACTCCTGCTCCAATTGAAAAAAACAATATTATTTTTAGTGCGTTTTTTATTTTTGTATCCACCTGTCAGAAGTTTTGAATTTTTTTAAGATTGAAAAACTAAAAATTGAATTTTATTAGCCAATTATTTTTAATGTAAATTTGTATTTTTAATGATATTTTATAGCATAAAAAACTACAAAAATATATTTTTATTATTAATAGAAGTAGATTTTATAATAAATCAGAATCAAATTTTAATACTTTCATAACTGCATCCTTATATGTTCTGCCTATTGGAAGTTCTTGTTTGCTAATATTTATTGAACGAGAATTAAATGATTGAATGCAATTTACAGAAACAATATAAGATTTATGTATCCTTAAAAAATCATATTCTTTTAATTTATTTTCAATCTTACTGATAGGAATTTTTGTTTTTATAGAAAAATCCAGAGTATGTACTTTAATATACTCTCTAAAACTTTCTATATATAAAATTTTATCTAAAAATACTTTATGAATTGTTTTATCTTCATTAAAATATATAAAAGGAGAGTTTGCTTTATTTTTTACGTCAAATATCTGAACATCAGATGGTTCTTGTTGTTTTAAAAATTTATTTACAGCTTTATAAAACCTATCAAAAGAAACAGGTTTTAATAAATAATCTACTATATCATATTCATATCCTTTAAGAGCATAATTTCTGTATGCAGTAATTATTATAATTTTTGTTTGTCCTTCCATGGATTTTAAAAAATCAAATCCTGTAATTTTTGGCATTTCAATATCTAAAAAAATAAGATCAATTTTTTCTTTTCGCAATATCTTATCTGCTTCGATTACATTTCTACATTCTGCAACAATCTCAATATCATCTAAACTTTGTAAATGGTTTTTTATAACTTTTATTGCCAAAGGTTCATCGTCAACTATTATGCATTTTGTTTTCATACGATTAATATTATATAATTATCTAACACTAAGTATTATACATTTGCATTTGCTTATTTTACATTATTTTTTCTCAAAGATAAATAAATAATAAACTGTATCAAAAAAGTTTAAACCCAAATATTTTGAAAAGCAAAAATACTCTTTGTTAAATGTGTTAGAAATATTAATTTATCTTATATCTTGTAACGATAGTATTATTTTTAACCAATATAATTATTCATAAAAGAAAAAAATTGTTTAATAAAAAAATTGAAAATCAATAAATTAAAAAACAACATAAAAAAAGAGAGACAAAATCCGCCTCTCTTTTTAATTTTTACAAAGTAAGTTTTAAGTTAGTTATTCGTTAATTGTTACCTTATTAAATCATTAGTTAATTGTTGATACAAATGTATTGTAAAAAACTAATTTCAAAACATTGTATTGATGAATTGCCTATTTATTTTGATGACTTGCAACTATTTGATGATTAAAGATTTATTTTCCCGTAAAAATAGCCTTTCTTTTATTCATAAAAGCATTAGTCCCTTCTTTAAAATCTTCTGTCCCAAAACATTTTCCAAATTCTTCAATTTCTGATTTAAACCCATCAACACCCTCAGTAAAATATGCATCAATACACTGTATAACACCTGCAACAGCAATAGGAGATTGCTTCATTATAGTTTTTAGAAGTTTTTCTGATTTGCCAATTAAATCGTCTTGTGAAACAACATAATTTACTAGTCCTAATCTTTGTGCTTCCTCAGCATTTATCATAGCACCTGTCATCAATAATTCAATAGATTTCCCTTTCCCAATTAGCTGGGTTAAACGTTGTGTTCCGGCATACCCGGGAGTTACTCCCAAACTAACTTCGGGCTGCCCAAAACGGGCATTTGTAGATGCAAGTCTAATATGACAAGCCATTGCCAGTTCTAATCCTCCCCCAAGAGCAAATCCATTTATAGCGGCAACAACGGGCTTATTAAAAGTTTCAATAATTTTAAAGATTTTTTGTCCGTTTGATGCCAATGCTTTTCCTTGTTCAATATTAAAATCTGCAAATTCTTTGATATCTGCCCCTGCGGCAAATGCTTTTTCACCCGATCCTGTTATAATCACACTTTTAACTTCATCTTTTACTGCAATATTTGTAAAAAGATGTTTAATTTCAGAAAAAACTTCTTTATTTAATGCGTTTAATTGCTTAGGACGATTTAATTTAGCATATAAAATTGCATCCTTAATTTCTATTAAAATGTTTTTGTATCCCATAATTTCTTTTTTTATTTATTACAAAGTTAAAAATAAACTACTTAATAATTTAAATTACCATTAAATTACAACCCCTTATATCTGAATTATCAAATCTTCCCAGTACTTCAAAAGAATTATCATAGTGTAATTTACCTAAATCTTTTGTTTCTACGAATGAACATGAATTAATATTTGCAAGATCAATTATATTTACCCCCCCTGTTGCTCCATGTTTAACATACGTAAAAGGATCATTAACATCTCTTATTAAAACTTTCATCCAAGGTGGAGTCTGGTATCTGTTTTGCTTTTTTGCATATGCCTGAGAAAGTAATTCTGTCATCCCATACTCTGAGTGAATCGCTTCTAAATTTGTTGCTCTTTTAATTTTAGAATGAAGTTCCTCTCTTACAATTTCTTTTTTTCTTCCTTTCATCCCGCCAGTTTCAATAATTATAGTGTTTTTCAATTTAATCTGATATTTTTCAAAAAAATCTAACAGAGCAAAACTAACTCCGAATAAGATAGTTTTATCATTTCGTTTCTCAAGTTCGTAAATTTTCTTATAAAGCTCGTCAAAATTATAAAGAAAAAAACCTGCATCCTTTTTTTTGCTAATTTCCATAAATTTCTGAACCATATATATTAAAGAAGAATCATTCCTTTCTGAATATGATGGAAGTAGAGCTAAAAATGTAAAATTCTCAGGATTTCCATAAAATTGATTGAAGGTTTTTAAAAAACTTTTTTCATAAATTGATAAGTCTAGGATATGGTGCTCACTTATATTTGTACCTGTTGTTCCACTACTTCTAAATGTTGTTTCAATAGTAGTAGCATTAGTAATTATTTTATGTGTTTTGTAAAAATCAATTGGAATGAATGGAATATCTTTTATTTCTGCAACTTTAGAAATGTCAACTTTTAAATTATTCACATAGTTTTTATACACAACATTGAACTTATATTGATAATTAAAAATATTGAAACAAAGTTTTTCAAACTCCGTATTATTAGTTATATTAAACATTTCTTTTGTACAAAAGTTCATTTTAGACATTTATGCAAAAATATAAAAACAAACTCAAAATATTGAAAACAAAAAATAAATATACCATATTTTTAAAATCACATCAAATACAGTTTTTAAATAAACAAAAAAATGTTATTTTTGAAAGCTAATTAATTTATTGTACACTATGGTTTTGAAAAAAACTTTATCATTACATAAAGCCGGGTTTATACTTCTAGGAATAATTATTGTTAGTGTTTTGCATTTTATTTTATCTGACTTATATATAAATTCAGAGCAAAACAATTTAAACTCTGCAAAACTTATTAGAACAAACACTTTGCTGTTAGGTGAAGTACATACTCTTTCAAAAAAATCATCAAATTTTAAAAAAGAAATTTTTGATGCTGCAAAACTATATAAGAACAATTTGTCTATTCTTATAAACGGGGGTAACTTTTCTGAAAAAGATGAAGCATTTATATTTACTAAACCATCTGATGAAATATTAGAAAAATTAAAAACTATTAAAACAAGTTGGGATGAATATTATTCTACTTTGAATCAATTATTAAGAATAAAAAATAATGAAACTATTTTAAAAAATATAAACAAAAAGTATAAAACCCTTAAACTAAAGCATGAGGAAATTGAAAAAGCATATGTAATAGAATATAAAGATGATATATTCATTCTAAAATTTATCCATTATACTGCCATATTATTTTATATTACTTTTAGTCTTTTAATCTATTTCTTTGTAAAAAATAAATTCCTTAAACCAATTAGCTATATTGAAGATGCAGTTGCAGCTATTTATGTAGGAAAACCAATAAATAAAACATCTAATTTTAATAAGGATTTCTCTAATGTCCATTCAAATTTAGATAAACTATATTATAAAACTAAAGAAATTTCAAAATTTGTAATTCAGTTAGTTAATGATAATTATGATGTGAAATTTGAAGATTACAACAAAGATGTAGTATTAGAAAATTCATTGGTAAAACTAAGAGACAAACTAAAAGAAAACATTAAATTAAACAAAATAAGACTTGAAGAAGAACGAATTAGACAATGGTTCTCTGAAGGGCAAGCAAAATTTAATGATATACTTAGAGAATCATCTTCGTCAATAAATAAATTAGCAGAAGCATCCATTAAAAATCTAGTGAAATTCTTTAATGTTGCACAAGGAGGCTTTTTTATTATTAACGATGAAACTAATCAGCCTTATCTAAATTTAATATCTGCATTTGCATACGACAGAATAAAATCAATAAATAAAAAAATACCTGTCGGGGAAGGTTTAATTGGAATGTGTGCATTAGAAAAAAACACAATTTGGCTAAATAATGTTCCAGATGATTATATGGATATTGAATCTGGTCTTGGAGAAGCACCTCCAACAAACATACTAATAGTACCTCTTAAAACAGATGAAAGAATTCTTGGAGTTATAGAAATTGCATCTTTCTACAAGTTCACAAAAAACGAAGTAGATTTTATGGAAACTATTGCCGAAGATATTGCCTCTACCCTTGAAACAACAAAAATTACAGACAGAACCTCTGTTTTGCTGGAAGAAACACAAAAAAAATCAACTGAGTTAGCATATAGAGATTCTGAAATGTCTGAAAAAGTTCAACAATTAAAACAAACACAACAAGAATTAAGAAAAACCGAAACTGAAATAGCAAATATTGTATCAGCTGTAAATAATGTTTTAATTAAAATTGAACTAAACACACGAGGAAAAATAGCTTCTGTAAACCAACGATTCCTTAAGGCTTTAAACATAGTTCCTTCTGAAATTAGCAATAGACCACTTTCAGACATAGTTGATTCAAAAGATGATAAACTCATAGACAAAATAGTGAAAGATGTTAAATCAGACAAATCTATTACACAAATATTAACTTTTACATTAAAAGACAAAAGTATTTTAAAAGTAAACACACATTTCTCTCCAATAAAAAATGAAAAAGGAACTATAGTACGAATTCTTGTTTTAGCTGAAGACATAAGCAAATACCAAGAATTTGAAGAAAAAAACAAAACTCTTTCTACAAAAACACAAGAACAAGAAAATTTATTAGCTAAAAAAAATAACGAAATAGAAAAAACCACGCAAGAACTTAAAAACTATATTAAAAAGGAAAATTTAATAAAAACAAAATATCAAACTGAAAAGGATAAGAAATATTTTATGTGGTTAAATAGCTTTAAATAATAATACACGTGAGCAAGTTAAATTCAAATATAATAAAGTATGCTTTTTACGGCTTTTTTTTCGGACTTTCTTTTCCGTTAACAGCTTGGTCTTTTCAAATATTATCAGGAAAATACTCATTTAGTTTAGAACAAATAAAATTAATACATACTGATAATCCTCTTAATTTCATTATTGATTTAGCACCTTTTGTATTAGCAGTTGTAGCCTTTTTCATTTCAGAAAAAGTAGGAAAAGTTCAATTATATCTTTTTGATGAAATTAAAAATCAAAAAGAAATTATTTCGCAATATTCACAATTTGCAGAAGAAATAGGGAAAGACAATTTTAATCCCGAAAAAACCCCCACATTTCAAAACACAAAAACAAATAAATCTTTATTATTACTGAAAAAAAACTTCATTGCAAAATATAAAGAAGAACAAGAAATTTCAGGAATATCGAAAGGCAAAGAGTTAATAACTGACATTCTACGTAAACATAACGACCTTAATCTTTTAATAAAAGACATTCTTATAAACATAATTGAATACACAAAATCAATACAAGGGTCTTTTTATTTGTATAGTGAAGACAAACAGGAACTACAAAATGTTTTTTCTTATGCCTATGAAAGAGAAAAAAAAATAAACCAAAGGTTTAAAATTGGACAAGGCTTAATTGGTCAGGCAGCCTATGAAAAAAATTATATCTACAGACAAAATATTCCAGAAGATTATTTTTCAATAAGCTCAGGTTTAATTGGCACAAAAAAACCCGGTGTAATACTAATTCTTCCTCTTTCCGGAGATGAAAAAATACAAGGGGTTATTGAAATTGCAAGTTTACAAAAAGAATACCCTAAAAGTACAATCTCTTTATTAACTGAATTAGAAGAGATTATTGGACAAACCCTTTTTAATTTTAAAGCCAATGAAAGAACAAAAAAATTACTAGACGAAGCACAAAAATTAACTAATAAATTACAGAAAAACGAAAATGATCTTCGTGAAAATGCGAAGCAAATGGAACTAACTCAAATTGAGCTTGAAAAATCAAACAAAGAATTAGCAGCTAAAATATTTGAAGTTGAAACAGGTCAGAAAAGAATACATGCACTATTAGAAAACGCATCAGAAGTTATAACCATATACGATACTAAAGGAATAGTGCAATACGTAAGCCCATCAGTTAAGAATATATTAGGCTTTAACCCCGAAGAAATGCTAGGAATTAATCGTTTTGAAAGAGGAGACAATGTATTACAAAATGCTTTTAATGAACTAATTATAAAGCCTGATTCTGAAAAAATATTTGAATACCAATACATAAATAAAAACGAAGAAAAAGTTTGGCTAGAAACAAGGGGCAGAAACCTTTCTGGCAACCCGGCAATTGGTGGAATTATTTTTAACACAAGAGATATAACAGTAAGAAAAGATGCAGAAACAGCAAAAAGGTTAAGCAGTGAAATGCAAGCTCTTTCTGAAAACAGTCTTGACATGATTATTAGAGTCGGACAAACAGGTAACTTCTTCTATGCAAACCCTATGACCGAAAAATTTATTGGAAAAGCAAACAATGAATTAATTGGAAGAAACATAAATACTGCTGAACTAAATCAGGAAGTTGCAGATTTTTTTAATGAAATTATAAAAAAAACAAATGTTGCAGGTGTTGAAATTCAAGAAGAAACAATTTTCAATATTAATAATACAAAAAGAATAGTTCAATTTAACTCCATACCCGAAACAGATGATAATGGAGAAATTATAACATTCCTGTTTGTTGTTCACGACATTACACAAAGCAAAGAAATTGAGCAAGAAATTGAAAAAAAGAACAAAAACATTACAGAAAGTATAAACTATGCACAAAGAATACAATCTACAATTGTCCCCGATTTTAAAATCGTAAAAAGATACCTTCCAAAATCTTTTATGTTCTACAAACCAAGAGATGTTGTAAGTGGTGATTTACCATGGTTTTATGTTACAGAAAATGAAATTTATATCGCAGCAATAGATTGCACCGGACATGGAGTCCCAGGAGCTTTGCTTTCATTTATTGGCTACTTCTCTCTTAACAGCATTGTGAATGAAGACGAAAACCAAACAGCAGGAGAAATACTTGACAAATTACATTTTAGAGTAAGACGAACTCTCAAACAAGATTCCCCTGATTCTAAAGCACGGGATGGCATGGATATTGCCCTATGTAAAATTAATTACAAAGAAAACATCTTAGAATATGCCGGAGCACATAACCCTCTTTTACTTTTAAGAGGCTCCGAAATTTCAAGATTTAAAGGTGACAGGATGGCTGTTGGAGGAAAACCAATGCGTGGAAGACCAGGACAAAAAGAAAAAAAGTTTACAACTCATAAAATTAATATTGAAAAGAACGATAAAATTTTTATATTTACCGATGGTTTTCCAGATCAAATTGGAGGTAAGGACGGAAGAAAGTATCAAGCAGGAAGAATGCAAAAAGAAATAATCGAAAATAAAAATTTTACAATGAACCAATTTTACGATTTTTTTGTAACTCAATTTGATGAATGGAAAAAAAATTACAAACAAATTGATGATGTTCTATTTTTAGGAATTGAATTTTAAAAACAAGTTTCATGGCAGATACAAATAAAAATAACATTGACCTTGATTTCGTTTATGACTTTTATACAAAAATGAAAAATAATAATGTCAGTTTTGCATACGAAGGTGAAATTTCTCATGAAATTACAAAAGTATTTAGCTCTCTAGCTGAAAGCCATATAGCTATTGACAATGAATCTAATTCCCTTAAAAGAAGAGTTTTTCATGTTATGATTGAATCTTTGCAAAACATAGGTAAACATTCAGGAGAAAAGATTGACAAAAATTCTCCAACCGATGGACAAGGAATATTTTTTATGAGCAAAACTAAAAATGAATATACAATAACAACAGGAAATTCTATTAATAAAAACATGATACCCAATTTAAAAACAAAACTTGAAGCTATAAACTCAGGAAATAAAATGTCTTTAAAAAAATTATATAAAGAAAAAATTAAAAAAGGACGACTATCTGAAAAAGGCGGTGCAGGGCTAGGTTTTATTGACATTGTAAGAAAAACAGAACAGAAACTGATATATTCTTTTTTGGATATTAATGAAAAAAAATCATACTTTGTATTAACATCTACAATTTCAAGAACAAAATAAATAATAATTATGCAAGTAATAAGAATCGAAGGTACAGACGATACTCCACAAGTTATTTTAGATGCAAATCCAAATAACCCAATTATGGAAATCTCAGGAAGATCACTTCCCGAAGATGTAGTATCGTTTTATGAACCCATATTAGAATGGCTAGAAGAATACTCAGAATCTCCTTTAGAAAAAACCATTTTAAACATTAAGTTAGAATATTTTAATACCGCATCTTCAAAACTTTTATTAGACATACTCTTGAAACTAGAAGATATGGCTGACGACGGCAAAGATGTACTTGTAAGATGGCATTTTCCTGATGATGATGAAGACATGGAAGAGGCAGGAGAAGAATATGAAGACATTGTTGAAGTCCCTTTTGAACAGGTAAGTTACACAATTGACTAACTTTAATTTAAAATTAAAAATAAAAAGAATTTTGACAAATTCCTAAATCAGGTTTTTGTAAAATTCTTTTTAATATTTATTATTTAAATTTATAGCAAATGAGTGAACAAATACTAAAAGCATTAATGCAACTTTTTGCAATAATTGCAAAACAAGACGAAGGAGTTGTAGAGCAAGAGGAAAAGTTTGTTAAAACTTTCCTTGAATCTCAATTGAGTAAATCTCAAGTGAGTGAATATATGGATTTGTTCATTAATCATATTGAAAAAGAAGAAAAAAAGAAACAAAGAGCTAAAAAGAAAAGAGAAGCAAAACAAGGAGATAAAGAAGTAAGAAGAGGAGCAGAAGAAGGACAAGTTAATGTACTTGATTCTGTTAGAGTCATGGGAATTTGTAGAAAAATCAACAAAACCCTAAGCCATAAACAAAAAGTAATTGTTTTAGCACGTCTTTTTGAATTAGTAAATGCAGAAAAGAAACTTACCGAACAACGAATGGAAATCATTTCTGTTGTTTCTGATGCTTTTCATCTAACAACTGCCGAATACAAAGAAATTGAAAACTTTGTTATAAAAGATGATTACAGAGACTTAGATTCTGAATTTATTTTAACAATTCACGACAGAGAACACCTCCAATTAAAAGCACAACATATAAATTCAGAAAGCCTTCATGGAAGTGTAATAATTTTGCATTTAAAAAGTGCAGAATTGTTCTTTCTAAAATATACAGGAAAACAAGATGTTTTCTTAAACAGCACAACAGCATATAATAATCGCATTTACCTATTTGCTCCTGGAAGTGTCCTAAAATTACCAAAAGGAAAACCAATACACTATAGTGATGTAGTTGCAACTTTTATGAAAGATTTAAAAATCTCAAATCTCTCTTTTAAAGTAACAAATCTCCAATACAAATTTAAAACCGGCGATATTGGTATAAGAGGTATTAATTTCTCTGTAAGTCATGGGAAATTAGTTGGAATTATGGGAGCAAGCGGTTCAGGAAAAACCACAATGGTTAACACACTTTCAGGAATTACAACACCATCCGAAGGAAGTGTAAAAATTAACGGAATTGATTTACACCATGATAAAGACAAAATAGAAGGAGTTATAGGATATATTCCGCAAGACGACCTACTTATTGAAGAACTTACAGTTTTCCAGAATCTTTACTATAATGCAAAACTTTGTTTTAAAAACAAAAAAGAAGATGAACTTGTTAAACTAGTACATAAAACATTAAAAGACCTTGGTCTTTACGAAAAAAAAGATCTTAAAGTTGGTAATCCGATGAACAAAACAATCAGCGGAGGGCAACGAAAAAGACTAAATATTGCACTTGAACTAATAAGAGAACCATCAATTCTTTTTGTAGATGAGCCTACGTCAGGATTATCATCAAGAGATTCTGAAAATGTTATGGAACTTTTAAGTGAATTAACACTAAAAGGCAAACTTATTTTTGTAGTAATACACCAACCATCATCAGACATTTATAAAATGTTTGACAGAATGCTAATTCTAGATACTGGTGGATATATGGTATATTATGGAAATCCGGTTGATGCTGTTATACATTTTAAAACTATTGACAACCAAATAAATTCCGAGGTTGGAGAATGCAGTATATGTGGTAATGTTACTCCTGAATTAATCTTTGACATTATTGAAGCAGAAGTTGTAGATGAATATGGGCAATATACAGATAAGCGAAAAATATCTTCTGTTGAATGGGAAAAACACTATCAAGATAAAGTTGCAAAAGAAGAAGTTGAAGAAATAAACGATGAACCACCAGCAGATTTGAATATACCAGGCTGGTTTAATCAATTTAAAATATTCCTGACAAGAGATTTACTCTCAAAAATTAGTAATACACAATACATAGTTCTTAACTTACTAGAAGCACCACTACTTGGATTTATCTTAGCATTTTTAATTAGATATATTGCAGACCCCACATCATCAACATATGTCTTTTTTGACAATGAAAATATTCCGCCATACATTTTTATGAGTATTGTAGTTGCACTTTTCCTTGGACTCACAGTAAGTGCAGAAGAAATTTTCAGAGATAGAAAGATTCTAAAACGAGAAAAGTTCCTACACCTAAGTCGTTCCTCTTATTTAACGGCAAAAATCATGATATTAACATCATTGTCAGCTATACAAGCAATACTTTTTGTTTTAATAGGAAACTCAATTTTAGGAATTCAAGGAATGTATTTTGAATATTGGATAGTTTTATTTTCCACCTTTGTATTTGCCAATTTTATGGGATTAAACATATCATCAGCTTTTAATTCTGCTGTAACAATATACATTTTAATACCATTATTAATGATTCCTCAAATGGCACTTGGAGGAGCAATGTTCAGCTTTAACAAACTAAACAGACTAATTGGCAGTGTAGATAAAGTCCCCATAATTGCAGATGTTATGGTGTCCAGATGGGCATACGAAGCTTTAATGGTAGAGCAATTTAAAGAAAACAAATTTGAAAAACAATACTACATATATAACCAAATAAAAAGCACTGCAAACTTTAAACAAGATAAACTTATTCCTAAATTATCTGAAAGCATTGAATCTTTTGAAATATTACAAGATGAAATTAATGATAAAGTTGGAAACAAAGACTCCATTATTGAAATTCAAAAAATGGAACTTGCTCTTTTGAGAAATGAAATTTCAAAAGAAAATAAAGAAATTTTTAAAATAATAAAAACATTAAAAAAATATAAAAAAGGACAGGGAGTAAAACAAATTCCTTTTGATGTTTATTATAATAATTTTGATGTCCTTAAAGCGGATAATGCAACATTAAAAGACTCCTTAGTTATTCCTGAAAATCTTATTAATTCTTTGAATATAAAAGATTATGATATTGAAAATCATGGCTATATTTTATTAGACAAATTAGAAATATGGAAAAAGTTTTATTTGGCAATATATTCAAGTGCAAATGAACTTAAAGAAGAACTTATTGGTTTTCAAGACAAAAGAAAGCCAAACTATTATGTTCAATTTAGAAACAAGTTCCATAATGAACATTTGGACGATATTGTAAGAAATATATATGAAAAAAATAAAATTTTAAGATTTAAAGATAAATTAATAAGACAAGAAGAACCTATTTATTTAGAACCAGACGCTACAAACTTTATTGGTATTAGAGCACATTTTTATTCGCCAAATAAATATTTTATGGGTAAGTTCTATGGTACTTTTTGGTTCAATGTTCTATTTATTTGGGCAATGTCATTGTTACTATACATACCTTTATATTACGATCATTTACGAAAACTTATTGATTTTTTTGGAAATATAAGTTTTAAAAAGAAGTAAAATAAAGTTTAAGTATTGATGATTAATAAAATAAAAATGTAAAAATATTCAAGTATATTTTTTAGATATTTTTTTTTTTAATACTTTTGGATAATTATTAAGCATGAAAATAAAATAATTATGGTAAAAAAGATATTTTTTTTACTTTCGATAATTGCAATATTTAGTTCTTGTGGAGGCGACGACAGTAGCGATGTTATTGACGGACCTGATACAAATGACAAAATAAACAGAGTTGAAATTGACCCTGAAAAAATTAATGCTTTAATTGAAATGTTCCCATCTCCAATTGAAATGGCAGCAACAATTGAAGATTTAAAGGTGCCATATTCGAAAAAGAATTTAGTTCCAACAGAAACAGCAGGAGATTTTGATGCAAATTTTGAAAAAGCACTTGGACTTGGAATGTTAAGTGCCGACTTAGGATATTTAAATGTTTACAAAAGAAAAAATGCAATTGTTGAATATCTAACATCAATTAAAAGACTTGCAGACGCACTAGACGTTGACCAGTTCTTTGATTTCCAAACACTTAAAAGACTAGCAACCAACAGTACAGATATGCAGAAACTTATGTACCTTTCTGTTACCAGCTATCATGATATGGATGCACACCTTAGAGAAACTAGAAGAAGTGATCTTAGTGCATTAATGATAACGGGTGTTTGGTTAGAAGGACAATATCTTGCTGCAAAAGTTAATCAATTTAAAAGCGACAAGAAAACCGAAGAAATAATAGTAGGACAAAAAGATATTTTAAAAGAACTATTAGAAGTGTTGGATATGTTTAATGAAAAAGCACGTTTCGATGGAATGAACAAGCAATTTCATGAATTAGCAACATTATATGACAGTGTTAAGATTGAAATAATTGACGGAGAAGATGAAATAATAAAAGAGGGAGATATAACGTTATTAATTCCAGGAGAACATACAACAATAGAATACACACAAGAAGATTTAAATAAAATTTCAAATAAAATAATTCAAATTCGTAACAATTTAATCTCACTATAATGAAGAAAATAGCAATTCTTATAGCAATAACAAGTTTATTTATCTTTGCACCGCAAGAAGAAACAAAAGCACAATGTAAGCAGCAAAGAGTATATAAATGTGCAAGACAAGGTGGTAATGCTATCTATCTTCGAGACTTTAATACAAAATTAAGGGCTGTAAGATCAAGTAGAAGTATTAACGGAACAAAATGGCCTGTTGTTTTAAACAGAGGAACTAGATATCGTTTTATATTATGTACTCCTATAAAAAGTAGAAATGATGTAAAATTAACTCTTTTTGACAGCAGACATCCAGAGACAAAACCATGGAACTCAACTGAAAAAAGTAATACAGATAAGTTTGACTTTATTTGTAAAAGATCTGGAGTTTACTATGTTTCTATAAGATTTAAACCTGGGAAAGGCAGAAGTAAAACTTGTGCAGTAGGCATCCTATCTTTTGTTGGAAAAAATCAGTAATATATTTATAAAATATATCTAAAAGAGAAAGTTAATTGCTTTCTCTTTTTTTGTTGGGTTAAAAATATTAACCCGTATTATTCATGCGTTTTTTCTTTTTATGAGACGAGGCGACAAACTTTGCAGCTGTATATGAATACTGCAAAGATTTTGCAACATTCTTTTCTG
>CAMZKL010000067.1 GCA_947311255.1 uncultured Chlorobiota bacterium | reverse complement strand
TTATTGGAACAGCTTTTATACTTGCTTTTTTCCCTGTGTTAATTTTAACTTTGAATGATTTTAGAGTTTACAGCAAATATCTTTGGACAGGCAAAAAACCAACAGCCGAAGAAGTTGAAGTTGTAATAAGAAATAGTAAGAGGGTAATTGAATAACTATAAAAGTGCGTTGAAACGCACTATAATTTATTATGGTGTTTTAAAAATAAAAGTAAAAACAAATGCAACATTCACACGTAAGAAATTGGTTACATATTGTTTGGGCAACAAAAAAGAGAGAACGTATTTTAAATTCAGAATTTCGTATAGAAATTTCAAAATATTTAATTGAAAAGTCCAAAATTGAAAATATCCCTTTGTTAAACATAAATATTCAGCCTGAGCATGTACATGGATTAATTAATTTGCCTGCAAATATTTGTTTATCTGATTTTATGAAGAAAATTAAAGGGGCTTCATCTTTTTGGATAAATAATCAATCTTTTTTTAATACTAAGTTTTCTTGGCAAAGAGGTTATGGTGCATATTCAGTTAGTGCCTCTCAATTAGAAATTGTAAGGAAATATATTATTAACCAAGATAAACATCATAAAAAATACACATTTACAAAGGAATACGAAAAATGGAAAAAACAATATGGTTTTATTGATGATTAATTATTACAAGAAATAAAAGTGCGTTAAAACGCACTAACATAATTACATATGCTATCAAACACCACAATAAATTATGGTGTTAATTTTATTAAAAAAGAATAAACAAAGCACTAAGTTTCAACTTGGTGTATAATAATAAAAAAATGAAAAAAATAATAACAATAATTTTAACAGTATCAATAGCAATATTTGCAAATGCCCAAACCGACAGCACAATAAATATAAGTTTGGACGATGCAATTGTAAAAGCATTAGAACATAATTATAAAATTTTAATTGGGAAAAAAGACTTAGAAGTTTCAAAAAATAATAATTCTTGGGGCAAAGCAGGGAGCTATCCTACGGTAACAATTGGTGCAAACCAATCGAACAGGTTCAATAATAGCGAAAATCAAATTTCAGGAAATAGATATGATGTTTTAAATAGTTCTTTAAGTCCAAATTTGAATGCTCAAATGATTTTATTTAATGGTTTTGCAATTCGATTGAATAAAAGAAACCTGGAAACTTATGAAGAAATGTCTGAAACAAGTTTACGAATGACATTGGAAAATACAATTACAGATGTTACAAATGCCTACTATTCAGTAATTTTAGAAAATGAGAAGTTGAAAGTTGCTGAGAGTTTAATGAATTTATCAAAAGATAGATATGAATATATAAAACTAAAAAAAGACTTGGGAGTTGCTGTTACCTACGATGTTTTACAGTTTAAAAATAACTTTTTAACAGATAGTGCAAATTATTTAATGCAATTAATGAATGTGAAATCTTCTGTGAGAGAACTTTCTAAAACATTGGGAGATAAAGATTTGAATGAATATGTTCCGACTGATGAATTTAATGTTAATTATAATGTTTATGCACTTGGAGATTTAGAAGATTTAATGTTAGAAAATAATTCTACTTTAAAATCTCAATATTTGAATTCAAAACTTGTAGAAAATAATATAAAACTTGCAAAAAGTTCTATGTATCCTTCATTATCAATAAATGCAGGGGCAGATTATTCAAATAGTAGAACAGAACTTTTTGATCCAAGTAATGTTAGTACAGGATACCAATATGGAGCATCAGCAAATTTAAACTTATCCTATACAATTTTTAATGGAAATAATAGGAAGAGAAACATCAGCAATGCAAAAATTGAAGCAGAAAAATTGCAACTTAAAACAGAAGAATTGGAGATGGTTTTAAGAAATAATCTTTATACAATTTGGCAATTATTTGAAAACAGAAAACAATTACATAAAGTTGCCGAAGAAAATTTTAAGGCAGCAAAATTAAACTTGGATATTGCAAGTGAAAAATTTAATAGTGGTGCAATTAATTCGTTTAATTACAGAGATATACAAATGATGTATTTAAACACATCTTATTCTTTTTTACAAGCAAAATATAATTTAATTGCAACTGAAAATGATTTGAAAAAAATTACGGGCAGTTTATTGGCGGTTTCTGAATAGTATAGTAAAGTTAATATGTGAAATTTATGTAAATTTTTTAAAGTGATATTAAAAAAATGCTTAAGTTTCAATCAAAATAACAGTCATATCACAATTTGCAACTTCTTTATTATTTGATTTAATATTTGCAGAAATAACAGTAATATTTCCAATTTCTGTTTTTTGAATAACTTCTGTTACAAGAGTTTCATTAACTTTTGGCAGATAATTAATTTTTAATTTTTTTATTGAAGTAATATATCCGATTTTTACGGGAACATTATTTTTTTTTGCTTCATAGCCAGAACGTGCAGCAGCAGTTTGTGCCATATTTTCAATTAAACCAGCTTCTCTGAATTTGTTTTTAGTACAAAAAATATTGTCTTCTTTTAGTAAAAGATTTGTAACAGTATTTCTATCATCAGATTTTACTAATGTATCAATCATTAGCATTGGCGGTGCTTGAGGAAGCAAGTTTTGAAGTTCTTTTCCGGTTATCATATTTTTTATAATCCTAAGTTAAAGTAATAAATGCAATTTTCAGGCAATAAAATTTAAGAAAACTATATTTTTTTTAAACAACTGTCAGTAACATATAAGTATATGAAAATCTGGCACTTTCAGGTACCATAACTAATATTTTCTCTCCTTTTTTTAGTTTGTTGGAATTAAAAAGTTCTTCTAACATAAGATATGCAGATGCTGAACCAACATTTCCAACTTCTGGTAGATTTAAAAACCATTTTTCTTCAGGAATTACAATACCGTTGTCTTCCATCCCCTTACTAATTTTGTTTTTGAAAAACATGGAAGAAAGATGAGGTAAAAACCAGTTAATTTCATCAATATTAAAATTTCGTTTTTTGATAATTTTGTTTAAAAAATCTGCACCTTTTTGAACAATATTCTTTCCTAACAGTCTTGTATCTTGTTTTATTGCCATAATAGATTGTTTAGAAATTTCATTTTCAGGGAACTCTCTCCATGATATAAAATTATTTTCTTTATCTTTGTCTCCTCCGGCATACATACAGGTATCCAGCTCACCGGCAAAAGATGTTATTTCCATCCAATTTATTTGTAAAGAAAGTTTGTCTTTATTAGGTTTGTTAGTTAGAAGTGCAGCAGCTGCACCATCAGAAAGCATCCATCGTAAAAATTCTTTGCTGAATGCCAAAATTGGAGTTTTTTTTAGTTGTTTTATGTTTTCAATTTCATTATTGTAGTTTTTTGCAGTTAGCCAAGTTGAAAGTTTTTCACTTCCCGTACAAACAGCATTCTCTGTATTTCCGGAAAGTATTGATAGATAAGAATATTTCATTGCCAACATTCCAGCATTGCAAGAACCACCAAAAGAACTGTATTCGGTTTCAGGAGTTCCCAAGTATCCGTGCACCATTGATGCGTGAGAAGGCAAAAGTTGGTCGGGGCTTGTTGTTCCGCAGGTAAGAAGTTCAATGTTTTGAATTTTGAAAGTGTTAGTTTCTAGCTTTTTTATAGTCTTTGCAACCATTTCTGCATTAGAATATAAAGAGTTTTGATTTTTGTCAATTGCGTAATATCTGTTTTTAATTCCATTGTTACGTAGTACAATTGGGCGTGCTTTGGATGTTTTGTCATTAATATAGCCCAAATATTCTTCCATTTCTTCGTTGGAGATTCCTTTTCCCGGTAATATTTTTTCTATTGCATTTATGTAAACATTCATTTGCATATTTGTTTATTAATTTTATTTTTCAAGTGTGCAAATGTAGTTTTTTTTAGAAAAAAAATATGTTATTTATTAAAAAGAAGTCTGTCGAAGAATCTCTTTTTCTGTTTTTTTATGAAAAAGTAGCCTTATTAATTTAAACACAATTGAACTAATTGGAGAAATTACAAAAATTACAAAATATAGGTAGAATTCAAATAATTTCAAAAGTAGTTTTCTCTTTTTTGAGTTTGTTTTTGATTTATTAAGAATTATTGATGTCCAAATATTAAAAATTTTGCTTCCTGCAAATTCAGTTTTCATAATATGATAATCTACTGAAATTGCTCCTTTTTTTAAAAGCTCTTTTTGCAAATTGTTGAAACTATTTTTTTGAAGTGCTTTTGAAATTAAGGGACTGAATTTTTTTGCTTCAAAAATTTCTTTTTTAGAAATGCCTGCAGCGGGAAGTAATTTACCTTTATTTTTTTTGTTGTGTATTAGCCATCTTACTATTGTTAAGACACTTATAAGGTTGTTATGTCTATCAGCAAGGACAATATTTCCTAGGTAGTTTCCATTTTGTTTATAAATTAATTTTTTAACAGTTTGGTGTGCGTTTATCCACATATTTCGCACTCCATAAACAGTAATAATGTTTTTTCCGTTTAAAATTTTTGCATATTTGCTTTTGAGAAAAGATGAAACTGGAATTGATGCTTCGAGATACCAAACTTGAAGTCCTAAAATTATTAAATCGTATTTTTCTGTGTTTTCAAAACTCATTGGTTCTAATTTGCAACTTATACCAGACTTTGAATTTGGAAATACTTCAAAAAAGTTTTCAGCTGACCAAGGAAATTTATAAGGTTTACTTGGTTTAATTTCCTTATAATCAATATTATATGTTTTTGGATTTAATGGTTCTAATATTGAGTTTAATATATTTTTTAATTGTCCTGTTTGGCTGTAATATATTACTAGAATATTCTTCATTTGTTTAAAAAAGTTGGATGTATAACCATTACTTTGCTTTGAATTGTTTTAAAATTAGTAATACAAATCCAAATGTAAAAATAATCTTTCCTGTTAGTTCAATTAAATTTCTAATTATTATTATATTATATACACTAAACATTGAAATTGATTCAGAATATAAACCGAAGTAACTCATGAGCAGAAAAATAGGTGTATTTAATATAATTAAAGAAGACCCTGCAATAAGCAATATTCCCTCTTTGTTTCTAGATTTTAGATAATAATAAATGCTAAAAACAAGCATTATTAATTCCATTAGCAAAAAAAACGAAGACGTTAGTTTTTGAAAAATTTCCATACTGTTATATTTTAAATTTATTTATTTAATCGTTTTATTTTTTCGATAATAGTTGAAATAAAGATTGTAACTAAAAAGAAGATAAAAAGCAAAATAGCATAGCTTGTTATTTGCAAAAATCCTCCGTCTTTTAAAAATATTTGATAAAAGCCATTTAACCCCCAGTTGAGCGGAGAAATAGTACTTATTTTTTGCATAAATGCCGGCATTGCATATACAGGAAACCAAATTCCTCCTAAAGCTGCTAAAATAATTACGGAAACAGAACCAAAAACTCCAGATTGTTCATGTGTATCTGAAATTGTTCCAATTAAAATTCCGTAGCCAGTTGCTGCTAATCCGGATGCTAACCCCATGATTATTAATGCAAAAGGATTAGAACCTAAATTTAATACTGGCAAACCAAATGCAGGTAAAATAAATATTCCTACTAGAAGCATCATTATAAATTGTAAGAATGTTACAATTAAATATACTACTGTTTTGCTTCCCAAAACTGTTAGATATGAACCTGGCATTGTTAAAAGCCTGAAAAAACTACCGTCATTTCGTTCCTGAATCATGTTTCCTGCAAGAGGAATAACAATAAAAAACATTGCAAACATTGTCCAGGCAGGAACATTGTGTTGTGTGCTGTTTGGTATAATACTTGTTTCTTTTTCAAATGCAAATTCTTCAATAAACTCTACTGTATTAATGGCATCTTCACTAATTTTAGTTTTTACTCCTGTCATTTTTTCCAAGTTCTCAACAAGGATCTTCATCATTATTTGAGTTTCAATTTTTGCTGTGTAAGTTTGTAGTGATGAGATAATTGTATGCCTAAATGTTTGTTTAACAGTTGGGTCTGAAAGAATTTTTATTCTTGTGGTTTTTAAATGTTTTGTAGTGTCAATTTTTTCTCCTGTAAAAATTGATTTTATGTATGGTTTAATTTGTTCGCGTATTAAATCGGTAGTGCCTTTTGGTATTGTTATTGCAATTTTGTAATTTTCTTTTGCTACTAAGATTTTTGCATCTTTTTCACTAATTTTTTTTTCGTCAATAATAAAAAGTTCTGATTTTTTTAGACCATCAAGTAGTGTTGTACCAAGAATATCTGAATCATTGTTAATGTATAAAATGTTTATCTTTGTACCTTTAAGGCTCTGAATTGTAGTGTCTTGCACCAAGCTTATAACAATAATCATTGCGGCCGGCATTAGAAATAAAACTATAAGACCAGGAATATCTCTAATTAATATTAGGAATTCTTTTATTATTGATGCTTTAAGTTTCATTGAATTTTTAGAGATTTATTATTATATACTTTAAAAGTAGTTATATCATTAATTTCTAATCTGTATTTTTCTTAGTAACTTCAAAAAATAGTTTTTCTAAGTTTTGTGTTTTATGTTCTTTTATTAAATTATTTGGTTTTCCTTTAATTAAAATATTTCCTTCATCAATAATTGCAATTTCAGTACAAAATTTTTCGGCTTCTTCTAGATAATGAGATGTGTAAACAATTGTAGTTCCATTTTTGTTAATTTCTATTAGTTGCTCCATTATTTCTTGTCTTGAATGGGCATCAATACCAACTGCGGGTTCGTCTAAAAATAAAAGTAAAGGTTTGTGTAATATGCCTGCAATAAGGTTAATACGCCGTTTCATACCTCCTGAGTATGTTTTTATTTTTTTGTCTGCAAATTTTGTGAGTCCAAAAATATTTAAGTGATTATTTATTCTTTTTTTTAAATTAGAACCTGTTAATCCGTACATTTTTCCAAAAAAAGAAAGATTCTCTTTTGCTGTAAGAGTAGGGTATAGTGCTATATTTTGAGGAACAACACCAATTATTTTTTTTATGTCTTTTATTTGGTTTCTTACAGACATATTTTTTATAAAAATATTACCCGATGTTGGTGGAAATAGACCGCAAAGCATTGAAAATGTGGTAGTTTTACCTGCACCATTTGTGCCTAATAATCCAAATATTTCACCTTTTGGTATGTGTAAAGAAATGTTTTTTACGGCAGCTTCGGTACTAGTTTTATAGACTTTGCTTACATTTTCAATATTTATCATCTTTTATATTGTTTTTCTTAATTCTTTAAAAAAACTTTCTTCTTTGGTTCGAATATCTCTTAAAATGTTCGCAGCTTCTTTGTATGCAAATTTAGATTTTTCCCTTTGTTTAAAAATTCTGCCTGAAAGAACGCCAAAATCTCTCCATCTGTCACCAATAATTGTCATTTGTTCAGACATTTCATTTAGTGCCTTATTATTTAAAATATTTGAAGATTCTTGTAAAAATGCAGCATATAAAAATCGAAAACCGGCACCACCTGTTCCAATTTCTTCTTGCATACGAATAACTTGTCCGAGATATAATTTTGCTTTACGTTCTCCTAGTTTCTTTGGCCATTTTTCAATGTGATTTGCTAAAACTGAAATTCCTTTTACACCAAAGTAATTAATTGGTATTGTTAGCATATCTTTGCAAGTATGCTTAATGCCTTTTATTATTGCAGGGTTTATGTTAATATCTGTTGGAACTTCTTTAATATAATACATTTTTCCATTTGGCTTGTATGTTCCTTTTGCAAAACGAGTTTTAACTAAATCTTCATATTTAATTGTTTCAATTTTTTCCATAATAGGATCACTAATATGGTAGATTTTATTAGTTTTTCCTGTTGCAATAATATTATGAGCATTAAATCTAAATCTGTATGCAGGAGGAAAATAAGTTAAATCATATACACCCACTACCATTCCGGTAGGAATTCCTTTTTCTATAAGCGTGTCCAACTCATTCATTGCAGTGCTTTTATTTTTAAATTTTTGGACTTTAATTTTAACTCCAAGCCTTTTAGTTACGCGTTTAAAAATTAATCCTGGAACTGGTCGGAATGAAGTAACAGGAATACCTGTCATTTTAATAAAAGGCATATATGTAAAGAAAAGACCTGAACCTATACCAAAAATCATTGGTTCGCTTAATGAAATATTATGAAATTTCAACAAATTTGAAATAACGCCATTTTCACAATGTGCTGACATTTCATGTTTAAAATCAATTATTTTTTTCACAGTTTTTATTGAATTTCTTTATTTTTTAATTTAAAATTAAAGTTATATTCTAAAGAATATATTGTTTTTTGAGGAACATTTTTTAAGTCGTTTAAACTAATTTCAAAGGTTTTTGCATATTTTTGTAATATGTTGTTTTTCAGTTTTTTAAATGAGGAAGATTTACAGTGTCTTTTTATTCTGAATTTATTTATTCCTGTGTATTCTTTTAAAATTGAGAAGTCCATTTGTTTTAATAGCATCCAAAAAAACAGAGGGCTTTTATCTCCTTCAAGAACTTGAAGTCTTGCATCTTCAATTTGTTCGTCTAATACATTAACTGCTTGTTTTAAGGCATCGTTTTTAGGTTTCCATCCATAGCTCAAAACTTTTGTATATTTTCCATTTTCATCTACTGCATATTGTATTTCTTTTATGCCGTTTAGCAGATTTTCATTATTTTGAGGTACATCTTCTTTTTTCATTAGTTAAAAATGTTTTAAAATAAGCCCACAAATATATAAAAAAAAGGATTAATTTATTAATCCTTTTTTTTGGAATTTGTTAAATGTTTTAAGAATAAACTTTTAAAGTTTGTAATACCTTAGTTTTATAATTTTTTTTCAGACTTAGTATAAACAACGCATATTAAAGTAAATCACTAGCTAATTCAGCCAAATGACTTCTTTCTCCTTTGGTTAAGTTGATATGAGCAAAAATATCTTGTCCTTTCATTCTGTCTGTTAGATATGAAAGCCCGTTAGACTGAGTGTCTAAGTATGGAGAGTCTATTTGATTTATATCTCCTGTAAATATAATTTTTGTACCTTCACCAGCTCTTGTAACAATTGTTTTGACCTCATGTGGGGTAAGGTTTTGTGCTTCGTCAACAATGAAAAAAACTTTTGATAAACTTCTTCCTCTAATGTATGCAAGTGGAGTAATTACTAATTTTTCATCTTTAAGCATACTGTCAATTCTTCCGAAGTCTTTGCTTTGTCTTCCAAATTGTTGTTTAATAACTGTTAAATTATCAAATAATGGTTGCATATATGGTCCTATCTTTTGTTTTTCGTCACCTGGTAAGAAACCTAAATCTCTATCGGACAAAGAAACAATAGGCCTTGCTAACATAACTTGTTCAAAACTACGAACTTGTTGAAGTGCTGCTGCAAGAGCTAATAGAGTTTTCCCTGTTCCTGCTTTGCCTGTTATTGAAATTAATTGAATTTTCTCATCTAAAAGTGCTTCCATTGCAAAAGTTTGTTCTGCATTTCTGGGTTTAATTCCGTATGAAGTTTTTTTACTGACTTTTGTAATTGTTTTTTCAATATGATTATATCTGGCAAGGGCACTTGAGTTTTGACCTTTTAAAATAAAAAAGCTGTTTACACCAGGTTTTGTTTCAAAATTAAATTCGTCAACTGGAATTCCTTCTTTTTCTTGAAAAAGTCTTGAAACTAATGAGTCTTCAATGTTTTTATAAACTTGTGCATCTTTGTGCAAAAAATCAATATTCTTAACTTTTCCTGTTTCATAATCTTCTGCTTGAATTCCTAAAGATTTTGCTTTCATACGTAAGTTTATGTCTTTACTTACCATAACAACAATTTTATCAGGATATTCTCTATGATAATAATCTGCAACTGCCAGTATTTTATGGTCTGGTTTATCTTCAGCAAAAGAAATTTTCATTTTCTGAGAAAACTCTTTTCCAAGTTCAATTTTCAATTTTCCTTTTCCTTCTCCAAGTGAAATTCCGCCGTTAAACATACTATCTCCTGAAAGTTCATTTAATTCTCTCATAAATTCTCTTGCATGAAAATTTATTTCACTATTTCCTTTTTTAAAATTATCTAATTCTTCAAGTACTGTTATTGGAATTACTATGTCGTTATCTTCAAATTGGTTTATACTGTTGTAGTCGTGTAAGATAACGTTTGTGTCTAATATGAATGTTTTAGCCATAATTTATGTTTATTATTTATAATGTTAAAGTTTCATTCAAAATTAAATAATATTCAATAGTTTTCAAACAAATTGATGCTTTATTTTAATTTTGTTTTTTCAATTTTACATTTTTTTAATAAAATTTTAAAATTTAATGAATTATTTGGAAACAATAGCATATCTTTTTAGTCAGTTACCAATGTATCAAAGGCAAGGGAAAGTAGCTTTTAAAAAAGATTTGAAAAACATTATTGCTTTATGTGAGCATAATAAAAATCCGCAAGAAAAATTTAAAAGTGTGCATATTGCAGGAACAAATGGCAAAGGTTCAGTTTCTCATATCCTTGCATCTGTTTTACATACAGCAGGTTATAGGGTTGGTCTATATACTTCTCCTCATTTAAAAGATTTTAGAGAAAGAATTAGAATTAATGGGAAAATGATTTCAGAGAACGAAGTTACTGATTATGTTAATGAGAATAAAAGTTTTTTTGAAGTTCAAAATCCTTCATTTTTTGAAATGACTGTTGCAATGGCTTTTCATTATTTTGCAAAGTACAATGTTGATATTGCAATTATTGAAACTGGTTTGGGTGGTCGTTTAGATTCTACTAATATTTTGAAACCTGTTTTATGTGGGATTACAAATATTAGCCTAGATCATACTCAATTTTTAGGAAATACAATTTCTGAGATTGCATATGAAAAAGCCGGAATAATTAAAGAAAATATCCCTATTGTAATTGGAGAAACAAATATTGAAAGTTATCCTGTTTTTATTAAAACGGCTAAAAATAAAAATGCAAACATTTATTTTGCCGATTCTGAATATCAAATTGAATATGCTCTTCTAAATAAGGATTATAAGCAGGTTTTTAATGTAAAACGAAATAATGAAATAGTTTTTAAAAATTTAACAACTGATTTAATTGGTTTATATCAAAAGAAAAATGTTGTTACTGCATTAAAAATGATAGAATTGTTATCAAAAAGTTTTAATATTAAAAAGGAACATATTTATTCGGGGCTTTTAAATGTTCAAAAAAATACAGGATTTGCCGGGCGTTGGCAAGTTATTGGGTATAATCCCTTAGTTGTTGCTGATACAGGACATAATATTGCTGGTATTAATGAAGTTTTAATTCAATTAAAAGCTACGGCATATAAAGAACTTCATTTTATATATGGAACTGTAAATGATAAAGATATAGATAATATTTTGAAATTATTACCTAAAAATGCAGAGTATTATTTTACACAGGCAAATATTCCTCGATCTCTTGAAGTAAACATTTTAAAAGAGAAAGCAAATAAATTTAATCTTAAAGGCAATGCTTTCACAAATACAGAAGATGCTTATTTTTCTGCAAAACAAAAAGCAGAAGAATTTGATTTGATTTTAATAGGAGGAAGTACTTTTGTTGTTGCTGAGTTAATTTAATTTAATTTTTTCAACTTTAATTTTATATCCGGTAATTAGCTTATAATCATTTTTTTTATGAATTTTAATAAAGTATTTTCCTTTTCCAATTTTTTTAAGTGCTATTTTTTTATTTTTACTATTAATTGATTTCTTAAGTATTATTTTATCATTTTTATAAATTGTAACATCCATTTCAGGAAAAATGTAATTTGATTCTGATAAGTATATTATGTAATCTTGAGGTTTTGTAGTTTTTAATTTAAAATATAAGAAGTCTGTATTGTCTTCATATTTAAGTTTCTTTTTTCCGGTATATATTTTATGAAAAGTATGAGTTTGTCTGGTTCTCAAAAATATTTCAGATGCAGTTTCTTTTGAATTGTCAGGCTCAAAATAATCAAAGTCATAATTTTTTGCATCTTTATTATTTATTGACCAATTTTTCGCATTTTTCTTAGTAGATGCAGTAAAAAGCATCAATGCTACCTGTTCTGGAGTGAAATTATCTCTACATTCTCTGTTTCTTGTGTAAGACATAATATTATTTGTAGCCGGAGTATATACAGTTCCATATTTATCTTTTACATTCCAACCTGTATAAACGCATTTTTCATTAGTGTATTTAGTTAATTTAGGTTCGGCAGGTGTGTCGCATAGGCCATCACCTTTTTTTTCACACATTCTTGTATTTGTGCCAGGGATTAAGCGGGTTCTGCTTACAGGTTCTCCTTTAACCTTGCTTTGCCAGTTTCTATGTGGATGTTTTAGCCCAAAATAATGTCCTATTTCATGTGCTAAAGTTGAGCTTGAAACACCATTTGCAATAATAACTCCTCCTGTTGCAGAATTATATGTTCCGGAAAAGTTTTTTGGAACATGAAATAACCTGTTTCTTTTAAATTTTTCAGTAATATAAACATTAATACACCCTTTTGTTTTTCTTTTAATTGTTTGAAATGGAGCTTGTGAAATATAATTTAGTTTATGTAATTTGTCATTGTCAATATACTCAATATCTGGTCTAAGATAAAAACTTAATCCTGTATTATTAGTTGAATAATAATAATTTAAGTACCTTATATGTTCTTTTATTTCTTTTTCAGAAAGACCACCTTTGCCATTAGATTTTCTATAAATATAAAATTTAATAGGGATTCTATATTTAATATTTTGAATTTTATGATTGTAGTTGCACAAATCTAAATATTCATTAATTTTAATTCCTTTTTTTTCAGAAAAAGTGTTAAAAATTGGAAATTCAGTATGAGCACACTCTTCATTACTAAATATTTGGGCATTTGAAAGAATTGGTATAAAAAAAAGGATAAAAAAAAGTTTTGAAAATGACATTAAAAATTTTATTAGTTCTTAAACATATTGAAACTTAGTAAGTTTTTTATAACTTTACTGTTTTAAATTTAAAATATAAAAGTAATAAAAATATGAAAAAATTAGCATTTATTTTTTTAATCGTATTATCAATAAGTTTTAGTTCATGTGATATTTTAATGGAAGTTCTGAATCAAGCTGCATCCGAAACCACTTTATCAAATTCTGAAATTATTAAAGGTTTAAAAGAAGCACTTAATGTTGGAACTGTTTCTTCTGTAAAAGTTTTAAATAAAACTAATGGTTATTTTAAAGATAATGCAGTAAAAATATTGTTGCCGCCAGAAGCAAGGATAATTGAACAAAACATTAGAAAAATTCCTGGAGTTGGACAAAAAACTATGGATGATTTAGTTTTGAGAATTAACAGATCTGCCGAAGATGCTGCCTCACAAGCAAAACCAATTTTTATTAATGCAGTTAGGTCAATGACAATACAAGACGGTATGGCAATATTAAAAGGAAATAATACTGCTGCAACTACTTATTTGAAAAATAAAACGTATAATAAATTACTTTCTGCATTTAAACCAAAAATTAATACTTCGTTAAATAAAAAATTAGTTGGGAATGTTTCTACAAATACCGCTTGGACACAAATTACTACTTATTATAATAAAGTTGCTCCAATAATAGGAAAAAATAAAGTGAATTCTAATTTAGGAGATTATGTTACAAAAAGAGCATTAGACGGTTTGTTTAAAAAAGTTGCAGAAGAGGAAAAGAAAATTAGAGCAAATCCATATAATTATGTTAGTGAAATAATTAAAAAAGTATTTGGATATGCTAAAAATAATAAATAGATTTAATTAGTAATAAATAAAATTTATGATAAAAGATACACCAATAAATTCTGATATAGTAAAACGAGTTCTTAAAGAAATGCCTTTTAATGATGTTGGAAAAGCATCAATAAGAGAAATTGTTAGATTAGCAAGAAGAATTGAAGAAGAAACAGGAAAGAAATTTATAAGAATGGAAATGGGTGTTCCAGGTATTGATGTTTCAAACATTGCCTATGAAGCAGAAATGAAGGCATTTAAATCCGGAGTTGCTTCTAAATATGCTCCAATTACCGGTATTGAACCCTTAAAGCATGAAATTTCCAGATTTGTAAAGAATTTTATGGATATTGAAATAAGCTCAGAATATTGTTTTGCTACTGTTGGTTCTGCTCAGGCAAGTATAGCACTGTTCTTAGTTGCTTGTAGAATGGATAAAAATAGCAGAGGAGTTTTGTTTATTGACCCTGGTTTTCCAGTTCAAAAACTTCAAATTCAAGTTTTAGGATATGAATATGATACATTTGATGTGTTTGAATACAGAGGTAAAAAATTAAGGGCAAAGCTTGAAGAATTAATTATAAAACGAAAAATAAGTTCAATTCTGTATTCAAATCCCAACAATCCTACTTGGATTAGTTTTACAGAAGAAGAATTGCAGATAATTGGAGAATTAGCAACAAAGCACAATGTTGTTGTAATTGAAGATTTAGCTTATTTTGGTATGGATTTTAGAAAAGATTATTCTGTTCCGGGTAAAGCTCCTTATCAGCCCACTGTTGCTAAATATACAGATAATTGGACAATGCTTATTTCAAGCTCAAAATCATTCAGTTATGCAGGGCAAAGAGTTGGAATGATGGTTGTTTCTGATAAAATTTATAATAGTAGATACCCAGATTTAAAACGCTTTTATACAACGGATCAATTTGGTCATTCTTTAATTTATAATGCTCTTTATACTTTGTCTGCCGGAGTTTCACATACGCCTCAATACGGTTTAGCTGCACTTTTGAAAGCTGCAAATGATGGCAAATATAATTTTAGAAATGATGTGATTATTTATGGTGAAAGAGCAAAAATTGTTAAAAAAATATTTTTAAAATATGGTTTTAAACTTGTGTACGACAATGATTTAGGTGAACCATTAGCCGATGGGTTTTATTTTACAATTTCATATCCCGGAATGGGAGGAAGCGAACTCTTAGAAAACCTTATTTATCATGGAGTTAGTGCTATTGCCCTCCAAACAACCGGAAGTGAAAGACATGAAGGCTTACGAGCTTGTGTTTCGCAAATAGGAGAAGAGCAATATTCTGTTTTGGAAGAAAGGCTTAAGAAATTTCAAGAAAATTTTAGTAGTTGAAGTTTAAAAATGTAATTTTATTTTGGAGTGTAACAGATTGCTTACACTCTAATTTTTTATTTTTTCTTAACAGAATAGCCAAACTTACCTAAACGTTTTCCAAGAATATAGTAAAACCCATGTGAATAAGCAAGAAGATTTGCTTTATCTAATCTCAGCCTGTTAGTTTTTTTGTCTATAAGTTTTTCATCAACAATAACATTTACAACTTCGGCAATAAACATATCATGTGAGCCAAGAGGAATTATTTGTTTAACTTTACATTCAATACTTAAAGGAGATTCTCCTATAAAAACTGTATTTGTTTTTTTTGCAGCTAAGGGAGTAAGTCTACTTTCTTTAAACTTATTCATATTTTTTCCTGTCTTAACTCCATTAAAATCAGTAGAATAAGCTAATTTTTCAGTTGTAAGATTTACAACAAACTCCATATTTCTTTTAATTATTTCGTATGAATGTCTTTCCGGTCGTACAGATATATAAAGCATTGGTGGGTTAGTATTAATTGTTCCTGTCCAAGAAACTGTAATAATATTATAATCTTTTGGACTTGAACCACAGCTTACCATAACTGCAGGAACAGGATAAAGCATATTGCCAGGATTCCACTCTGTTTTTATAATTTGTTTCATTTTTTTTATACAAAGATAAAAGCTAAGATTTAAAAAGCAAAAAACTTATCATTTTGTAAAATAAATGCAACTTTTTATGTTTTATAGCATAATATTTATAATTTTGAAAAAAAAAATGAATAGAAGAAAACTTATAAAAACATTAGGACTATCTGCATTGGCAATATCAACAGGCATGTTTGCTTCATGTAATTCGGAAGATAGTGAAACTAAAAAAGAATTAGTTGCATTAAAAGATAGTATTGCAAAATCTAAAAATATTGAATTATCAGAACGAGATAAGAAAATTATAAATCGTTTTGATATGAAAATAAAAGATAAAGAAAACCCTACCAAAGCAGAACTTAAACATACACCTGAAATTAAAATTGGAAAATCTAACGATTTAAATTATACAGAAGTTAAAATTACTGTTGGAACTAGTATAATTCATCCTTCAACAAACGAACACTGGATTGATTTTATTGAACTTTATGCTGATGATGATTTAGTTGGACATATTAATTTTGAAGCAGGAAAAGCCAGTGGTTTTGCCGTTTTTAAAATTAAAATAGAAAATATTAGAAAACTAAAAGCTATAAGTGGGTGCAATATTCATGGAATTTGGCATTCAGAACTTGAGCTTGGTTAATTTATAATTATTGTTAGTCAGTAAAAGCTGGGGCAATTTTAAGTTGAAAATATCTTTGTTATATTTTGGTTAAAAGTCTTAACATACTTTGAATTGTGGTACGTTATAAGGTGGCACGAATTTTGGATTTTAACTTTTTCTAGTTTCATTATTCTTAAAAATGATAGTTTAAATTGTTGTTTTTTTTAAAAAAAGTATTTAGAAATTAGGGTATGAGTATGCTCTTTCCCTAATTAAGCTCTTCCATTACTTTCCAAAGTTTATTAAATTCTTTTGTGTAATTTTTTGCAACCTTTTTATCGTCAGTAACTAAAATATTTTCATAATTTCTAGTTTCAGCACTCCTTGTCCAATTGTAACTTCCTGTTAAAGTAATTTCATTATCAAAAATTGCAAATTTATGGTGCATATGTGCAGAAGTTGTGTCAAGTCTAATATCAATACCTTTGTCATAAAGATAATCAATATCACTTCCTTTGTCAAATCGTTTGTCATTATCAGAAATTATTTGAATGTCAACACCATTCATTTGCATATCTAATATTGCATTTCCAATTCTATTATCACTTATTGTGAAAACGCAAATCTTTGCAGTCTTTCTTGCATTTCTCATCGCATCAATTATTGCATTTAAGCAATCTGTTCCCGGGCTAAAATGTATTTTTGTCATTCTTCGTATAGTGTTTTAGTATTATTAGTATTGCTAATGAGTTTTATTTTGCTCTAAATTCATCAGTTCTATTAAAAACTTCTTCTAAAATTGCTTTTTCTGTTTTGTCTAAATCAATTCCTCTTCGTTCCATAACAAGTTGTGCTGTTTCAAAAACTTTTTTCAATTTGTAGGTTGCAAATCCAGATGCTCCTCCCCACGAAAATGATGGTATGAAATTACGAGGAAAACCATCCCCAAAAATATTTGCTGAAACTCCAACAACAGTACCAGTATTAAACATGGTATTTATTCCACATTTAGAATGGTCTCCCATTATTAAACCACAAAATTGAAGTCCTGATTTTACAAAAGCTTTCTTTTTGTAATTCCAAAGTTTAACCTCCGAATAATTGTTTTTAAGATTAGAATTATTTGTGTCAGCTCCAATATTACACCATTCTCCCAATACTGAGTTCCCAAGAAAACCGTCATGTCCTTTGTTAGAATATCCTGATATTACAGAATTATTTATCTCTCCTCCTGCTTTTGAATGTGGTCCAACTGTTGTGGAACCATATATTTTTGCACCAATCTTTAAAGTTGAATGTTCACAAAGAGCAAAAGAACCTCTAATTGTAGAGCTTTCCATTATTTCGGCATTTTTTCCAATGTAAATATAGCCACCATTTGGATTTAAAGTTGCAAATTCAATCTTAGCTCCTTCTTCCAAAAAGATATTTTCAGTTTCAACAGCATTTACAGTTTTACTTAATTTTTGAGATTTTCTTCCTTTTGTAATTATCTTAAAATCGTTTTTAATTTCCTCTCCATTATTGCTAAATATATCCCAAGGATATTTAATATAAATAAAATCAGATTTATATTCAATATGCTCTAAATCATTTATTTTTGAGAAATTAAATTCTTTCATTTTAAAATCATTAAAAATAAATGCAATTGGGATAGAATTTTTCACTAAAATTTGACCAACTTCTAATTTCTTTATTTCTTTTAAAATGTTTTCGTTTGGAAGTACAGAACTGTTAATTAATAGATTTTTATCTTCAATTTTTAGTTTAAATTTTGTTTGGAGGTATTCTTCGGTATAGTTTGAGATTGATGAATTAAGATAAAATTCCCACTTTTCATATATTTTTAGTATTCCTATTCTTAAATGACTTATAGGTTTTGTAAAAGTAAGCGGAAGGAGGTTTTCTTTATTAAGTTGGTCAAATAAAATAGTATTCATTGCAAATTGTTTATAATTTAATTTTGCTAATTTAATCTAAATACAGAGAAAATTCAAATAAAAAAAGCTCTACATATTTTATGCAGAGCTTTAAAAAAAAAAATAAAAATTATTTCTTTTTATATCTTTGGTTAAATCTATCAACACGCCCAGCTGAATCTACAAATTTCATTTTTCCGGTGTAGAAAGGGTGTGAACTGCTTGAAATCTCAACTTTGTATAAAGGGTATTCTTTTCCTTCAAGTTCAATAGTTTCTTTTGTATTTACAGTTGATTTTGTAATAGTAATTTCGTCGTTTGACATGTCTTTAAAAACAACGTCTCTGTAATTGTTTGGATGAATATCTTTTCTCATTATTTTTTATTTTTCAAATTTCAGACTGCAAAAATAGTTATCTTTATCTATAAGACAAAAATTTTTGAGTTTTTTTAAGTAAAATATTTACATTTACACAAAAATTATCTTATTTAAACGAATTATTTATGATACAAGATTATAAAAATGCTGTAAATAATATTCAAAACGAAATTAAAAAGTATTTAATAAGTAGCAAATTAAAATCTGTAATTTTGGGTGTTTCAGGAGGTATTGATAGTGCTATTTGTGCTGCACTTGTACGACCTGTATGCGATGAACTTGGAGTAAAACTTTTTTGCAGAAGTATAACAATTTCTACAAATAAAGCTGAAGAAATTTTAAGAGCTAGAAATGTTGGAGAAGCATTTGGAGATGATTTTAAGGAAGTTGATTTATCTAAGACTTTTGATTTAATTATTCCTGAATTTGTTGAAAATTATGAAAATACGGATAAAACTGAGCATGGATTTAGAATAAGGCAAGGAAATATTAAGGCAAGAATGAGGATGTTATATTTATATGAACTTGCCGCAAAACATAAAGGGATGGTTCTTTCAACCGATAATTACACTGAATTATTGTTGGGTTTTTGGACTTTACATGGAGATGTTGGCGACTATGGAATGATTCAAAATTTATGGAAAACAGAAGTTTATGCAATGGCTGAATATTTGGTAAAAAATATTAAAAATAAAAAGCTGTCCGAAGCATTAGATTCTTGTATTGATGCTGTTCCAACTGATGGGCTAGGGATTACAAACAGTGATTTAGACCAAATTGGAGCTTCTTCATACCAAGAAGTTGATGAAATTTTAATTAAATATCTTAAAAATACTGAAAATAAAGACATTTTAAATCATAAAGTTGTAAAACGAAAAATTGCTTCTGAATTTAAAAGAACTAATCCTTTTAATATCCCTAGAAATAAAATAACAGATATAGATTATTTTTAAATCATTGTCAGCCGAATAATTTTTAATTTACCCTTAAATATATGAATGAAAATGGGCTTATGTAAAGAGTTAAAAATTATGTTGAATATTTATTAGTGAATTAAAAACTTTAAAATAGTAAACTGGCTAAGTCAAAAAATGTTCATCAAAATTTATAGGAAGAAGAGTTTTTGCATCTTCAATAACAGTAATTTTATTTTTGCTAACAAGATAAATTTTAATTGGAGTTTTAAAACGAGTTTGTGTTTCTACAATAACTTGCCTACAAGAACCACAGGGTGGGATAGGAGTTTCAATAAATTTATTGTTTGTAAAAGCGGTAACAGCAATTGCTTTTACAGGAATTTCCGGAAATTTTGAGTTTGCATAAAAAATAGCAACCCTTTCGGCACATAATCCGGAAGGATAGGCTGCATTTTCTTGATTTGTTCCGGAAATTATTTCTCCATTTGCTAATAAAACTGCAGCTCCAACATTAAATTTTGAATATGGAGCATAAGCATTTTTTACAGCTTCTTTAGATTTGTTAATAAGTCTTTTTTCGACTTCATTAAATTCTTCAATAGAATCGTATTCATATGTTGTTGTAATTATATCTACTTTCTTCATATTTATTATCTAATCTAATAAAATTTATTTTGAGTAAAATGTCAAAAATAAAGTGTTGTGCTTGTTTTAAAACAAAAATATTGCCAATAAAAAGAATCCTCGCAAGAATAAAACTTTGCGAGGATTATTTGTTTGTATATTAATGTTTTATTTAGCAGGAACATTTTTTAATGTGTCAACTAAAAAGTCCCAAAATTTTTGAACTGTATCAATTTTAATTTTTTCATCAGGTGAGTGAGGAAATCTAATTGTTGGCCCAAATGAAATCATATCCCAGTTAGGGTATGTTGCTCCAAGAACACCACATTCTAATCCTGCATGAATAATTTTTACATCAGGAATTTTTCCAAATTTTTTATTGTAAGATTCTTTCATTGCAGCAAGAATTGGAGAGTCAAAATTTGGTTTCCATCCTGGATATTCTCCTGAAAACTTAACTTTTGCTCCGGCTAATTTAAATAAACTGCCAATAGAGTCTTGTAGATATTCTTTTGCCGAATCTGATGAACTTCTAATAAGATTTGCTGCCATTATTTTGCCTTTTTCTGACTTAACAATTCCTAAATTTGTAGAAGTTTCAGGAATATCATTCATTCCGTCAATAAATCTTTGAGGTCCATGAGGTACAGCATTTATAGTTTTGTAAAGTTTTTTAGCTATTTTATTCTCAATTATAAATTTTGGCATTTCAGTATCTTCTACTAATAGCTTAAATCCCGGATCAGGAATACTAATTTCAGATAAAATGGTTTCTTCATATTTTTTCACACATTTTTTAAACTCTGCAAGTTCAGATTTAGGCATTGTAATAATTGCTACTGCTTCTCTTGGAATAGCATTTCTTAAATCTCCTCCGGATATGCTTGCCAACTTTGTTTTATGATGTTTTGCAGATTTTTGTAGAAACCTAAATATTATTTTATTTGCATTTCCTCTTTGTAATGGGATGTCAATTCCTGAATGCCCACCTTTTAGTCCGGTAACAGTTAGTTTAACCGCAGTTGAATTTTTAGGAACTTTTGTTTCTTTATATTTAAAAGTTGCAGTTAGGTCAACTCCTCCTGCACATCCAATGTATAATTCTCCTTCATCTTCTGAGTCAAGATTCATTAAAATATCTCCTTTTAAAACATTTGGCTTAAGCTCAAATGCTCCTGTCATTCCTGTTTCTTCATCTATTGTCATTAATACTTCAATAGGCCCGTGCTCAATATCTTTAGATTCTAAAACAGCCATTGCAGCAGCAACTCCCATTCCATTATCGGAACCAAGTGTTGTCCCTTTTGCAGTAACCCAATCTCCATCGACATAAGCAGTAATGGGGTCTTTTTCAAAATCGTGTTTAGTATCATTGTTTTTTTGAGGTACCATATCAAGATGTCCTTGAAGTATAACTCCTTTTCTATTTTCCATACCTTTTGTTGCAGGTTTTGAAACAATAACATTTCCAATTTCATCTTCAAAGTTTTCTAAACCTCTTTGGTTTGCCCATGATTTCATAAAATCAATTATTGCTCTTTCTTTTTTTGATGGTCTAGGTATTTTTGTTAGTTCAACAAAATTTTTCCAAACTATTTCCGGTTTTAATTTTAATAATTCTTCGTTCATTTTAATTAGTTTTTATTTATTTATTAACTATATTTATTGTATTCATAAAATCTTCTTTATATCCTTTTGAAATAGGGATTGATTTCATTTCGTCTTTCATCTTAATTTTAATTATATTATCTGTTATTTTTACAATTTTATCTTTATTAACAATATATGAGCGATGAACTCTTATAAATCTGTCAGAAGGCAGTTTGCTTAGAATTGATTTCATTGTAAAGTGAATTGTGTGTCTTTGATTTGTCGTAATTATAACAACATAATTTTCCATTGCTTCAACATATAGGACATCTTCGTAGAATAGTCTTATAAAAGAAGCAGCACTACTTTTTATAAATATTCCTTTTGAGTTATTTTTTTGAGATTCTTCTGAAAGTTTTTTATTAACTTTATTAATTGCTTTTAAAAATCTTGAATATATAATGGGTTTTAATAAATAATCTGTAACATCATGTTGAATTGCTTGTATTGCATATTTTTCTTTTGCAGAAACAATAATTATTTGTGGCAGATTATCTAAGCTTTCAAGAAACTCAACACCACTCATGCCTGGCATTTCAATATCTAAAAAAATAAAATCTATTTTTACTTTACTATTAAAGTAATTTATGGCATCAACAGCATTGTCAAATGATTCATTTAGGGTTAAGATATCTGTTTTTTTTATATATTTTTCAAGTACTAATCTTGAAACTTTGTCGTCATCTATTATTATGCAATTCATATTTGATTTATTAAGTTGTTTTGTAATATTCTGATTTTTAATGTGTTATAAGTTTATTGTATTATTTCAAAAATATGTTGTAAAATTTTAGTATTGTCAACTAAAAGATTGAAATATTTAAATCTATTAGCCGAAAGAACTATAGATTTCTTAGATGCTATTAAAAATTCTGTATCTTCCGATATGTTAAGACCTGGTGTTATAACAACTTTTTTAGAAAACTTTTCTTCATTTTCTTGTTCTTTATTTTTTATTAGTTCGCCTCTAATAAGAATAAAAATATTTTCAGAGTTATTTGTGTTAAAATATATTTTTTCATTTTTTTGTAATTCATTTACACTAACAATTTCTGCAAGTTCAACTAGTAAAAAGTCCGGGATACTATAAAATAATTGGTATCTTCTTAAAAGCTTAACTTTGTCTTGTAAAACAACTCCATTCTCAGATAAAGTTTTTATTAGTGCTTGTTTTTTTTGAGACATATTTTTTAGATACTCAACACATTTTAGAGGGTTTTCATTGTATATTACTTTTGCAGCAGTAGTATAAACTAACTCGTCAGGATGAAATAAACTTAAAAAAACTTCGTCAGGTAATTCACTCCTTTTTATTTGGCTCAGAACTTTTTTAGTGCTTTCCTTTGTCCATAGTTTAATATCATCAAAATTTTGAAGATTGTTTAAGTCATCATATATTGTTTTTTTTCTATGGACTCTATCTAACATTTCAATTGTTTTTGCAATTGCCCAAGTGCTTATATTATCATAATCTAATGTTATAATTGAACGTAATCTGTCATTAAATGAAAGTTTTTTTTGAGGAAAATACTTTGATAGTTTTTTTAATTTTTGTGGAGTTGAAATATCATCAAAAATTGGAATTATGTATGGTTTTATGTCAGGTTGTATAAAATTATCAATAAGTTCTAAGGCGTATATTGTATTTTTACCTATTATGTTTTTCTTAATAAGGTTAATAATTCTTGGTTCATGAAGAAAACTAAGTAGGTTAAACAGTAATTCGTAGTTTGTTACACGCTCTTGGTCAAGAGCAAGAAATATTTTCAAGGTGTTTTTTTCGGCTTTTATATCATTTATTGAAGATAGAATATATAATAAATTATTAATAACTTTTTTTATTTTATTTTTTATAACTTCTTCTTCCGCTTCCGGAGCTTGGTATTTACAATAAAATAATGCCCAAATAACTGCTAACTGTATTTTTCTTGAAGGGAAATTTATTTGTGCAGCTATAAGAGACTTTGCTGTGCGAGATCCCATTTTTGCATATATTTCAATTATTTTAATTAGAATTGTTTCATTTGTTGTTTTATTAAATAGTTTTTCGATTGTCGGTAGTGCTTTTTCTCCTATATCAATCAATGCTGCAGCACTCATGTGATAAAATTTAAAAGATTTTAATAATTGTGTTAATTCGAAAATAACATTTTCAGTTTTAATTGTAACAGCTAATTTTATTGCAGCTTTTTTAATTTTGTGGTCATTAAATTTTAATAAGTCAATAACATATTTTTCAAAGTTTTTATCTTTGGAATTTTTAACTAAATATTTGATTAGTTTTATTTTATCTTTTTTAGTTTGTGACTTATGAATTTTTTTAAGTTCATGCTCTTTAATGTTTGAAATTTCATCAAAATCTAAGAACGAAATAGCATTTTTGGCATATATTGTTATTTCATTTTTTTTATCATAATCTTTAAATTGACTTTTAATTTGTTTAGAAATTCGTTCACGCCAAGTGGGGTCTATACTTTTAAGTATTGATTTGTTTATTTCTGTATCATTTTTTTTAATTAAATAAGAAACATAAGGCTCAAAAATACTTGGATTTGTTTCGGAAAGTATTGCTACACTAAGACTTACAACGCTGTCGTTGTATTTTTTGAATTTTTTTGAAAGAACTTCTGTTCCATATCTATATTTAGATGTATCATTTCTTCTCTCTTTCCCAAGTTCTTTTAGTATTTCTCTTAGTTTCTTTTTATATGCTAAATATAGTTTTCTTGCAACAAAAACCCAAAGTATAAGTATAGGAATAAAGAAGACAGGGAAGTACTCTAAACTAAAACCTCCTCCTAAGTTTAATAGTAAACTCAAAGCTAAAAGAAGTGCTCCTGCTATTGCTATTGCAAATTGCATAACTATTCCAACTTTTGATTGAACTGCTAATTGTAAATATGATGGAAGAGGTTGATACAAGATGTTAAAAGCCGGATCATCAAGACCTCTGCGAACAATCCTTTCTGTGGACTTGTTTAATGTCATTAAGGCTAAGAAAATTATTGTTATTGTTCCTACTGAAAAACCTACGATTAATGAAATAATAACAATAATAGTTATTGATATAGGCAAAATTACTAAGCCAAGTTTTACTCCATATTTAACAAGAATTCTACTAGAGAAGTACGATATTAATAGTTCTCCTACTTTTAAACCGGCAAAAACAAGTGCTATAAATGAAGCAACAGAACCATCAGTTGCAAATAATTTGCTTTCTTGTACTTTTATTGCTGAAAGAAATCCAAAATCAGTTATGTAAATAACTGTCATTGAGATTGTTGCAGAAAGGAATATAAGTCTAAAATACTTATCTTTTATAAGGTGTTTAAATGATGTCTTGCTTTCTTCTTTTGAAACCTTTTTTTCTTGTTGTTTTTCAGGAAAGTTTTTGTAAATATAATATAAGATTACTATTGCCGCAACAAGACTACCACCTGATATAAATAATAAATTATAAGATGTGCCAATAAATTTTGATAAAATAGGAATAAGAAGATATCCCAAGATTGATGCAATTACTCCCCCCATATTTATAAGTCCAAAAAGGCGTTTTATTTGGATTAAATTTAAAAGTCGTATTGCTAATCCGCCAGCTTCGGTTCCGGCAAGTGAAATAAATGGCCATGCCCAAATAAACACAAAGAAACTTAAATATTTTTGATTTGTAAATTCAAGAGCAATTCTTCCTAAAAGTGTTATTATCAACATAAATGATAAGGCGTAAAAAAATAGGTATTTACTTTTTATTTTTTGTTGAAAGTAAGAGTATAAAGAAGAAATAATATAGCCTATAAGACCTGCAAGAAGATAGGCATATGGTAATTGTTTGCTACCGTAATTTTTAATGAAAACTGAGTTGGCTTGTACGAAATAAAATGCAATAAAAAGACCAATAAAAAAAGAATGAAAAAACAACAAAGTAAATTTGTTTACTTCATCGGGTTTTAATCCCAAAGTTTTAATTAATATTTTTTGAATACTTTGCATATATTTTTGATGTTTTTATAATGATAATATTGATTTATCATCTTTTGCTTTACTTAACTTTCTTCGTAACCTTTTTATATCTTTTTCTTTCTCAACTAATGTTGAATTAAAAGATTCTTTTTCTCTTAATAATCTATTATACTCGTTTTGTAATAACAACGACTTAGCATTAATTTTTGTCGCATAAAGAGATGCAGCAATACTTTCAGATACTTTCTCAACAAATTCAATGTCAAATTTATTAATATCTATTAATGATGCTAGTTCAATTATCCCAATTAAATTGTCTTCCATAAGTAATGGTATAATTAGAATTGATTTTGGAGCAGAAGTTCCTAAACCAGAACGTATTTCGGCATAATTATTCGGCACATTGTTAATGTAAATTTTCTTTTTTTCATATGCACAAGCACCAATAAGCCCATCACCAATTTCAATTCTTTTTTTGTTGAATTTTCGTCTACTATATGCTATTGAGGCAGTTAATTCTAGGAATATATCATCAGCATTTTCATCATTTAAAATAAATATTCCTCCCTGTATTCCTTTTATGTACTCAATTAGATTACTTATTATTTGATAAGAAAGTTCATTGATGTTATCACTTCCTTTTCTCATTAATTCACTAAACATAGTGTATGCTTTGTTGGCTCTGTTTTGCCTCTCATTTTCAGATGTTCTTTTTGCTTCTTCTTCTTTTGCTAATTTTAAACTATTACGCATATCAAGAAGTGAAATTCCAAGATTATCATTTTTACTTAAAGGAATAAAATCTGCATCAAGTTTTCCCTTTTCAATGTTTAAAGCAAATTCGGAATAAGTGTTAACTCCTTTAATTAATTCATTCAAAGATTTATTCATATCTCCAATCTCATCTGATCTAAGATTTTTTTCAGTCTTTATAATATGTCCTTTTGACATATGGAATAACTTTTGCTTAACAGAATATATTGCGTTGGTTATGTTTCTACTGAAATAAAAAAGTGTAAAAGTTGCTATTGCAATTAAAATTAGACCTAAAAGTAGAATTATTCTAATCATTTTATTGGTCTGGCTATTAAGTTCTTCCGTTTTTTTAGCAACCATTTTATCAATGAAATCTACATACACACCTGTGCCAATTACCCAACCAAGGGGTTCAAATAATTTTATAAAACTTAATTTTGGAATTCTTTCATTTGTTCCCGGTTTAAAATAGTCATACTCTAAAAAACCTTCACCATTATTTTTTTTTATAACATCTGCAAAAGCTTCATACACATTCTGTTGAGTGTCTTTTATATAAAAAACTTGAACAGTACCATTCATTTCCGGTTTTATTGGGTGCATTATTACGGTATAGGGAGGATTAACTTCGTTTAACCAAATGTAACCTGCATCCCCAAAGGATATTTGTTCTATATCTTTTATGCTTTGTTGCAATTGTATTGGATATTTTTCAAAATTTACAGATTTATGATGATAATTATTTTTTATCTCCGAATAAGAATTGTCTAGAATCTTGTAGGTAGTGTAAACATGATCTTTTAATTGTTTTTTTATGTTTTCAGTTTGTTCAATTCTGTACGATTCAATACTTTTTAGAGTACTCTTTCTAAACTCAGAAATTGAAAACAGAGTTACTGTAAGCATTGTAACCAAAACCGTTACACCGGTATATAATGGTATTTTTGTTTTGATTTTCATTTAATCAAGATAGAAGCAGTTTTAAAAAGTTTATTTAAAAAATCGAAAGATACAAAAAAATATCATTATCTAAAGTATTCGCTAAATTTTAGTTTAAAGATTATTATTTGTATTAGTTTTTATTAAAATATTTATTTAAGTTTGTCGGCGAATCTGGTAAGTGTTTTTATCTTGTTAAAAATACTTAAAAGGGAATGCCGTTTGAATCGGCAACAGTACCCGCTGCTGTGTTCTTCAAAGTTTTGAACATTCTTTTGCCACTGTTTTTGAAAATAAAATGGGAAGGCGTTCAAAATAAGGAGTAAGTCAGAAGACCTGCCTGTATTCGCAGATATTATCCGAAGCTTTCGGGAAAAAAAGCTTGACGGATGGACATTCTTTTGATGCTCATCTTAAATAATTTTCCCCTTTTCGGTTTAATACTGTTGTTATATTTTATTAATTTTTAAATTTATTTAAAATGAAAAGAAATTTATTTTTAACAGCCGTATTAATCGTATTATTTTTTAATACTTTTAATGCACAAACAACTATTGATTTTGAAAGTTTAACAGTGCCTGATGAAGGTTTTTATGATGGTTCTTCTGACCATAGTGGAACTATTAATTCTACTGAAACTTTTACCTATGAACTTGCAGATGCCAATTTTTATGTAACTTACACACAGGCAGAAGGCTATGGATTTTGGAATGCCTTAGCGTATTCAAACCAAATGGATAAAGTTACACAAGGTTGGACAAACTACTCTTCTTATGCTGACCACACTAATGGTGGAGGAGCAAATGGTTCTTCTAACTATATTTTTTCTTATGGAGGAGATTCTATTATGTTTGATGAAACTGTGAGTATTCAAAATGCAATGTTTACAAATTCAACTTATGCATATTTATATATGACTGATGGTAGTGGATACACATACACTACAGATGATTATTTTATTCTTAAAATTACAGGAATTTTAAATGATAATACAGAAACAGGAACTATTGATTTTTATTTAGCAGATTTTACTAATGGAAATTCGTATATTATAGATGATTGGACAACTGTAGATTTAAGTTCTCTTGGAAATGTTGATGGTTTAAAATTTTCTTTCGCATCTTCTGATGTTGGAACATGGGGAATTAATACACCTTTATATTATTGTTTAGATGACATAACATATTCTTCTGCAAGTTCTGTTAAGAACAATAAATTTAGTAAATCTTTTGTATACCCAAATCCTGCAAAAGACTATGTAAATATTGATAAAATTCTTAATGCAAATATTCAGATTAATAACATTTCAGGAAAAACAGTTTTTACAAAAAATAATTGTTCTGAAAATGAAAAAGTAAATATTTCAAACTTAAATTCCGGAATATATTTTATTAGAATTGAAAATAACAATGAAGTTTTTACAAAAAAACTAATTGTTAAATAAATAAATCCCAGACCCTGCGGGTTTTAAAAACCCGCAGGGTCTAATCCTTAATA
>CAMZKL010000066.1 GCA_947311255.1 uncultured Chlorobiota bacterium | reverse complement strand
CAAAAGTATAAATTATAGGCAAAACTATAAATACAAAAAATAGTATGTAGGTAATTTTGTATAAAAGTTTTGATTTCATCTATTCGAAATTGTAAAATTATAATTTAATGAGTTTTGTCTCCCCCCCTGTCAGGGGCATATATGCAAAATTGCTAAAAATTAAACTTCTTATTTACAGCCAATTAATAAACCCTGACCGGGTTCTTCTTCGAGTATTTAATCTTTTTAGACTGAACTCTCTAATGTTGTAAAACCTTATCATTTTTGTGACTTAGTAGAAAAAATCATATCACAACCTTAATGTTTTATTACATTATGGCAAGTATTTGTGTTCAATCTTAATTTTCAACCCATTCTTTCAGATAAACTTGAATTTCTTCCAACTTCTTAGAAGTTTTGTCATAATTAATTTCCATAGGAACAATATTATCCAATGATGGTATATTTTTCGGAATTTTAACGCCTTTATTTAATGGCATTTGTGCACAAGATATCGCAAGTTTTGCCTCAGTTTCTTTTCTTAAAAGATAATCAAATAGTTTTTTTGCATTTTCTATATGTTTTGAGTTCTTAATAAGATTAACAGTATTTGGCATTATTAAACTTCCAATTCCGTTTTGGTCTAAAAATACAATCCCAATATTTTTGTCTTCTTTCATTGCTTCAAAAGCATCATCAGTATCTGTTAGTCCGCAATATGCTTCGCCATGTATTACACGTTTTTTTACATCGCCGTTGCTTGTTGCAATTATCACATCATTTTTTTTAAAATCTTGAAGAAATTGTTTTGCTTTTTCGTCTCCCAAAACTGAAAATAAAGCTGAGATATGAAAAGTTGTTGTTCCAAATAGTGGGTTTGCAATTGCCGTTTTTCCTTTTAGTTTTTTGTTAGTTAAATCAAAGATTGATTTTGGAACAAGTGTATCAGCAAGCAAATTCTTATTGTAAATAAGCACCCTTGCTCTTGCAGAAAATCCTGTCCAATTATTTTCCGGGTCTTTAAAAACCGAATTGATATTTTTTGCGTTTTCAGATTGATAGGCTAGGGTAATACCTTTGTTTTTTAGAACAATAGTTCTAACAGGATCGCCACTCCAAAATACATCGCATTGAGGATTGTTTTTTTCTGCAATTAATCTGTTTAAAACTCCTGTTGATTTTGTTTCTTCTGTATCGTAAACTGCTTTTACTATTATTCCTGTTTCTTTTTCAAAATCTTTTAAAATTGGTTCTGAAAAAATTTGGTCAACAGAAGTGTAAACTATCAGTTCATTTTTGTCTGTTGTGCAACTTGTTAAAAATGAAACTGTTACAGATAAAATAATTAATAATAATTTGTTCATATGATGTTTTTTATTTAATAAAATGTATTTCTTTAATAATTGAATTATTTATAAATATCATAATTTATTTTAACCTTTGAAATCCTGATTTTAAAGTTTCTGCACAAAATGTTTCGTTTTTTTTTTTGTGCTGTTTTATGTTTTGTGTTTTCTTTGTATTGTTTAATTAAGTATAGATATTTTTAATATAAAATAGTAATTCCAATTTCGTTTCTTGCACTTTCAACACCAAGAAATCTTTTTTGTTTTTTTACTTCTTTTCGCATTAGGTTTTGGAGTTTTTTCGATCATTCCTATTAATTTTTAATTATCTTTAATATCTCTTTTTCATTTTTATTGTTAATAATTTCAACAAAATAAATCCCAACAGGATAGTTTTGTAAATTAATTTTATGAGAAAAGGTTTTTAGTATTTCTTGTTTTGTAATATTATAAACTGTTACTTCTTTTATAATTTCATTTGTTGGTTCAATATAAAAAATACCTTTTGAAGGATTGGGTTTAATTGAAAATTTGTTCTCAAATATGGTACTGTCTTCCTGAATAAGTTGCGAAACTAATAAATCATATTTGCTACCACTTCCATCATCAGCATCAACAACTATATAGTATGTTCCTTTCGGAGCGTTTTCATAAGTTGCATAAGATGATGAAACTGTTCCTAAGCAATCTGACGGGTCGCAAGAGCCTAAAATATAGACATCTAAATCGCCTGTAAAGTTTGAAATGCTAGCAGTAATTGTTCCGGCATCTTCTAAGTTTATTGTATGAATCCTTTCGGGTCCGGTTTCTGACCAATCATTGCACCCGTATGTTTCAATCTTAGAGGCCTCAGTAGAACTTTCTCCATGGAAAATTGTTTCTAAACTTAGATCTATTGAAGATGAACAATCTAAAACTCCTGAGCTGGAATCTTCGCTTCTGTGAATGCCTCCAGGCAAATAATAATGGTCTGTTATCCATTTGTAATCTTTTCCTTCATTTGACCACCTTTGTGTGCCCCATTGGCACATTCCTCTTCCGTGTCCAAATCTGTCATGTCCTGTGCATACATTATCTGAAATGCAAGGATATGAACTTCCTGTTCCTGCATAACCATCTCCGCAACTTTCTTCGGATGGTGCATTTAATCCATTGTTTTCTGCTGAATATTCGGAAAATGCAATATTATTATCCGAAGTTACCAGAAATTGCCCTATTGTTGCATTTGCTGCGTTTATGCAACTTGATGCGTAATCGCTGTCCCATACTTGTCTGCAAGTAGTGTTTGAAATATCATAAGTAGAATTTAATGGATGTAGCACGTGATATGCTCCGTAGGTTTTGTACGGTAAACTTCCTGCTTTTAAAGATTCAGCTCCCCAACTCGATATCCATTCGTCATTTAATCCTTTTTGTACGTATGTTTCAAGGCTCATAGTTGAAACTGATGAACATGTGTTACAATTGCAATTTGTTCCTACTTTTATTGATGTTGGGAAATTAAGATTGCCTTTATATTTTGAATTATTTTGTTGGAAATTTATACTTTCTTTAATTTTGAGAATTATTTTATTATTATTTATTGGATTTGAATATATATTTTTAATATTTTTTAAAGGATTAAGAAAAATACCCTTTATTTCTTTTGAGCGAGAAAATCTGAATACTGATTTGTAAGGTTCGAAATTTGCGGCATTAATTTCAATTAGTAGAGAATCTCCTTCTTTGTATGATGAATAGTTTTCAATATTCTCTTTTTTTAGGAATATTTTCCCATTATTGTTGGTTTTTAATTCTATATTAAAGTCTTCAAATTTTACGACAGCATTTTTTATGTTTTCTCCTGTATGTTTATTTTTCACAACGGCTTCAATCAAAATTTTTCTTTCGGTATATTTATCTTCTATATAAGTGATTTTTGGTTCTAAGATAGCTTTAATTTCAATATTGTTGGTAATTTTAAAATTAGAATTTATTGTTTTGTAGTTTTCAGAATAAAAAGCAACAGATATATTTTTGCTTAAGTTTTTTAATGTAATTGTTCCATAATTATCTGATTTGTATAGCTTTTCTGTTTTGTTAGCAGATGTAACTAATAAATATGAATTTTCTATTCTGTTAAATGAATATGCATCTTCAAAAGTAAAACTTACATTGAACTGTGATTTTGCATTAAAAGAAATAAGTGATATGAGAATTATTATAAAATTTTTCAATGGTCTTTATGTTTAATTTAAAAAAGTTTTTCTATTTCGTTGATGTTAATTATTTCAATAATTTTTCTGCCATTATTTGTAAAATTTGGCATTTTACAAACAAATAATTTATCTATTATGTTTTGCATTTCTTCAGGTGCCATTGGTTTGGCAAAGTTTAAGGATGTTTTTTTAGAAAGAGTTTCACAGAGATTTTCAATTGCTTTTTCTTTTAGAAAACTTTCATCATCTTTTATTTGAACTAAAATAGCTTCAATAAGCTCCTTTGGATTTGCTTGGCTTATATATGAAGGAATTCCTATAATTTCAATACTGTCATTTTTTTTAAAATTAATTTCAAAACCAATGTCATTCATGCTTTTGCCAGCATTTTTTAAATATTCAATATCTTCTGTTGAAAACTGAATTTCAACAGGATACAAAAGTTTTTGCATGAGAATGTTTCCAGAAGAAATGGTGCTGATTAATGATTCAAATAATATCCTTTCGTGTGCTCGTGTTATATGAATTAACATTAATCCTGATTTAACAGGTGTTGCGATATATTTGTTTTTTAATTGAAATAGTTTTGAATTTGTTTGAACTAATGAAGGTATTATTTTTTGTTCAGTATTGTTTTTTTCTTCATTTAAACTTGATTCAAAACTTTTATGAAGTAATTCCCAGTTTTCATTTTCTTTTTTATAAGAAGGTTGAGGATTGAATTGTATTTTTTTGGAATTTTCTTCTTCAAATGGATTATAATTTGAGGTGTTAGTTATTTGTGGGCTAATTAATTCTTGATTTTTATTTCGTGAATATGGCATTTCAATAAACCCTTCATTGTCAAAATCTATTGATGGGACAATACTATGTTTTCCAAGAGATTGTTTAATGGATGCTCTTAGAAGCTGGAAAATACCTTGTGAATCATCAAAATTTATTTCTGTTTTTGCAGGATGTATATTAATGTCAATTTTTTGAGGGTCAATTGTTAAAAATAAGAAATACGATGGGTGAAAATCCGGTCTTATAATTTGGTCGTATGCTAAAGTTAAAGCCTTATAAAAATATGTATGTTTCATAAATCTATTATTTACAAAGAAATATTGTTCGTTATTCCTTTTTTTTGCAATTTCGGGTTTCCCAACATAACCTGAAATTTCTAAAATACTTGTTTTGTTTTCAACAGGAACAAGATGTTTATTAATAGATTTGCCGAAAATATCTAAAATTCTTTGCCTTAGGCTTCCAATAGTTAATTTGTAAATTATATTTTCATTATGAATTAAATTTAAAGCCAAATCTGGACGAGAAAGTGCAGTTTTTTTAAATTCTGTAATAATATGATTAAATTCTGTGGAGTCTTTTTTTAAGAATTTTCTTCTTGCAGGAATATTAAAGAATAAGTTTTTAACAGAAAAATTACTACCTGATGAGGTTGAAATAGTTTCTTGTTTATGTATTTTAGAGCCTTTTATATGAATGTAAGAGCCTAGTTCTTCTCCGTTTAGTTTGGTTTTAAGCTCAACATCTGCAACAGCAGCTATTGATGCTAATGCTTCTCCTCTAAATCCCATTGAATTTATTACAAATAAGTCTTCTGCATTTTTTATTTTAGAAGTTGCATGGCGTTCAAATGCCATTCTTGCATCGGTTTCCGACATTCCTTTACCATTGTCTATAACTTGAATTAATGTTTTTCCGGAGTCTTTAATATTTACTGTTATATTATCTGCACCAGAATCAATAGCGTTTTCAACCAATTCTTTTACAACAGAAGCAGGTCTTTGAATAACTTCTCCTGCTGCAATTTGGTTTGCTACTGCATCTGGCAATAATTGTATAATATCACTCATTATAAAAAACTGTTTTTGCAAAATAACAAAATTTTATTGCAAAAAAGCTAAGAATTAGAATTTTTTAGATAGACAAAAGAAGTGTTTGTTTAAGAAGAACTAGTTTTGGGTTATTTTAGAATAAATTTAGATTTAATTTTATTGTAGTCCAACTAATTTTTAAATTTATAGACAAAAAATATTGTTTAATGAAAATATTGAAACTCAACAAAATAAAAAATGACTAAAACCTTTTTTTTCAGACTTTATTAGTCTCCGAGTTAATTAGGAGGCTATAAATATATCTAATAATTTGGGTTTAAAGCTGTTTCTTATTTCTTTTTTGGACACAATGATTTAATTTATCTTATTTCTTGCAAATGTTGAAGTATTTTGTCTGTTAAGTCTTTTTTTCTTATTGGTTTAACTAAATAATCGTCGCAACCTGCTTCAAAAGATTTTTCTTTTTCTTTTTCAAAAGCATATGCGGATTGTACAATTACAGGTATGTTAGGGTGTGTTTTTTTTATTTTTCTAATTGCATAATTGCCATCTTTCCCCTGCAGTTGTATGTCCATTAAGATTAAACTTATTTTATTTTTATTAACCGTATCTATTGCTTTTTGTGCTGTGTCAACATGAATGAAATTAATTTTTTTTTCATTAAGAATGGCTTCAATATATGAAAAACTATCTCTATCATCTTCTACAACTAAAATTTTTTCGCCTAAATATTTAGTGTTCCCATTAATTTTAGGATTGTTTTTTTTAATTGGATTAGTAGATGTTTTTGTGTCAATAGTAAATTTGAATATGCTTCCTTGTCCATGTTTTGACTCCATCCATATTTCTCCTCCCAATAGTTCTGTGCATGCTTTGCAAATTGCTAGACCCAATCCTGTTCCTCCATATAGCTTTTCTGTATTTGTTGTAGCTTGCATAAATCTGTCAAAAATAACTGTTTGCATTTTTTTTTCAATTCCAATTCCAGTATCTTTAACATAAAATATTAAATTTCCTTTTTCTATTTGATAGCCAAATTCAACAAACCCTTCATCTGTAAATTTTATAGCATTATTTATTAAATTAGTAAATATTTGCAAGAATCTTGTTTGGTCTGTTAAAATATTGACATCATTATTTGGTAGTGGCAGGTTAATTTTTAACTCCAATCCTTCTTCTATTTTCTGGAAAGACTGGAAAAATATATATAGCTCTCGTAAAGAATTATTTATGTTTACTATTGATTTACTTACATTAAATTGTCCTGCATCTATTTTCGAAATATCAATAATGTCATTTATAATATCCAGTAGATGATTTCCGCTTTGAAGAATAATTGAAGTGTATTCAGTAATTTTTTCTTCTGAAATTCCAGTAGTGTTTAAAAGTTGCGAAAATCCAAGAATTCCATTCATCGGAGTTCTTATTTCATGACTCATATTTGCAAGAAATGCAGACTTTAAACGATTACTTTCTTCTGCTTTTTCTTTTGCAATTTTTAATTCATGATTTAAAAGAATATATTCCTGATTTTGCCTTTCAAATTCTTTGTTTTTTTCAAGAAGCATTTGTTCGGCTTTTTTTATTTTCGATATATCCAAACTTAGTGTTAAAATTGAGCTAACTTCATCTTTTGTATCTAAAATTGCTTGTCCTTCTCTTAATACACTTATTTTTGAGCCATCTTTTTTGAGTAAACATACTTCTGCTGATATTTTATTTCCTTTTTTTATTTTACTATATCTTTCTTTAAATGTTTTAATACTTTTTTTATGAATAAATTTGGAAATGTGTTTATTAATCATTTCATTTTTTTCGTAGCCAAGCATTTCAAGTGTGCCGGAACTTATATTAAGGATAATGCCTGCCGGACTAAGCACTTCTCCTCCATATGGTAATGTGTCAAACAAAAGTTTGTATTTTAGTTCACTTTCTTTTAATGCTGAATGAAGTTTTTTCTTTTCTGAAACATCATGTAAAATGGTAATGATATTTTCGTTTGGTAGTTTTTGAGAAACCATTTCAACTAATAAAATTTCTTTATTCTTCTTAGTTAATTCTCTTTGGATTTTTACTGTTGTGCCGGAATTAACCAAGTCAAATCTTAAAGGAGAGGTTTTTAAAACATTAGGATGAAAAATATCTCTAATGTTCATATTTAGCAATTCAGATTTGGTATATCCTGTTATTTTGGATGCAAATTGATTAACATAAAAAAAATTTCCTTCTTTATCTCCTTTGAAAATAGCATCTGTTTCTTCTTGTGCTATTAAACCAATATCTTCTTGTGTTAAATCAGTAGCAGACTGGAAAAAACTATCATTTAGTTTAGCTTTTAAATTTTTAACAGTTCCTTTTAATTCTTTAATTTCAAAGATTAACTCCTCTTTTGTTTTTTTGGATGTTTTTTTCATTTAGTGTAAATATACTTGCTTCAAAGATACACAATTTTTTTATTTTTACTTGCATTTTAGAATGTTTTTTATTTCAATATTAGTCAATCTAACAATAAACAGAATCGGATATAATAATTATAAATAAATAATATTCAGTATTTTGCAATTAACCCATATTATTCATAAAATCCAACAATTATACATTTAAAATGCTTACTAACAGCCAAAAATACAAATAGCCCATATTTGAGCTGTTATTTTTACACAAGGTACATTTTTTCTTTTCCTGAGGTCTTTTCTTTAAACAGAAAAGAATGTTGCAAACTCTTTGCAGTATTCATATACAGCTGCAAAGTTTGTCGCCTCGTCTCATAAAAAGAAAAAACGCATGAATAATAGGGGTTAAATCAACAAAAACAAAAT
>CAMZKL010000065.1 GCA_947311255.1 uncultured Chlorobiota bacterium | reverse complement strand
TTCATATGCAAATGACGAATCCGATAGAAACGGAATGCGTATTGTTTTTGATTTAAAAAGAGATGCCATCGCAGATGTTGTTTTAAATAAACTTTATAAATATACTGCACTGCAAACTTCATTTAGTGTTAATAATATTGCACTTGTAAAAGGCAGACCGCAATTACTAGATTTAAGAGGTTTAATTTCGAACTTTGTAGAACATAGGCACGAAGTTGTTATTAGACGAACAAAATTTGACCTTAAAAAAGCAGAAGAAAGAGCACATATTTTAGAAGGACTTATTATTGCCTCAGATAATATTGATGAAGTAATTAAAATTATTAGAGCAGCAAAAAGCCCGGATGAAGCAAGACAAAATTTAATAGAAAGATTTGAATTGTCAGACATACAATCTCGTGCAATTATTGAAATGAGATTAAGGCAACTTACTGGTCTTGAACAAGATAAACTACGTGCGGAATATGCAGATGTTATGGCTCTTATAGCAAGTTTGAAAGAAATTTTAGCAAGTCAAGAACTGCAAATGCAAATTATAAAAGATGAATTAGTTGAGGTAAAAGAAAAATTTGGAGATGAAAGAAGAACCGAAATTGTTTATTCTTCATCTGAATTTAATCCTGAAGATTTTTATGCTGATGATGAAGTTCTTATAACAATTTCAAACCTTGGATATATTAAAAGAACTAACTTAAAAGAATTTAAAACTCAAAATAGAGGAGGCAAAGGGTCAAAAGGAAGTACTACCAGAGATCAGGACTTCTTAAGACATATGTATGTTGCAACAATGCACAATTGGATGCTTTTCTTCACAGAAAAAGGAAAATGTTTCTGGCTAAAAGTTTATGAAATTCCAGAAGGAAGTAAAAATTCAAAAGGGCGAGCAATACAAAATATGATGCGAATTGAACCAGACGATAAAGTTACGGCTTACATGAAAGTTATAACTTTAAAAGATGAAGAATACCTTAATACTCATAATATTATTTTTGCCACAAAACATGGTCAAATTAAGAAAACTTCATTAGAAGCATTCTCACGTCCTCGTACAAATGGAATAAAAGCAATTACAATTAGAGAAGGTGATACTTTAATGTCTGCAAAAATGACAAATGGAACTAATGATATTATGCTTGCCGCAATGAATGGAAAAGCTGTTCGTTTTAAAGAAACCGATGTAAGAAGCATGGGTAGGGGAGCATCAGGTGTAAGAGGAATAAGAATTGATAAAGAAAATGATGAAGTTGTTGGCCTAATTTGTGTAGAGGAACTAGGAGATGAAAATACTGAAAATGTACTTGTTGTTTCTGAAAATGGTTATGGAAAACGCTCTCGACTAGATGCCTATAGAATAACCAAAAGAGGAGGTAAAGGAGTAAAGACAATTAACATTACTGAAAAAACCGGCAAACTAATTGCTTTAAAGAGTGTAACTGATGATGATGATTTAATGATTATTAATAAATCAGGTATTACAATTAGAATTAATATTGATACAATTAGAGTTGCTGGAAGAGCAACACAAGGAGTTCGACTTATTAATTTAAAAGGTAAAGATAGTATAGCATCTGTTGCAAAAGTTGACCGAAGTGATGAGATAGACGAAGATATTGAAAACATTGATACAACTGAAAATATTGATACTCCAAATGATATAGATAATAATAATGAATAATATTTTTAAATTCTAAATAAAAAAAAATGAAAAAACTATCAATTTTTATTTTAGCAATTTTCTTTATGGGAACAATAAATTCCCAAGAAGCTATTGTTACATGGGACGGATTAAAAAAACTTAAAGAAAAAAGTGATTCTGAAATTTTAAATCCGAAAAAAAGCATTAAATCTAAAACTTGGTTAAAAAGAGCCGATACATATTTTAATATATATACATTTGTAACAGGAAGTTTGTATAAAGGAATGGCGAAAGAAGGTAAAGGCATTAATAATGCAAAATATTTAGTTGGAGAACCAGGAAAAGTACTTAATGTTGATGGAAAAGAAGTGTGGGTTTATGCAAGAAAAAAAATTACCTTTAACAATGGAGTGGTTGAAAGTTGGGAACAAACTGATTTTATTGATAAAGATGCATTAAAAAAGAGTGCAAAAGCTATTTTAAAAGCTATTGAATTAGATGAGAAGGGTAAAATAAAAGAAAAAGCAACTACTAAGAGCCAAGTTCAAATGATTAAGAATACTGTAATTAATCAAGCAATTACTGAATATACCGAATATACAAAAAATTCCGCTAAAAATAATAACACTCTTACTGATTTTGGAAAAAATAAATTAAATAAGGCATATGACTTAATGTCATTAGGATACGAATTATCTGCTTTACCAACGACAGCTGCCGATACAGTTTTTTCAAAAGAACAAGTTCGTTATTTTCAAGGTGTAATTGCATATAATAATAAAAAATATGATATTGCTAAAAAACATTTTAAAGAAAGCATTTCCAATAAATATGGAGAAGGTAGCCCATATCATTATCTTGCAGAAAGTTACGCAAAATCCGGTGATAGTGCAAAGTATATTAGCACTGTAAAAGAAGGTTTTCATGCTTTTCCTGAAGAAGAACAATTAATAATTGATCTTATTAATTATTATATGATTAGAAAAGAATCTAATAAAGCTGTTGAATATATTGATATGGCAATAAGTAAAAACCCTAAAAATCCATCTTATTATTCTGCTAAAGCAACAATTTATGATAATAGAACAGATAAAGCTCTTAATGATTATAAAAAGGTTATGGATAATGCATATGAACTTAAAAAAGAAGCATTTAGGTTAAGAAATAATCAAAGTAAAGCTTCAGCTGTAGAAAAGAAAAGAGACTTAGAAGTTGATAAAGCTAATAATATTGTTAAAAGCATTAAAGCTGACCTTAGCAAAGCAGAAGAGCTTTATAACAAAACACTTGAAATCGATAACAAAAACTTTAATGCTGCTTATAATCTTGGAAGACTTTATCTTAAACATAATGAAAGAAATGCTTTACATGCAGATTATTTATTGAAAGTTTATAAAAATAAAGATTTTGCAAAATCCTCTGTTTATGAAGATGAAGCCAAAGCAAATTTAAAAACTGCTGCAAATAAATTTGAAATTGCTCATAAGCTAAATCCAAATGATAGAGATGTTTTAGTTACATTAAAAAGAATTTATTATAGATTACATGATAAAACTAATAGAGAAAGAGTTGAAAAATTAATTGACAACTTAACTTCCACAGGTTCTGGAATAGAATAATTTTTTATATGGGGGAAGAAGTAAAAACATTCCCCCATATTAAAATTAGTTCTATTTAACATAATATTAATTATAAGACAAATATATAAATTAAAAATATAGTTATATATTTGTAGAAATTTTTAACTTATGTACAATACAGCATTCTTTATAATTATTTCAATAATTTTTATATCTTATTTATTTTCATCGTATTTAGATGTTTTAAATTCAAAATATAGAAATAAAAATGTTCCAAAAGAATTAGAAGGAATTTTTGATAATGAAAAATATATAAAATCTCAAGAATATGGAAAAGCTAATACAAATTTCGGATTTTTAAGTTCTACTTTTACATTAATTTTAACATTAGCAATGTTTTTCTTTTTTGGATTTAATTATATAAATGAAATTGCATTATCATTATCTGAAAACAGAATAATATCTGCTCTAATATTTTTCGGAATTCTTATGTTTGCTTCTGATATTATTGGAATCCCATTTTCAATTTACTCAATTTTTGTAATAGAAGAAAAGTTTGGCTTTAATAAGACCTCTGTCAAGACATTTATTCTTGACAAACTAAAAGGATGGATTCTCGGTGCATTAATTGGAGGTGGAATTTTAGCTTTAATTATATGGCTTTATTATATGAATGAAAAAATATTTTGGATTTGGGCTTGGATTGCAATTTCTACATTTTCAATTTTCATGACAATGTTTTATTCTAGCTTAATTGTTCCTCTTTTTAACAAACAAACTCCATTAGAACAAGGAGAATTAAGACATGAAATTGAAAAATTTAGCAAAAAAGCAGGATTTAAACTTGATAATATTTTTGTTATTGATGGTTCAAAACGTTCAACAAAAGCAAATGCTTATTTTAGTGGTTTAGGACCCAAAAAAAGAATTGTTTTGTATGATACTTTAATTAATGACCTGACAACTAGTGAAATAGTATCTGTTCTTGCCCATGAAGTTGGACATTACAAACATAAACACACAATTAGTAATATTGTATTTTCTGTGATACAAAGCGGACTAATGCTATATATTTTCTCAATATTCGTAAATAATGTTGAACTTTCAAAAGCTCTAGGTTCGCAAGTTGTGAGTTTTCAACTTGGAATGATTGCTTTTGGAATTTTATATAGCCCACTTTCAACAATATTTGGACTTATAATGAATACTTTTTCTAGAAAATATGAATATCAAGCAGATAAATTTGCAAAAGATTTTGGACAAGCAAAAGGTTTAATTTCTGGTTTAAAAAAGATGACTGAGAAGAATTTAAGTAATCTTACTCCACACCCTTATTATGTTTATTTTTATTATTCGCATCCTACTTTATATCAACGAATTAATTCTTTAAAATGAATTTAGAAATTGAAAGAAAATTTTTATTTAAACCTGATTTTAGACTGCCAGATGTTAGTTTTGACGAAATAAAACAAGCATATATCTCACGAAATCCCGAAAATTCTGTAAGAGTTAGACTTAAGGGAGATACGGCATTTCTCACAATAAAAGGAAAATCTAATAAGAAAGGAACAACAAGATTTGAATTTGAAAAAGAAATTTCTATGAAAGATGCAAAAGAATTATTTGAGATATGTAAAATAGGAATAATAGAAAAAACCAGGTACTACTACCCTTCCGGAAAACATATTTTTGAAATTGATGTTTTTAAAGGTGAAAACAAAGGATTAATTCTAGCAGAAGTTGAATTACAAAATGAAAATGAAACATTTTCAAAACCTAATTGGTTAGGAAAAGAAGTTACAGGAGATATTAGATTTTATAATTCATATCTATCTAAGCATCCATATAATAGATGGTCTATAAGTAACTGTATATCAGATAATATAACCTGCATTACAGAGAAGATGATTGAATATTTTGAAAAGGATGTAAGAAGAATAAATCATGCTTTAAAAGTTAATGCCTATGCTAGAATTATTGCAAAACTTGAAAAAATTAGTAGTCAAAAAAAAGAAATTCTTGAAATTGCATCTATATTGCATGACATTGGGATAAAGGTTTGTGAAGAAAAATACAATTCTGTTTCAGGAAACTTTCAAGAAATTGAAGGCCCTCCAATTGCAAAAGAAATCATGGAAAGTGTAAAAATATCTAAGAAAACAATTGAAAGAGTTCTTTTTTTAATTGCAAACCATCATACATATAATAATATTGATAATATTGATTTTCAGATACTTGTAGAAGCAGATTTTCTTGTTAATTTTGAAGAAGGAAATATAAGCATGGAAGTTTTACCAAACACAAAGAAAAATATCTTTAAAACAAAAACAGGATTACATTTTTTAAATACAATCTTTTTAACAAAATAATATGGAAAACATAACATTAAATTATGTTTTAAAACAAAACTACAAACTATTAAAAACATTTTTCTTTACGGCATTAATTTTTTCCCTTTTTAGGATTGTATATTTTCTACGATTTGGTGAGTTTAATTCAATATCAGAATATAGTTCCGATTTTTTTAAAGCATTTTTTATTGGCTTCAGACTCGATACAATAACAATTTTATATTTTTTTAGCTTAGTTTTTCTTATTAATTTTTTCTTTTTTATTAAAAATAAAAAGCTACACTCTATCCTTAATAAAATATCAAAAATATATTTAATAAGTTTTATTTCTTTACTGATTTTATTTCTTTTTACAGACCAAGAATATTACACATATTTTCAGCAACACATTAATATTATGGTTTTTGGTTTTATTGAAGATGACACTCAAGCCGTTTTAAAATCTATGTGGACAGACCATTCAATAATTATAATTTTAATAACTTGGAGTATTTTAATTTTTATCACTTATAAAGTTGTTACTAAAATTTATGCAAATAATTTCTTCATAAAATCTAAAAGTATTTATATAAATGTAATTATTTTTATTGCCTATATTTTCTTGTATGCATCTTCAATAAGAGGTTCTTTTGGAGTTTTTCCTCTTTCAATTGAAGATACTGCAATTTCTAACAATAAGTTCATAAATTTACTGTGCCAAAATGGTTTTATAACTTTTGAAACTGCTGTAAGAGAACATAAAAAAAGTCGTGAAAAAATATCTAATGAACAACTTCTTACAAAATATAATTACTCTTCTATAAATCAGGCAATTGCCGATTTTTATCAAATACCAGAAGACAGTATTAAAAATAAAACTTATCTTGATTTTTTATTTAAAAAAACTAAGAAAGATACTTTTTTAGAAGAAAATCCTCCTAATGTAATATTTATTCTTGCAGAAAGCTTTGGAAATTATTATTTAAAATTCCACAGTAAAGATTTGAATTTACTTGGCGATTTTGAGAAACATATAAAGGAAGACTTGTTTTTTCAGAATTTCCTTTCAAGTACAAGAGGAACAATTTTTAGTTTAGAAAGCATATTATTGAACAAGAACTACCCGCCTCTTTCAGACACTAAGGAACGTTTTAATACTTACAAATCTTCTGTTGCATTTCCCTTTTACAAAGCAGGTTACGAAACTATATTTATTACAGGAGGAAAAATTGCTTGGCGAAATCTAAATGAGATGCTACCTAATCAGTATTTTTCTGAATCATACGGACAATCTGTAATTCTAAAAAACATTAAAGGTTCAAGTACTAACACATAGGGAGTTTATGATGAGTTTTTATTTGATGAAATTTACAGAAAACTCTCAGAAAAATCCGACAAACCTAAATTAATTATTGCACTTACAACATCAAACCACACACCTTATGAAATTCCGGATAATTACGTACCATATTCTTTAAAAATTCATGACAGCATTAAAGACATCATAATTTCAAACAATAAGATTGCTGAATTAAGTTTTAAATCTTATCAATATACAAATGATAAGTTTGGAAAAATGCTTACCAAAATTAAGTCTTCCAAATTAGGGGAAAATACAATAATAGGTTTTTCAGGCGACCATAATAGCTACACATTATTTCCTTTTGAAAATCCTAACACAAAGGAAATTAACAAACATTCAGTTCCTTTTTATTTATATGTTCCTGAAAAATACATTAGAGAAAATAAAGTTAATATAAAACGCTTTGGTTCTCATAAGGACATCTTCCCTACTCTTTTTAATCTATCTTTATCCAATCAAGAATATTTTTCATTAGGCAACAATCTGCTTGAAAAAAATATAAACGACAGCCTTTTCTATGGTATTAACGGTTCTTTTCATATAGGGCATCCTAAATTTCCTAAGAATATTTTAGATAAGAAAGTTAAAGCATATATGTTTTTATCAGATTATTATTTTAATCAGAAATAAAAATAAGTATTTATTGAATTGTAACTATTTTATAATAAGTTTATTATGCTTTTTGAAATTTTAGCTGAATAAATAAACAGTAAATACAATTATTACAACTACAAGAAACCAACGCAAGGGTTCTGCTCCGTGTTTTATTGCAAATTTTGAAGCAAAAATTCCACCTAATGTGTTTCCTACAGCTGAAATCAACCCCACAGCATAGTGAACTTCTCCGTGAAGCATAAAAATTGCCAAAGCAAAAGGTGTATAAATAAAAACTACAAAAACTTTTAAACTGTTTGCTTTTACAAGATCATAGCCGGAAACTGCTACCAATGCAATCAGCAAAAAAATCCCTACTCCTACATGAATAAAACCTCCATAGGTTCCGATTATAAAATATAGAACTGAATGTAATAAATTATGCTTAACTTTTGTCTTTGTTTCTTTGCTTTTTATCCATTTTTCTGGCTTAAAAAAAATAAAAAATAAGATAATTATCATTGCTACACCAATAACTTTTTTGAAAATTTCTTGGTCAATGTTCACAGCAATTTCAGCTCCTGCAATTGAACCAAGTGTAATAGGAATAGCAATAAAAAGTGCACTTTTAATATTTAAAAGTTTATGTTTATAGAAATTTAAACTTGCAGCTAAAGTTTGAGGCATAACCCCAATTCTAACAGTTCCGTTTGCCCATGCCGGAGGAAGCCCAAGTGCCATAAAAACAGCATATCCAATTGCAGTGCCGCTACCTGCAAGAGTATTTATTATTCCAATTAAAAAACCACTTCCAACAAGCAATGCAAGAATTTCTGGCGACCAAATATCAATATCTTTTAAAAAATCAGTTTGCATTCTTTTTTTTTATATTTTTGGAATGTGATTGCAAAAGTATTTGTTTTTTCTGTAAAAAATAAGAAAAAATAAATTTCAATCTTTTAATTAAAGGAATAATGAATAAATTACAAATATATAAAGCATCTGCAGGTTCTGGAAAAACTTATCTTTTAACGGAGAATTTTTTAAAACTTGCTTTGGAAAATCCCGATAATTTTAGTAAAATTCTTGCTGTTACCTTTACAAATAAGGCTTCCGAAGAAATGAAAACCCGAATCCTTGATGAATTAAATAATCTTATAAACTTTAAGGACAAGGCAAATCATTTTGCTAGTATAAAGAGGCATCTTAATTTTAAGAATGATGAAGATGTTGTGAAACGTGCAAATATTGTAAGAGATAATATTTTGCATAACTATTCTCTTTTTCATATAAGTACAATCGACAGTTTTGTTCAAAAAGTTATCAGGGCATTTTCATATGAAATGAATTTAAGTTCGGGATACGACATTGAACTAGATACTCAAAAAGTAATTGATGACTTAACCGATATGCTATATAAAAGTATATCAGATAATAAGCATTTGCAAAAATGGCTTTTAAAATATGCAGAGCATAAAATAAATGATGGAAAGAATTGGGATTTTAGAGAAGAAATAAAAAAACTAGCTTATGAAATTTTTAAGGAGAAATTTCAAGAATTATATTTCGATAAGAACAATAATGAAAATGAAAGAGAAAAAATTGAAAAGTTTTTAGCTCTTTTAAATTCTATAAAGAAAAAGTTTGAGAAAAAAATGGACACTTTTTCTTTAAAATACAAATCCGTTATTGACAAGAAAGGAATTAATTATGAAAGTTTGGGGAATAAATTTAAAATTATTTCAAATCATTTTTATAAAAAAATACCAAGTAAAATTTATGATGACATAAACCAAACGCTTATAAAATCATTAGATGGCATTGAGAATTGGCATAAACAAAAAGAAGAAAATGAAATAATAGAAACTATTGAGTCTGTAATTAATAATTTACTTAAAATTGTTGAAGAGTTTTTTGATATTTTTAAGAATGAAAGTGAAGAATATTATTCTGCAGTTCATGTTTTACAAAGTTTTCATTCATTTGGCATTTTAAATGACTTGGCTGCTTTTTTGCCTGAATACAGAAGTGAAAATAACCTACTTTTAATAAGCGACACTACCCTACTTCTTAAAAAAATTATTGGAGATAATGATGCTCCATTTATTTATGAGAAAATTGGCAATCGTTTTAAAAATATTTTAATTGATGAATTTCAAGATACTTCTGGATTTCAGTGGGAAAACTTTAAACCATTGATTATGAACTCATTAAGTCAAGGGCTATATAACTTGATAGTAGGAGATATTAAACAATCTATTTACCGGTGGAGAGGTGGAGATTGGAAGTTACTTCTATCTGGAGCAAAAAAAGACATAGGAGAACTAATGTCGGAAGATAAATCTCTAGATATTAATTGGCGAAGTAAAAAAAACATAATTCAGTTTAACAATGCTATATTTGATATTTTACCATCAATTCTTCAAAAACAATATAATAATAAATTAGAAGAAATTAACAATTCTGAAATATTGGATAAATTGATTAAAGATGGTTATAATAAGGTTATTCTTGATGCATACGAAAAAAACTGTCAAAAAGTACCTGAAAGCAAAAGTAAACTTGGAGGTAAAGTAAAGATTACATTTAGAGATAAAGATTTAAAAATTGAAGATAAAGAAGAAGGAAATTATAATTTCCCTGAAATGATTAACAATTTGTTGAAAAATGATAATTACAATCCGAAAGATATAGGTATTTTAGTTAGAAAAAATTTAGAAGCAAAAGAAGTTGTAGATTTACTCCTTGATTATCAAACAAATAATAAAGAATCAATAAAGTATCAAATTATTTCAGCAGATAGCCTTCATATTGGAAACTCATCAATTATAAAGTTGCTTATTTCTGCAATGAAATACATTCACAATCAAAATGATACAATAAATATTGCACAATTGGTATATGAATACCAAAAGAAAATATCGGAAAATGATATTGATTTTAATGAAATATTCTTATCCGTTAAAAATAATACTTACAAAGACTTACTGCCAAATAATTTTGTAGAAAACAGTTTTGAGCTTTCCAAATTATCAACATTTGAGATTTCTGAAAAGTTAATTAGACTTTTTGCTTTAAAATATGAAAAAGAAGAATTTATTTATATTAGGTCTTTTCAAGATGTTATTTCTGATTTTACAAGGAATAAGAACTCAGATTTGTCTGAGTTTTTAAGGTGGTGGGACGAAAAGGGGCGTACAAAATCTGTTCAAATTTCCGATAAAGTAGATGCAATAAAAGTTATGACAATTCATAAATCCAAAGGTTTGGCTTTTAATGTTGTAATTATGCCTTTTGCAAATTGGAGCATAGACCATTTTGCAAAAAATGCTCCTTTACTTTGGACAAATTCCCAAAAAAGTCCATTTAATCAATTTGAATATTTGCCTATTAAATACAGCAAAAAATTAATAAACACTTATTTTAGTGAAGAATATTTTAACGAAAACCTTTTTGCTAATACAGATGCCATAAATATGCTTTATGTTGCATTTACCAGGGCAATAAAAGAGCTACATATTTATTCATACTTTAAAGAGCCGGCTAAAAAGGAAACAGAAATAAAAGATATTGGACAATTATTATATAAAGCCGTGAAAATAAATACAACAAAAGAAATTGAAAATTGTTCAACTCTAATAAATTTGGCGGTTAATTTTGATGCTTCTAAAAATATATTATTAATAGAAGATGAATATTCAAAGAATATAAAATCTATTGAAAACAATGCAGATTTGAAAATAGTAACACTTGATGAATTAGATGAATATCCAAATAATAATTGGCAAGAAAAAGTAAAAATAAATTATGGGTCAGAAGATTTTTTTATTGAAAGTATTGAAGCAATTGAAGAAAAAGTAAATTATGGAACATTAATGCATAAGATTTTTGCTGAAATTAAAACTTCTGATGATATTGAAGACAGTTTAAAAAAAATGTATTTAGAAGGTTATATTACAAAAAAAGAAACTGAAGAATTAAAACTGAAAATTGAAGAAGTTGTTTCTCGTAAAAATATAAAAGACTGGTTTAGTGATAAATACGATGTTAAAAATGAAGAAGCATTAATAACTATTAAAGGAGACATCAGAATACCCGATAGGGTTTTAATAAATGAGGATACATTAATTGTTATTGATTTTAAGTTTGGAAAACAACAAGAAAAATATAAACAACAAATTTTAGAATACAAACATTTAATTGAACAAGTTTATAAACGAGATGCATCTGCATTTATTTATTATGTTGAAGAAGATATAGTTTGGGAGGTTTAAAATAGTTAAGGGGACTTCTAAAAATTTATTCGCATCTTATTTGTTATATTTTGTTTCTTGATAGAAATGAATTTTTAGAAGTCCCATTAATTAAATACCTTTTAGTTGTTTTCTTAACTCCTCATTTTCTTTTATTAGTTCATTGTTTTCAGAAATTAACTCTTCTAGTTCATTATCAATATCAAATTTGTTTTTAGAAACAATCCGGATATCTGATGTTTCTTTTATTTCATCAATAAAATGAGACTTTTGTTTATTTAATCTAATATTAGAAATTGTTGATGCAATTATTTCTCCTACTCTCTCAATAAATTCAATTTGATATGGCTCAAAAATATTTATAGAAGCTAACTCAATAATTCCATAAATTTTATTATTATAAATTAGAGGAACAATTATTAAACTTCTTGCATCTTCTTTACCAAGTCCTGATGAAATTTTAATATAACCTGCAGGAATATCAGTTAAGAAAATTGTATCCTTTTCATAATAACACTGTCCAATAAGATTTTCACCCGGAAGAATTTTTTCCTCAAAAAATTTATGTCTATCATAAGCATAAAATGCAGCAAGTTCAAGAAAAATATTTTCAGGATCAGATTCATTAAGAAGATAGAAACCTCCTACCTGAGAGTTTGTATATCTTGTTAATTTATTAATTGAAGTTAGAGCAAACTGTTCTTGTGTTCCACTATGTTCTCTAATTATGTCATTAAATTCCGAAATCCCTTGCGTAATCCAGCTTCTTTCCTCATTTTCTTTTCTTCTCAAAGATTCATGTTTATCAGCTTCTGCCAAACTATTTCTCATAGCTAAGAGAGAATTTCCTAATAAATCTTTTTTTCCGCTAACTTTAAAACTCCCTGTAAAATTTCCTCCTTCAATTTCTTTTGCAAACTCTGCTTTTTGTCTTAACCCAATAATTAGTTCATTCAAAACCTTTCCCATTTGTCCAATTTCATCTGTAGAAGTATAAATTTCTTTTTTAGGTAGTTCTCCCTCCGACATAGATGATATTACTCTACGAATTGAGTTTAAAGGAACAAGCATTGAATTAACAAATAGGAAAGTAATTAAAATTACCATAATTAAAACTATAATTCCGGAAATTATAATTCTATTAGTAAAAGTCAAAAAAGATTTCTCCATTTTATTATTATAAGAAAGCAAAATGTTTTTCTTAGTAGAATACATCTCATCAATTTGGGATTTAATGTTGTCTCCCAAATCCATCAGTGGACCCCCTTCTTGAACAAGATTATAAAATTTTAAATTAAAATTAGAGTCTTCATATTTTTCCGGAGAATTTAATCTTTTCATTAAATCTTTCTGTTGAGAAAACCAACTGTCTGCTAGTGTAAAAACCTGTTCTAATTTTAATTGTTCATTTTCATTCCAAGTTTTAGATAATTGTTTTAAATCAGATTTTGTGTCAATATATTTTTTTTGGTTAATCTTTATTAATCTATGTTTTTCAGGTGTATTTGTTTCTTTTTCAAATAAAACCCAATTTTTCAATAAATGTTTTGATTCAAAAACTATTGAAGAGAGTTTATTTAAATTTGACATTGAGGGAACAATATCATTATTAACTTTGTGTGTTAATTCTTTGTTTTGGGAGAGCATTTGGTATATAAAAACATATGCTGTTAAGAATGATAACAGAACAATACTAAATCCAAGAATTAATTTAGTGAAAATTTTTAATCTAAATTTTGTTTTCAATTTTATTTGTTTTTTATAAATTCAAACAATCAAAAATAATAAATAAATGTATATAAAAAAACAAGAGTTAATATAGGAGTGCCATTAAGGTATTTCCTTTTCAATATTTTTTGCGTTTATTAAACGATAATTTTCATCATATTTCAATATAAAAATTCCATTATTTTCAAAACCTCCATTTTCATTATTCCTTTTAAAATCAAAGTCCAGCACAATTCCATATCTATTTGGTAAAATATCAGCAGAAGACAAACAAAATTGAAAGTGCCTTCCATATTTTCTTAATGCATTTGCAAAATAATATAAAATATCATATCCTTCATAAGAATAATCAGAAGGTTCTGTTTCATAAGCACTTCTATAATTCATCAAAAAATCTTTTAATTCAGGGTTTGTATAATCTTTAAAAATTGGAGATATGTATTGAAAAGACATACTCTGTAAGTTATGAAAATTAATACTTTGATAATTTTTCCATTTTGGAGAACCTAATAATTTTATTTTATAAACATCTGTAACTGAATCTAATCTGTCAATTACTCTTGTTATAAAAACCTCTTCATTTGAAGGTATTATAACAACATTTTCATCCTCAACAGAAAGAGCATCTTCAATATTTTTTTCTCCACCAGTATTAAAATTAATAACCTTTATGCTAGTTGAGTTATTTTGCTCAGTATTATAAAAAGATTTTAAAAGTTTTTCTTTATATATTTCAATTGCTTTAATTTCTTGTTCTGTTCCATTATGAACAATAATAATGCTGGAATCTTGTGCTTTTTCTAACATTTCAGAAGTTTGCCTGATTTGCATCTCTTTGGAAGGTATAACTTGAAATATAAAAGGATTATTTGAAATTAAATCAATATTCTTTGATAATGGGGAAACTAGATTTACATGATTTAATTTTGCATAATGAGAAGCAATTCTAACATTCTCAGTATATACAGGTCCAATTATTAAATCAACCTCAGGATAATTTAGCCCATCCATAATATCTTTAACAGTTTTTGCATCATTTTTTGTGTCAAAAACAGATAAATTAATATTTAAACCTTGTCTTTTTAATTTTTGCAATGCTAAAAACATCCCCTCATAAAGCTCGTAGAAATTTTTAGTTTTTTTAATGAACATTTTATCTTTGCTATCTCTATAGCTACTTATCTTTTTAAGATTATCATCTAAAAAAAATGGTAAAAGAACAACAATATTGAATGTTAAAGATTTGTCATATATAAACCTTGAACAAGGAACAATATTTTCGTCTTCAAAATATAAATGTTCATACGATTTATTTTCAGTACTGTCAATAGAAATATCTTCAGGAATATCGTGATTTTTTTTTGGAATTTTAAGAAGTTGCCCGGAAGCTAACGTTTCAGTATCTTCCAAATCAGGATTGAATTTTATTATCAGCTCCATTGAAACACCAAATTTCTGAGAAATAGAAAATAATGTATTCCCGGATTCAACTGTATAATAGAATATATTGTCATCCTCATAATCAAAGTTTCCTTTTTTAATATTAGGAATTTTTAAAATTTGGTCGGTTTTAATTCCATATTTTGCGTCAGGATTATGTTTTATTATATCTTCAATTGATACATTATACTTTTTTGAAAGAGCAAATAAAGTTTCTCCTTTTAAAACTTTATGAAAATAAAAATCAGGAGAATTAATTTCCTCTTTTATAACTATTGGTATTTTAAGAATCATACCCACCTTTATATCAGGGGAATATAACAAGTTTGCTTTAGCAACATCTCGCTGAGAAACATTATATGCTTTACAAATAGAATAAAATGTCTGTCCTGCTTCAACCTTATGTAAATAATATTTTTGATTATTTACAACAATTGTTTCCTCCGACTTTTTAATTTCAACTTGGGAAAAACTTATAAAATATATTGTAAGAAATATAATAATTCCTATAACCTTCTTCATAAAAAAATAATTTGCCGTAAAAATACAAAAAAGAGATGATTTATCAAATTGTTCTTAAAATATGACAGGACAAATTTGCCTTCTTAAAATTTAAAATTATTAAAACTAAATTCAATTACTTTAAATTATAAATATTTTTCATATTTTTGATTTTTAAAACTTCATATATATGAAAAATATTGACTCAAAAAGCCACCTAAGAGGAGAATCTATATATTTGGATGATATACCTGAGCTTCAAGGAACATTATTCGGATTAGTCTATAACTCGCCTATTGCTCATGCCAAAAATATAAAAATAAATTATAAAAAAGCAGAGGAACTATCCGGAGTAATTAAAATTTTTACTTATAAAGATATACCCGGAAAAAATCAAGTAGGAGCAATTATTCCAGATGAACCTTTGTTTGCAGAGAGTGAAGTTCATTTTATTGGTCAACCAATTGCATTAATAGTCGCTGAGTCTGAAAGAATTGCAAGAAACGCACAAAAACTTATTGAATTTACTGCAGATGAATTAACAGCAATTACAGACCCAAAAATTGCAAAAAAAAATAAAAATTTTATACTGCCTCCTCGCACTTTTAAATTAGGAAAAATTGAGAAAGGAAAAGAAAAATCTGAATATATTATAAAAGGTACATCTGAAACAGGTGGACAAGAACATCTTTATTTAGAAACCCAAGGCTCTTATGCTGTTCCAAAAGAAAATGGTGCATTAACTCTATATTCTTCAACACAAGGAGCAACTTCCGTACAAAAAATAACTTCTCAAATACTCGGTATTTCAATGAACCAAATTGAAGTTGATGTAAACAGACTTGGAGGTGGTTTTGGAGGAAAAGAAGATCAAGCAACTCCTTGGGCAGCAATGGTTTCTCTTGCTTCATTCTTACTGAAAAAACCTGTAAAAATGATTCTTTCAAGGCATGATGATATGAGAATGACAGGAAAACGCCATCCATATTCTGCAGAATATACTTTGGGCCTTTCAAAAGATTTAAAAATACAATTTTACGAAGTTGAATTTATTCAAGATGCTGGTGCTTCTTCTGATTTATCTCCTGCAATTATGGAACGTACATTATTTCATGCAACTGGAAGTTATTTTATTCCAAACACAAAAATAAAAGTTTTTAGTTGTAGAACAAATACACCACCAAATACTGCTTTTAGAGGTTTTGGGGCACCACAAGCATTTTTTGCTTTAGAATCTGCAATACAACAAGCTGCTGATGAAATTGGAATAAATGCTTATGAGATTCAATACGCAAATTTACTACAAGAAAACGATGAATTTCCTTATGGACAAGTTGCTACAAAAGTAGAAGCTAAACATTCATGGAAAGTTGCTGACAGCCTTTTTTCAATAAAAAAACAATTTGAAAAAGTTAGGAAATTTAATATTGAAAATACAAAATTTAAAAAAGGAATTGCTATTACACCACTTTGTTTTGGAATTTCATTTACAAACACTATGATGAATCATGCAAGAGCACTTGTTCATATATATCAAGACGGTAGTGTTGGAATAAGCACAGGTGCAATCGAAATGGGACAAGGAGTAAACACAAAAATGAAACAGGTTGCAACACATATTTTTGGAATTTCAATTGATAAAATTAAAATTGAAACTACAAACACAACAAGAGTGGCAAACACTTCTCCAACCGCTGCAAGCTCAGGAGCAGATTTAAATGGGAATGCAGTGAAAATTGCTTGTGCAGATTTATTAAAAAGATTAAAACAAACTGCATCTGAAATTTTAGAAGTAAAGTCTAATAAAATAAAAATTATTGACGGCTTTGTGTACAAAAACAATATAAAAACTGAAATTACTTGGAATAAACTCATTAATACTGCTTTTATTAACAAAGTTAAACTTTCTGAAAAGGGGCATTATGTAACCCCTGAAATTTGGTTTGATAAAACTAAAGAAAAAGGGCATCCATTTGCTTATCATGTATATGGAACTGCAATATCAACTGTTACTGTTGATACTGTCAGAGGAATATTTGATATTGATTTGGTTGAAATTGTTCATGATTTTGGACAAAGTATGAACCTTCTTATTGATAAGGGGCAAATTGAAGGAGCATTAATTCAAGGTATAGGTTGGTTAACTATGGAAGAGATAAGATTTGATGAAAAAGGTCGTCTTTTAGCAAATTCATTATCTTCATATAAAGTTCCTGACATTAATTCTGTTCCAAAATGTGTAAAAGTTAAAGCTCTAAAAACAAAAGGACATAAACATGCAATATTAAAATCAAAAGCTGTTGGAGAACCTCCTTTTATATATGGATTAGGTGTTTATTTTGCAGTTCTTGATGCAATAAAAGCATATAATCCTAATTTTAAATCAGATTTTGTTGCTCCAATGACACATGAGAAGGTTTTTATGAGTTTGAGAGTAGGAAATAGATTTTAAATTTATATTTTTAGCTTAAATATAATCTATAACATATTGTTTTTTCATATAATTAATGAAATCTTGTGTCATCTTAACAGTTATATTATTAAGCAAACATTTTGAAAAAACACACTCTTTTTTTTTATGAAAAGGACATTCCTCAGAAGAAGAAAATTTGCCCTCAATTGTTTCGTAAATATTTAAAAAATTGATTTCTGCAGGATCTCTAACAAGAACAAACCCTCCGGCAGGTCCTCTCATAGATTTTACGTAGCGTTCTTTTACTAATCTTTGCATAACTTTAGCAACATGATGTTTAGAACTTCCTGTTAATTCAGATATTTTTGTAACATTAAGGTATTTATCAGTTTTGGAAATTAACACAATGCTGTGCAAAGCAATAGATGCCGCTTCTGAGAAATTTATTATTGAATTCATTTTTTATTTATTTTTTAAATATAACGAATAATATTCTACAAAGTTGTAAATTTTAATTTTAAAAACATTTATATTTGCCATAAATAACATATTCTATAAATTTAAATTTTTTATAAATGAAGAACAAATTTTTAAACTTTTCGCTAATTGTACTGCTTGCTTTTGTTTTTGCCTCATGCGAAGATGAAAAAGTTAATGATGATAATACAAGCAAAGATGAAATAACAACAGAAAATATTATGAAACAAAAAGCTGAACAATTTATTGATTTCAGACTAACTGCTGACATTACACATCTTACAGATAACCAAAAACAAATGTTACCACTTCTATTTAAAGCCGCAGATATTTGTAATGAAATTTATTGGACACAAGCATATGGAAATAAAAATGAATTGTTCAAGAAAGAATTTGATGAATATACAAAGAAATTTATTGAAATAAATTATGGACCATGGGAACGTTTGAATGGAAACAAACCTTTTATTGATGGAATTAAAGAAAAACCGGAAGGTGCAAATTTTTATCCCAAAGATATTACTAAGGAAGAATTTGAATTATTTACAGATTCGAAAAAAACGTCTTTATATACACTAATAAGAAGAAACGAAAATGGTAAATTAAAATCAATTTGGTACCACGATGCATACAAAGACCAAATTGAAGAGATTTCAAGCCTTCTTAAACAAGCTGCTGAACTTGCAGATGATAAAGGGTTTAAAAAATATCTTAATCTACGTGCAGAGGCTTTTCTCACAGACGATTATTTTGAAAGTGATATGGCATGGATGGACATGAAAAATAATGATATTGATTTTGTTGTTGGTCCAATAGAAAATTATGAAGACGGACTTTTTAACTATAAAGCAGCTCATGAAGCATTTATTTTAATAAAAGATAAAAAATGGAGTGAAAAACTTGCAAAATATGCTAAAATGCTTCCGGAAATGCAGAAAGCACTTCCTGTTAAAGAAAAGTATAAAAAAGAAGAACCCGGAAGAAACTCAGATTTAGGAGCCTATGATGTTGTTTATTATGCTGGAGACTGTAATGCTGGCAGCAAAACAATAGCAATTAATTTACCTAACGACAATAAAGTTCAACTTGCAAAAGGAAGCCGAAGAATACAATTGAAAAATGCAATGCAAGCCAAATTTGAGAAAATTTTAGTTCCTATCAGCAAAGTTTTAATTGCAGAAGACCAAAGAAAACACATAAAATTTAATGCCTTTTTTGAGAATACAATGTTTCATGAAACAGCTCATGGATTAGGCATTAAATATTTAATTAATGATAATAATGTAAGTGTTGATGATGCTTTAAAAGAACTTTCTACAACTATTGAGGAAGGTAAAGCAGATATTTTGGGCTTATTTTTTGTTACAAAACTTTTTGATGACGGAAAATTTCCTGAAAAAGATTTAATGGATAATTATGTTACTTTTATGGCAAGTATTTTTCGCTCGGTAAGATTTGGAGTATCAAGTTCGCATGGCAAAGCAAATATGCTTAGGTTTTATTATTTTAAAGAAAAAGGAGCTTTTGAAAAAGACCCAAAAACAGGAACATATAGAGTTAATATGGATAAAATGAGAGAGGCCATGAATTCCTTAACTGAGAAAATACTTGTTATTCAAGGAGAAGGAGACTATAATGCTGCAAAAAAATGGATTGATGAGAACGGAAAAATAGGAGAAGAACTGAAAAATGATTTAGAAAAAGTAAACGAAGCAGGTATTCCTGTTGATATTGTTTTTAAACAAGGTTTAAATGAACTTGGCTTAAAATAGTGGATATTTATGACCCCTATTTAAGTATGAGGTTAGTAAAAACAGACATAAAAAAAACGAGTAAACATATTTTATTTACACGCAGCATTTATAAAAAATAAAGAATGTTCTCAATTTGAGAACATTCTTTTTATTTGCAGTATACTTTTAAATTTTTAATTAGCCATTTCAGACATAAATTTTATTCTTACGAGTCTTATTTCTTCTTCTGAAAAATTATCTTCTCCAAGTTCTTCAAGTGCTTCTTTTATTGAGCCTGTTTGAGACTCACTTAAAAAATCATAAATTTCATCAATATAATCCTCATCAATTGTTTCATCAACATAATAATCAATATTAATCTTTGTGCCAGAATTTATTATTGCTTCAATTTCTTTAATGAGTTCTTTCATTGAAAGACCTTTGGAGTTCGCAATATCATTTAAATTAACTTTTCTATCAATACTTTGAATTATGTATACTTTTACTCCCGATTTTTTCACAACAGATTTAACAATTAAATCCTGAGGTCTATCAATTTCATTTTCTTCAACATATTCTTTAATAAGTTTAACAAATTCTTTTCCATATTTATTAGCTTTTCCTGTACCAACACCCTGAATAGTAGAAAGTTCTTTAATATTTACAGGATAACGTGTAGCCATATCTTCCAATGATGGATCCTGAAAAATAACAAAAGGAGGAACATCCATTTTTTTAGAAATATCCTTTCTTAAACCTTTCAACATTTTAAATAATATTTCATCTCCGGCACCACTCCCCGAGCCTACTTTAAGAGATATATCTTCTCCTTCATCTTCGTATCTATGTGCTTCTGTAATTTCTAAAGAATAAGGTTTTTTAATAAAGTCATTTCCTTTTTTATTTACTTTCAAAAGACCGTAATTGTCAATATCTTTATCTATAAAGTAGTGAATAAGTGCCTGTCTTATAACAGATTCCCAAAATTTAGTATCTTTTTCGCTGCCTGAGCCAAAAAGTTCAATAGTGTCATGTTTAAAAGATTTAATTGCAGAAGTTGCAACTCCTGCCAAAACATTTGCAACATGTTCTCCTTTATATCTTTCTTTTAAAGTTTTAATTGCTTTTAAAACAGTAACTAAATAATCTTTACCTTCAAATTTAGTTTTAGGATTTAAACAATTATCGCAATTATCACAATTAGTTAGTAATTTTTCTCCAAAGTAATTTAAAAGTATTCTTGGTCTGCAAACGGAAGTTTCTGCATATGCAATAGTTTCAAGCAATAATTGCTTTCCTATTTCTTGTTCAGCAACAGGTTTACCTTGCATAAATTTTTCCAATTTCTGAATATCTTTATAACTATAAAAAGTCAAACACTGTCCTTCTCCTCCATCTCTTCCGGCTCTTCCGGTTTCTTGGTAGTATCCTTCAAGGCTCTTAGGTATATCATAATGTATAACAAATCTAACATCCGGTTTGTCAATTCCCATTCCAAAAGCAATAGTTGCAACAATAACATCTACTTCTTCCATCAAAAACATATCTTGATGTTTTGAACGCGTTTTAGAATCCATACCTGCATGATATGGAAGGGTTTTTATATTATTAATTTGTAATACTTCCGCAAGTTCTTCAACTTTTTTTCTACTTAGGCAATATATTATACCAGATTTTCCTTTGTTTTGATTAATGAATTTTATTATTTGTTTTTCAGGTTTAACTTTTGGTCTAACTTCGTAATATAAATTTGACCTATAAAAAGATGCCTTAAAAACTGTTGCATCAAGAATTTCAAGGTTTTTAAGTATATCTTGCTGTACTTTTGGAGTGGCAGTTGCAGTGAGTGCAATAATTGGAGCTCTCCCAATTTCATTCACAATTGGTCTTATTTTTCTGTATTCAGGTCTAAAATCATGTCCCCATTCTGAAATACAATGTGCTTCATCAATAGCAAAAAATGAAATGGTAATAGTTTTAAGAAACTCAGAATTTTCTTCTTTTGTTAAAGATTCTGGAGCAACATATAAAAGTTTAGTTTTTCCATTTTTTACATCTTCTCTCACTTGCTTTAATTGTGTTTTGTTCAAAGAGGAATTCATAAAATGAGCAATTGAATCATCTTCGTTGTAACCACGCATTGCATCAACTTGATTTTTCATTAAAGCAATTAGAGGAGAAATAACAATTGCAGTACCTTCCAAAATTAAAGATGGCAATTGGTATGTTAGAGATTTACCTCCACCGGTAGGCATTAATACAAAAGAATCTTTTCCGTTTAAAACATTCTCAATAATTTTTTCTTGATCTCCTTTAAAAGAGTCAAAGCCAAAATTCTTTTGTAATAATTTAGGCAAATTTATATTCTTTAAATTCATAGTTTTTTTTTTCAACTGAAAAAATCCTTATTTTAATAATATTGTAAATATATTTGTAGCTAAATTAATAAATATTTCTGTTACAAAAAATTGAAAAGATATTATTTTAAAAAAAAGTTGTGAAGAATTCAAAACGTATTATTAAAATTGCAAAAGAAGTAGTTGAAAACGAGGCAAATTCGGTAAAAAGATTATCTCATTTTATTAATGAAGATTTTGTTGCTGCTGTCAATGAAATTAAGAGTTCCAAAGGTAGAGTTATAATTACCGGAATAGGGAAAAGTGCTATAATTTCACAGAAAATAGTTGCAACATTTAATTCAACAGGAACTCCTGCTATTTTTATGCATGCAGCTGATGCTATTCATGGAGATTTAGGTATTGTAAGACAAAATGATGTTGTTATTTGTATTTCTAAAAGTGGAAATACCTCAGAAATTAAAGTTTTAGTTCCTTTTATAAAGAAATTTGGTAATAAATTAATTTCAATTGTTGGAAATAATGAATCTTTTCTTGCAGAACAATCTGATTTTATAATTCTTACAACAGTTGAAAAAGAAGCATGTCCTAATAATTTAGCACCAACATCAAGCACAACTGCTCAAATGGTAATTGGGGATGCTTTGGCAGTGAGTCTTCTAGATGCAAGAAACTTCTCCGATAAAGATTTTGCTAAATATCACCCAGGAGGAACATTAGGTAAAAGATTATATCTACGTGTTAAAGATTTATACAATACTAAGGACGCTCCAAAAGTAAAGGCTGATGATAAATTAAGAGATGTTATTATAGAAATTTCAGAAAAAAGATTGGGTGCAACGGCTGTTTTAGATAAAAATAATAAATTAGCAGGAATTATTACGGATGGAGATTTAAGAAGAATGCTTGTTAAAACTAATTCATTAGATGATATTAAAGCAAAAGATATTATGTCTGAAAATCCAAAAACTATAAAGCCTGATGTTTTTGCTGTGAATGCATTTGAAATGATGAGAAAAAATAATATTACTGCATTAATTGTAAGTGAGAATAAAGATTATTACGGTATTATTCATATTCACGATATGTTAAAAGAGGGTTTTGTTTAGATCTTATATATAAGGTGTATAAATTAAATGATTAAATTATTATGAGAAAGAATAAAAAGGCAGATATGTCATTTTTAGAACATGTTGAAGCATTAAGAAAGCATTTAATTAGAGCAATAGCAGTTATTATTATTTTTGCAATAGTTGCTTTTTTCTTTAAAGATTTTATTTTTGATGTTGTACTTTTTGGACCTAAAAAGGCTGATTTTTTTACTAATGACTTAATGTGCAGATTCAGTAAGTTTATTGGGATTGATGCAATTTGTATTAATCAAATTCCTTTCAATATCATAAATATTAAAATGACAGGACAGTTTATGACTCATATAACTGTCTCAATGATAGTAGGTTTAATTGTTGCGTTCCCTTTTGTTTTTAATGAATTTTGGCGTTTTATTAAACCTGCACTTAAGAAGAAAGAAATTAGACATAGTAGAGGTGCAGTTTTAGCTGCCTCACTTTTGTTTTCTGTTGGAGCACTTTTTGGTTATTATTTAATTGTGCCTTTGTCTTTAAATTTTCTTGGTAACTATAATGTTAGCGAAGGCGTTTCAAACCAAATTAATTTAAGTTCATATATTCAAACATTTACATCTGTTATTTTAGCATCTGCTGTTGTATTTGAGCTACCTGTTTTAATTTTCTTTTTGAGTAAAATAGGTTTAGTAACTCCAAAATTTTTAAAAAAATACAGAAAACACTCATTAGTAATAATTTTAGCTTTATCAGCAATAATTACTCCGCCAGATATTTTTTCACAAATATTGGTTACCCTTCCACTAATTTTATTGTATGAAATTGGTATTTGGATTTCAAAGCGTGTTGAAAAAAAGAACTTGAAAAGGTTAAATTTTGACGATGATGAAGATTAGAATTTTATTTTGAATATAATTTATTTTAAAACATCATTAAAAATTATATTTTTGTCTGTTATAAAACATAAAATTATAATATGAAACTCAAATGATACAATCCAGCATACAGATTACTTGCGAATAAACCAAGTGTTCCTATGTGCAGAACGACATAATTATTTTAAACACAAAAAATAATGTAACTTATTTAATATAAATTAATTAGAAAATTTTAGACACATGAAATTATTAGAAGGAAAAGTTGCAGTTATAACCGGTGCTGCAAGAGGTATTGGAAAATCTATTGCAATAGAATTTGCTAAACAAGGAGCCAATGTTGCATTTACAGATTTAAAATTAGACGAAAATACGGAAGCTCTCGAGAAAGAATTAGCTGAATTTGGTGTGCAAGCTAAGGGATATGCATCTGATGCGAGTAATTTTGAAGATGCACAAAATACTATGGATAAGATAGTTGATGACTTTGGAAAAGTTGATGCTCTTGTAAATAATGCGGGAATTACAAGAGATACTTTATTAATGCGAATGACAGAAGAACAATGGGATTTAGTTTTAAATGTAAATTTAAAATCAGTTTTTAATATGACAAAAGCTGTGCAAAAAACAATGCTGAAACAACGTTCTGGTTCAATAATTAATATGAGCTCTGTTGTTGGTGTAAGTGGAAATGCCGGGCAATCTAACTATTCTGCTTCAAAAGCCGGAATTATTGGCTTCACAAAATCAATTGCTAAAGAACTAGGTGCTAGAAGTATAAGAAGTAATGCAATTGCTCCTGGATTTATTATTACAGAAATGACAGCAAAAATTCCGGAAAAAGCTCGAGAAGAATGGATTAAAGGAATTCCGCTAAAACGTGGTGGCACTCCGGAAGATGTTGCAAATGCTTGTATTTTTCTTGCATCTGACTTATCATCTTATGTTAGCGGACAAGTTATTAATGTTTGTGGTGCAATGAACACATAAATAAATTATTTTTTTAATGAATATTGATTATTAGAAATGCTTTTTTACTTTTGTAGAAGAGCATTTTTTTACTTTTTTACATATTATGTCATCACTAATAACAGAATACCCTATTTGGTTTATTATATTTTGTATTGCAACAGGCTTTCTGTTTGCTTGGTTATTATACAGAAAAGATGATAAGTTTTCTGAAGCATCAAAACTAGTAGGATATTTAATGTTTGCTTTCAGATTTTTATCTATAAGTATTATTTCTTTTTTTTTACTTTCTCCTATTGTTAAATCATTAGGAAAAACAATTGAGCAACCAATAATTGTTTTTGCACAAGACAATTCAGAATCAGTAAGTTACGACAAAGACAATATTAAGTTGTTTAATGAGAAAATTTCAAATGCCTTTCTAAGTAAACAAAAAAGATATATTTTTCAAAGCTATTCTTTTGGTGAAAAAACATTTAAAACCGATAGTTTTTCTTTTTCTGAAAAACAAACTGATATTTCAGAGCTTATTTCGGATATAAAAAACAAGTATTATCACAGAAATATTGGTGCAATAATTCTCGCAAGTGACGGGATTTATAACAAAGGAACAAATCCTATTTATGGAATTAATAACATAAATTTTCCTATTTACACTATTGCGTTAGGGGATACTACAATAAAAGAAGATTTAATTTTATCGAATATAAAACATAATAAAATTGCGTTTCTGAAAAATACATATCCTATACAAGTATCGGTAAAAGCCAAAAAACTGAAAGATAAACAGACTGAAATTCAGATATTTGAAGAATCTAAACTTATAAAATCTAAGAAAATTACAATAAAAAATAATGATTTTTTTAAAAAATATAATTTTGAAATAAAGGCTGATAAATTGGGTTTTCATAAATTAAAAATTAAACTTAAAGAAATTGACGGAGAAGTAAATTTAAAAAATAACTCAAAACAAATTATAACGGAAGTTACGGATAGTAAACAAAGAATATTAATTCTTGCAAATTCGCCTCATCCAGACATTTCTGCAATAAAACAGGCTTTGGAGCTTAACCAAAACTTTGAAATTGATGTTTTTATTGCTAATAATTTCTCAAAATCAGTTCAAGGATATAGCTTAATAATTTTACACCAATTACCCTCAAAATATAATTCGGCAAATACAGTTTTACCTAAAATTTTAAAATCAAATATTCCGGTTTTATATATTTTGGGAGAGCAAAGTTCTTTGCAAAAATTTGACAATTTGAATACTGGACTTTTAACAGGTGCGTATTCAAACTCTGCTGATGAAGTTCAAGGAAAGTTAAACGTAAATTTCAATCTTTTTGATATAAATCCGGATATTGAAAACATAAGTCTAAATGCTCCCCCTATTTTGTCTGCTTTTGGAAAGTACAAAATAAGCGGTAATGCTCAGGTTTTATTTAGTAGAAAAGTTAAAAATATAAATACCGGTCTTCCACTTCTTGTTTTTAATTATAGTAATGGGCGAAATAAAACTGCTGTATTAACAGGTGAAGGAATATGGCGTTGGCGGATATTTGATTATAAATTAAACAAAAATCACTATTTATTTAATGAACTGATTAACAAAACAGTACAATATCTCACACAGAAAGAAACGAAAGAGCAGCTTACAATAATTGCAGATAGAATAATCCCTGAAAATCAGAATTTTATTTTGAAGGCAAAGGTTTTTGATAGTAATTTTGAATTAGTTAATACGGGTAATGTTACTATTGAAATTTCTAATTCTGAAAATCAAACAAAAAAATATGTCTTTGATAAAATAGGAAAATCTTTTAAGCTGAATATTGAAAAATTAGAAGTAGGAAATTATTCTTGGTCTGCAGAAACTATTTTTAAAGGTAAAAAGATCAAAAAAGATGGTATTTTTTCTGTTGTACCAATAAATATTGAAGCCGAAAACACAATAGCAAATCATAATATACTCTATAAAATATCCGAAAATACCGGAGGGGAATTATTTTATCCTACACAAATATCTGAATTAATAGAAACTATTGAAAATAATGACAATATTGTTTCTGTTTCTTATCGTGAAAAAAAGACAGAGAGTTTAATTAATTTCAAAATACTTTTCTTTTTAATTTTGGCTTTGCTTTCAGCTGAGTGGTTTATGAGGAAATTTTATGGTGGTTATTAATCATTCTACCAAATCCATTCCTTCAATTTCAAGTTTAAATTCTACTGCTTCAAAAATATACTTGTATTTTGGAGCTTTTGCTCTATTTTTAAAGTCTTTGAAATCAAACTCTTGTATTATTTCAAAGTTGTTTTTGTTCATACAGATAACTTTTTTTCCTGTTATGTAAAAAAGGTAACTTCCACAAAATTCCATAAAATATCCTTCTCCAGGATTTCCTGAGCATTTTCCGCCAGGTGATGTTATTGTAAATTTCCCATATTGAGTGCTATCAAATAATCTAACACGTTCTTCAATTAAGTTCATTATCATTTTGCCTTTTAGGTCAAGAACTAATAAACTTTTATTGTTAGGAAAAAACATATACTTATCTGTAATTAAATATTCTTTTGGCGTAACTTTCTCTAACACAACATTATAATAATGTCTTGTGTTGTATGGTAGATCTTTAAAAACAGCTACAACATTTTTCTTAAGTTTAACTTTCCAAATTACTTCATGGTTGTCTTCAAAATATAATTTATGCTTTTTATCTTTATTACTTTCTGTTATTGGATAGTATAGTAACTGACCGAAAATTTTAATCGGTATAATAATTATAAGAATTAGAATTAAATTTTTCATTATATTTTTATGATTTTAGTTTTAATAAAGTTAATAACACAAAACAATCACAAATATTGTCCCAAACTATTCGTAGCTTCCTCTTTTTAGGTTAGAAACCTCTCTTTCAGTAAGATGTCTCCATCTACCTCTTGTAATATCTTTTTTGGTTAGCCCCGCAAAATATACTCTGTCTAATTTTACAACTTCAAATCCAAAGTGAGAAAACATTCTTCTTATTATCCTATTCCTACCGGAATGAATTTCAATTCCAACATCTTTTTTGTTTTTTGGGTCAGGAAATGCAAGAGTGTCAAATTTCATGAATCCATCCTCAAGTTCAGCACCGGCAACAACTTCTTCGGCTTTTTCTTTTGATAATTCTTTATCTAAGAAAGCATGATAAATTTTCTTTTTATTGTATTTAGGGTGTGTAAGTTTTTTGGTTAAATCTCCATCATTGGTCAATAATAATACACCTGTTGAATCTTTATCTAATCTTCCTACCGGATAAATTCTTTCAGGAACTTTTGATTTTATAATATCAATAACAGTTTTCCTTCCTCTATCATCAGAAACGGTTGTTAAAACACCTTTTGGCTTATTTAAAACTATATAAACAGATTTTTCAAAATATACTTTTTTGTTTTTAAATTTCACTTTATCTTTTCTGGAAACTTTAGTTCCAACTTCTGTAACAATTTTATCATTAACCTTTACATGCCCTTTTGCAATATATGTATCTGCTTCTCGTCTTGAACATATTCCGGCATTTGCAATATATTTATTTAAACGAATTAAAATATCTACATCTTTATCTTTTTCTTCTGCTTTAGTAAATTTATTTTTTTTGAAGTTTTTATAATTCATCTTTGATTTTAAACTTTTTTTACCATCTTTATTATATTTTCTTTTATCCTCTTTATTAAACTTTTTTTTATTATCGGTTTTATAATTATCCTTACTCTTTTTGAAATCTTTCATTTGTCTAAAATTTTCTAATTAATTTATATTGAATAAGTTGAGATGTTTTTGTGTTTAGAATAAATTGTGTTGTTTTGCACATAGGAACACTTGTTTTTCTGTAAGAAATCATTGTGTTGTTTAGTTGTGTCCTTTGGGGTTAAAATATTTGTCAAGTGTGTTTCATATTTATTATTTTAATATTTTTTTACAAAATAACGATAAAATTTATTAATTTTACAATATATTTAAAACAATAATCATGGATACTAATTATCTTATTTTTGGAGCAATAATAATTGTACTTATTTATTTGATATTAAAATTTGCAAAAAAGTTTGTTAAACTAATTTTATTACTCGTTGTTATTGTAAGTTTAGGCTTATTTGGATATCTGTATTACTTTGATATAAGCAACTTAAATGATTTACATTCAAAATATTGCGAAAATATTGACATGAAAAAAGACTCTTTAAAATGTGTTTGTATTGTTCAGCCCATTGAAGAAGATTTTAAGACTCGTTTGTCTGATGATAAGATTAAAAACATGACAAAAATTGAATTTGCAAAAGAATTGAGTATTTCATTAAAGAATAAACGAAAAGTTATTATTTCAAAGCTAAAAGAGAATAAATCATTACATCTTCTGAAAGAATTTAAAATCGATTTTTTGAAAACATCAGAATAATATTATTTAATATTTTCTTGTAACATTTTTAGAAAATCATTTAAAGAAATATATTCAGCTCCCAAACTTTCAAGATGTTTTGTATAAACTTGTGCATCAATTAATTCCAAAGGTATATTGTCAATTAAATATGCAAGAGCAATTTTTGATGTGTTTGCTTCTTTACTGAACATTGATTCTCCAAAAAATATTTTTCCGAGCTTAACTCCATATAATCCTCCAACTAATTCTTTATTCTTATTATAAACTTCAACAGAATGGGCTATTCCAAGTTTGTGAAGTTTATAAAATGCTTCAAACATTTCGTCAGTTATCCAAGTTCCTTCATCTTGCTTTCTTTCAATTTTTTTACAGTTCAATATAACTTCTTTAAAGTCCTTATTTACATAGCACTTATAAACATCTTTCTTAATTAAAGATTTAAGACTTTTTGAGCGTTTAAAATTTTTAGGAAATAATATAAAACGAGGATTTGGTGCGTGCCATATTATAGGTTCATCTTCATTAAACCAAGGAAATATTCCATTTTGATATGCAAGGAGTAATCTTTCAGGCGATAAATCTCCTCCAATGGCAAGAACTCCGTCTTCGGCATATTTAGGATGAGGAAATATTAATTCATCTGTAAGTTGAAAAATTGGCATATTTTATTGAAAATTATTTTTTTTCCAATCTACAAAAAAATCAGGTGTGTTTAGTTCTAGTTTTCTTGTTTTATTCATAAATACTTGAATTGTTAATGCTCTAATAATTAGCATATTATCAGACTTGCGTCTTAATTCATACTCAAATATTATTTTTGATGCAGGATTATCTATTAAGCTAATTTTCATTACAGCATCTTCACCATAAAAAAGTTGGTTCTTATAGTCAACATCAAGTTTTACAATAGGTATCATTAAACCAAAGTTGTTATAAACATCCATATAACCTAAACCATATTTTTTTCCGAATACTTCTCTGGCATCTTCGAGGTATTTTACATAATTTCCATGCCATACAATACCCATAGAGTCAACTTCTCCAAACCGAACTTTTATTTCGGTTTCTAATGTTATGCGTTTTGCATTTGGGTATTTATTTTTTTTCATTTTTTAAAAACTTACTTTATACATTCCATAATTGTATGGCTAACTCCCACATTTTCGTGTATTTTTGCAACTTTCATACCAGCTTCTTTAACCATACGTTTCATATCGTCTGAATGATACATACGGCTGTTTCCATTTGCAATACAAGTAAAATAAAGTGATGTTGCGTGTAAGCTATAAATTGACGCATCAAATCGTTGCAAATCCCAAAGGGTTTCCATAATGTATAATTTGCCACTTTCGTCTAATGCATCTTTTGCATTTTTTATAAGATTTATTACTTCTTCTTCAGAAAAACAATCTAAAAACTGGCTCATCCAAATAATATCATGTCCTTTTGGGTATGGTTTTGTGAAATCTAACAAATTATTTGGTTCTCCTGTAATTCTGTCTTCAAAACCATTTTCTTTTATATTTTTATTGGCATCAATTAGTTGCCCCGGTAAATCAAGGATTGTAATTTTTACTTCTTTGTTATACTCTGCACATTTTATTGCAAATTTTCCGGTATTGCCACCAACGTCCATAATCTTTTTTGGATTATTTTTGAAAAGAATTGGCATTACTTCTGCAAAAGAATCATCGGAATAATAATGGTCAAAACCAAACCAACTATCTCTAAAAGTATCTGGCATTTCAGAAAGGGCTTCATAAACTGTTGACCATGAACCAAATTCTTTATGAAGACCTGTGGGTTTTCCTTCTTTCAATGATTCTTGCAAATGAAAAAATCCTTTATAATTAACATCATGTGTAAAATTCATATTTACACGTGTTAATTTATCGGCAATCATAAAATATCCTGTTTTTGTAAGGAAATATTTATCATCTTTTACATAAATCATTTCCAAACTTAAACCTGCTTCTAAAATAACTAAAGTACTATATTCAGAAAGTTTAGCAAAGTCAGCAATTTCTTTTACTGTATTTCCTGTTTTATTTTTTCTTAAAAAAGTTAAAACACCAAAATCTCTCAGTGCTTTTGCTGCTTGAAACATTATTGGAGCAAATGCAATTTTTTGAGCATCTGTTTTTGCTTGTAAAGCTGATTTTTCGTCATTTCCGTAATTTCTTGCCATTTATATTTGTTTTTATATTTCCCAAAACTGATAGTAATTAAACCATTGTAAAGGATATTTTTTAATCATTTTTTCTAATTCTGAAAGATATACTTTCATACTTTTATTAATTTCTTCTTTTCTCTTTTTTAAACTTCCTGGGTTTTTTACATAAATTGGCAACATTGCATAAAAATGATAATGCTTGCCTTTTTCTCTAAATGCAGTTGCAAAAGAAATTGGCACTCCATATTTTGCTGCTAAACGAAATGGTCCTGTTGGAAAAAGTGCATCTTCTCCTAAGAACTCATGTTTTGCAGTTTGTGCTCCCTCAACAAATCGGTCGCCATGCATAGCAATAATTCCTTTATCTTTAAGAACTTCTTCAATTTTAAGCAAATGAGAGCCGTCTTCAGTAATAGGAATAATTTCAATCTTCTTTTCTGTTACTGAAGATACAAATTCTTTTATTTTTTCATGCTCTGCAACAAGCATTACAAGGTAAATTTTGCCATTATAACGCTCCAGTAACTGACCTGCAATTTCCCAAGAGCCAATATGTGCATTAACAAGTATTCCTCCAGTTTGATTTTTAACCATATTTTCTATTACTTCAGAATTTGTATGTTCTGTAGTAAATTTATGCTTTAAACCAGATAAAATTGCAACTTTATCAATTAGAACTTGTCCTAAAGTAAAATTGTTTTTTAGGACACTTATTAATGATTTAAAATAAGAATACTTAAAACGTTTTCTAAAAAAATAGAATTGTGCTTTTGAACCTTTTCGTGAAAATACTGCAAACCAAAATGCCACAAATATCAATAAGAAATATGCAGCATTTAAACCAAATTTACTAATTAAAAAAACAAAAATTTTATGTCCCGACAATCCTCCTTTGGTTTTTCCGTCCCATTTTTTTTTGTCTTTAATATTATCTTCCAAGCTATTATTTATTTAACTTTTCTTCAATATAATCATAAAATGCACCAAGCGTACTAACACCTGCTAATTCTTCACCTTTAATTTTTATCCCAAAATTATCTTCAATAAGAACTATAATATCAACAATATCAAGACTGTCAATTGCTAAATCGTTAATTAAATGTGCCTCTGGTTTTATTACCTCTTCTTCTAATTCAATATCTTCTATTAGAAAATGATTTACTTTTTCTATTATTTCTTTTCTTTCCATTTATTTTATTATTTAATTTAATAGTATTTGTTCAATACCCTGCGGGTTTTTAAAACCCGCAGGGTATCTTGTTTTTATTTAAAATAAAAATTAATTCCTGCTCCAACTGTTGTAAATGCAGGTGAATTTATTGCAATATTTGCTTCTAATGTAAAAGCCATTTTGCTATTTGGGTTAAACTCAAAAGTTACGGGTACATATGCCGGTACATAAATTATTACAGTACCATTTGATTGTTTAATTGGATTAATATCGACATCAATTCCACTTGTTAAGTAAAAGTCATTTATTTTTACAGAAGCAATTAAATCTGCATCAGCACCAGCTGTTCCCCAATAATGGCCTCCTAAAGTTCCAGAAACATAAAAATCCCCATTTTTTACAAGACTTTTTTCAAAATCAAGACCATAATACATTGTTCCCCAAGCTTTTCCGACGTTTATTCCAAAATCTGTTGTTCTACTTGTACCATAACCTAAATGAAAAAAATATGCAAGACTTCCTGTTGCTAATAAAGTTGAATTTTGAACTGTTGATGCTGCATTTACTCCTAATGAAAGAACTTTATTAGATAAAGTTTGAGCAGTATTTCCAAACATTGTTTGAGCTTGTGATTTTCCAGCAAATAAAAACATTGCTATAATAATTGTTAATGTAATTTTTTTCATTTTATATAATTTATAATTTATAATTTTTTAATAACTAAAGATGAATTAGTGCCTCCAAAACCAAAAGAATTTGATAGGAATGTATTAATCTTTGCTTTTTTTGTTTCTGCAATAATATTAATTTTTGCGGAATATTCGTCGGGTTTTTCAAAGTTAATATTTGGTGCTATAAAATCATTTTGTGCCATAAGCATAGAATAAATAACTTCACTTGCTCCGCCCATCCACATTTCGTGCCCTGTCATTGATTTTGTTGAACTTATAGGAGTTTTACTTCCAAAAACATTAAATAACGCTTGGGCTTCACTTACATCTCCTACTGGTGTTGATGTTGCATGAGCATTAACATAGTCAATGTCAGCAACTTGCAAGCCTGCACGTTTTATTGCATCTTCCAAAGACCTCGATGGTCCTTCTACAT
>CAMZKL010000064.1 GCA_947311255.1 uncultured Chlorobiota bacterium | reverse complement strand
TTTTCTTTTCCTGAGGTCTTTTCTTTAAACAGAAAAGAATGTTGCAAACTCTTTGCAGTATTCATATACAGCTGCAAAGTTTGTCGCCTCGTCTCATAAAAAAAGAAAAAACGCATAAATAATACGGGTTAAAGGTCAAATATTCAAACAATTAGGATTTCAAACTTTTTTATTTTAACTTTCTTTTAACAGTTAAAGATATGTATTATCTTATTTCTTACTTTTGTAAACTCTTGTATTTTTCAATTTAAAAACACAACAAAATGCCTGAATTTACTCATTTACACCTACATACACAATACTCTTTATTGGATGGAGCTTCTGAAATAACAAAACTTATTAAAAGAGTTAAAGAGGTTGGGATGAAATCCGTTGCAATTACAGATCATGGAAATATGTTCGGAGTAAAATCTTTTCACAAAACAGCTGTAAAAGAAGGCATTAAACCAATTCTTGGTTGCGAAGTATATATTGCAAAAAAATCTAGAACAAGAAGAGATAAGGAAAAAGATAAAAAATCTGACCATCTTATTATTCTTGCAAAAAACCTTGTTGGTTATCATAACCTTATGAAATTAGTTACTTATGGTTTCACCGAAGGTTTTTACAGAAAACCAAGAATTGACATGGAACTATTAGCAAAATATTCAGAAGGTTTAATTGTTTCTTCTGCGTGCCTAGCAGGTTCTGTTCCAAGAGCAATTATGCAAGAAGATATTGATGCCGCTGAAAAAATTGCATTAAAATATAAAGAGATTTTCGGTAAAGATTACTATTTGGAAATGCAAAGGCATAAAACCGGAGATCCCGAAAAAGATAAAAAAACATTACACTTTCAAGAAATTGTTAATAAAGAAATTATAAAAATTTCGCAAAAATTAGATATAAAGTATATCGCAACCAATGATGTTCATTTCATAAACAAAGAAGACGCTGAGGCACATGACATTTTAATTGCTTTAAGTACTGGCAAAGATTTAGATGACCCCACAAGAATGAAATATTCAGGAGAAGAATATTTGAAAACTCCTGAGCAAATGGCAGAGCTTTTCTCTGAATATCCGGAAGCACTTGAGACTACACAAGAAATTACAGATAAAATTGAAACTTATGAGCTTAATAAAGATCCTATTATGCCAAAGTTTCAACTGCCCGAAGGTTTCAGTTCAGAAGATGAATATCTTAGGCACGTTACTTATAAAGGGGCTGAAAAACGATGGGACGTTATAACAGATGAAATTAAAGAACGTATTGATTTTGAGCTAGATACAATTATTAGAATGGAATTTCCAGGTTATTTTCTAATTGTATGGGATTTTTTAGATGCTGCAAGAAAAATGGGTGTTTCAGTAGGCCCAGGAAGAGGCTCTGCAGCCGGTTCTGTCGTAGCATATTCTCTTAAAATTACGGATATTGACCCTCTTAAATATGGACTTCTTTTTGAGCGTTTCTTAAATCCGGATCGTGTCTCAATGCCCGATATAGATATTGATTTTGACGACGATGGTAGAGAAAAAATCTTAAAATGGGTTGTAGATAAATATGGCAAAAAACGTGTTGCAAACATTATTACATTTGGGTCAATGGCTGCAAAATCATCAATTAGAGATGTTGCAAGAGTTTTACGACTCCCCCTGTCAGAATCTGATAGGCTTGCAAAATTAGTCCCTGAGGTTGCAGGAATATCTCTTGAAAAAGCATTCAATCAAGTAAAAGAATTAAAAGATGAATTAAATTCAAACGACCCCCTAATAAAAAAAACATTAAGACTTGCTCAAACTCTTGAAGGTTCCGTGAGGCACACAGGTGTTCATGCTTGTGGAATTATTATTGGAAAAGAAGACTTAGAAAATTATGTGCCTCTTTCAAATGCTAAAGGTTCAGATTTAAAAGCAACTCAATACGATGGCAAACACGTTGAAGACATTGGGTTATTAAAAATGGATTTCCTCGGATTAAAAACTCTATCAATAATAATGGATGCCATAAAAAACATAAAACTATCAAAAGGCATTGACATTGATATTGACAATATACCCTTAGACGATGAAAAAACCTTTCAGTTATATTCAAATGGAGCTACAACTGGAGTTTTTCAATTTGAATCAGACGGTATGAAAAAACATTTAAAAAACTTAAAACCAAACCGTTTTGAAGATTTAATTGCAATGAATGCCCTATACAGACCCGGTCCAATGGAGTATATTCCTGATTTTATTGCAAGAAAACATGGCAAACAAAAAATTGTTTATGATTTACCCGAAATGGAAGAACAGCTAAGCGAAACATACGGAATAACAGTATATCAAGAACAAGTAATGCTTCTTTCTCAAACTATTGCTAATTTTACAAAAGGACAAGCCGACTCGTTAAGAAAAGCAATGGGAAAGAAAATTATTGAAGATATGAAAAAGCTAAAAATTACTTTTGTTGATGGTTGTAAAGCAAACGGTCATGATGAAATAATTATAGAAAAAATATGGAAAGACTGGGAAAAATTTGCAGAATATGCTTTCAACAAATCACATTCAACATGCTACGCATATATTGCATACCAAACAGCATACTTAAAAGCTCATTATCCGGGAGAATTTATGAGTGCAGTTCTTGGAAGAAACTTAAATGACATTAAAAAAGTATCTTTCATACTTAGTGAAACAAGAAGTATGGGAATTGAAGTACTTTTGCCGGATATAAATGAAAGTTTTGCATCATTTACAGTAAATAAAAAAGGGCAAATAAGATACGGAATGAGTGGAATAAAAAATGTGGGTGCAGGTGCAGTAGAAAACATAATTATTGAACGTGAAAAAAACGGAAAATACAAAAGTTTTTTAGATTTTATTGAACGAGTAAATTTATCGTCAGTTAATAAAAGAACTGTTGAAGCATTAGTAACAGCAGGAGCATTTGATGAAACAGATAATATAAAACGAAGTCAATATTTTGCAACAAATAATGGAAATGATGCTACTTTTATTGAAGAATGTTTAAGATTTGGAAGTAAATTTCAAAATGGAGGTATATCAAATCAAGGAAATATTTTCGGAGAAGAAACAATAGAAATTAAAAAACCCAATGTTCCTCAAATTGAAGAATGGGCAAAACTTCACCGTTTAAAATTAGAAAAAGAAATAATAGGAATTTATCTTTCTGAACATCCTTTGGACATTTTTAAATTAGAAATTGAAACTTATTGCAATGCAGATGTTTCTGAACTTAATGATTTAAAAACCTTAAAAGGGAAAAACCTTAAAATTGCAGGAATTATAACGGAAGTTTTTAATGGAACCACAAAAACAGGCAAAGCATATGGAAGTATAACTCTTGAGGGCTATAGAACATCTCATAGGTTCTATATCTTCGGCAAAGATTATATAACATATAAAAATTATTTTACAAAAGACTTATCTGTGTTAATAAGCGGAAGAGTTCAAGAGAGATACAAAGCAAAAGATGCAAATGATTTAGAATTTAAAATAAATGAAATTGAGCTTTTATCAGAAGCAAAAAATAAAATGATAAAATCTTTAACAATTAAAGTTCCTGTTGAAGAAATATCAGAAAAGTTTATTAAAGATATTGTTAAAATTATTGAAACTTATAAAGGGAAAACAGAATTAAACATTAATATTATTGAAAGTGATAAAAATTTTAATTTGAATTTTTTCTCAAGGTCAAAAAAAGTTTCTGTTAATTCAAAATTAATTTCAGATTTAAAAAAAATTCAAGGAATTGAATTTAATTTGAATTGATTTTTACTTTTTTAAAAAACATTAAATTTAACCCTCGCCACCCAATACAAAAGAATTACTACAGCACCAAAAAAAAGTGTCATTGCATACTTATTTAGTCTATTTGCAGTTCCACCACTATATTTATTTTTTATTGACAAAAGCACAAAACCTACCCCTGAAAATATAAAAATGCCAAGAGTAACATGGTCATCGTTCATCAAATAATTTAAAAATGAAACAACAATCATAAAAATCCCTAAAATCAATAATAAAACATTTACCTTTTTCATAAGCTATCTTTTTATTAAACTCAATAAATGTTTAACATCATTGGTGTTTTCAACATCATTCTTTTTTATGTAAGAGTGCATAAGAAAACTTGTTAATCTTCTAACAATTAAATTATCTTCACATATCTCATAGTGTTTTGTACTTCTTCTAATTTTATTATTTTTAATAAAATCATCAATATCTTTTTTTGTAACGATTGCACCTTTATTAATAGGGTTTATATAAAACAAAGATTCATTAATGGTATTATTCTTAAAAACAAGTAAGAAGTTTCCAGGAAAATCAATTCCATAAACTGGAAGATTTAATTTTTGGGCGATAAACAAATAAATTATTGCTAAACTTATATCGTTCCCTTTTTTTCTTTCAAGAACTTTATTGATATATGAATTTTTTGGATTGAAAACATTTGTAAAATCACCGGAAAATTTTTGTTTTACATATAAAATATAGTTTATTCTTCTAATTTGTTGAAGCCCTGTTAAACTATAAAAATTTACATTTTGTTTTATTTCATTTACAATATCATCTAATTTATTCTCAATTTCTTCAAATTCTATATTCGGATATTTGTATTTTGAAATCAAAAAACTTAAATACAATAAATCATTTTTATTTTCAAGACTTTCAATAAATTCATCATCAAGTTTTTTATATCTTAAATCGTTAATAATTGAAAACGCTCTTTCTACAAACAAATCATTTTCCGACAAATCTAGTGCAATCTGTAAATCAGGAATTATTTTTTCATTAGCATCCAATAATTTTTCGCGCACTACATTGTAAACCTGATAATCAGTGTCATCCAACAAATTAATTAACGCATTTAATCTTTCTTTTCTCATAAGTTTTTATGAAGTAAGTCTATCTAAAACAGTTTTTATTAACTTATCAACAGCAATTTTGTAATCCTGGCTGTATTCTTTGCGAATTCTATTTGCTATAATACTACAAATTGTTATTGCATTGTGCCCCAACAACTTAGAAAGACCAGCTATTGCAGAACTTTCCATTTCATAATTTGTAATTTTTCTACCATTAAAATCAAACGCAGTAATTTTTTCATTCAAATTATTATCTATTGTGTTTAACCTCAGAACTCTGCCCTGTGGCCCATAAAAGCCAGGAGCAGATATAGTAATTCCTTTTATCATTCCTTCTCCAATTTTGTCAATCAAATATTGTGAAGCATCAACAAAATAAGGGTTTGGTAATTTCTCATTCCAATTAGTATGTTTTTTAAATGAATTTCTTATATCATCATTTCCAAGCTTTTCATTTCCTTCATAAAAGTTTAACAAACCATCAAAACCAATTGAAGTAACTGACATAACAGGAGTATCAACAGGAATATCTCCCTGCAAAGCACCCGAAGTTCCAATTCTTATTAAATTTAAAGTTTTATGCTCTTTCTTTGGAACTCTTTTTTCCAAATCAATATTTACAAGTGCATCTAACTCATTTACAACAATATCAATATTATCAGTTCCTATTCCAGTCGATAAAACTGAAACTTTTTTTCCGTTATATGTACCTGTATGAGTTTTAAATTCTCTATTTTGAACTTCAAACTCAATACTGTCAAAATATTTAGAAACCATTCCTACTCTATCTTGATCGCCTACAAGAATTATATTTTCTGCAAGCATTTCAGGTTTTAAATGTAAATGAAAAATACTTCCATCTGCATTAATTATTAATTCTGATTCTCCTATTCTGTTCATAATATTAAAATTTTTGATAATTTACAAAGATAGTAAAATTTAATATATTGCGATTAAATATCTTTCAATCTTGCTTCTGCTGTTATTGATTGCTCTGCAAAATTAGATTCTAAAAACTTATGATAACCCGTTATTGCAATCATTGCAGCATTATCAGTAGTATATTTAAATTCCGGAATATGTAGTTTCCAATTATTTTTTAAAGCCTCATTCCTTAAAGTATTTCTAAGTCCGGAATTTGCAGAAACACCACCTGCAATAGCAATTTCGTTTATTCCTGTTTGTTTAATGGCATTTTTTAACTTCTCAATTAAAATATCAACAATTGTAAATTGAATTGAAGCACATATATCATACAGATTTTCTTTAACAAAATCAGGATTTTTCTTCACCTCATCTCTTATAAAATATAAAATTGCAGTCTTAAGCCCACTAAAACTAAACTGCAAATCTCCAACTTTTGGTTTTGTAAACTTATATGCTTTCGGATTTCCTTTTTTAGCATATTTATCAATCAAAGGACCTCCCGGATAAGGCAATCCCATAATTTTTGCACTTTTATCAAATGCTTCTCCGGCAGCATCATCAATAGTTTCGCCTATAATTTCTTTATCGAAAAAACTTTTAACAACAATAATTTGAGAATGACCACCAGACACCAACAAAGTTATAAATGGAAAACTAGGATTTTCATGTTCAACACCTTTTTCTTTCAAAAACAGGGCAGAAATATGGCCATGAAGATGATTAACATCAATCAAAGGAATATTATTTGCTAATGCAAAACCTTTTGCAAAAGAAACTCCCACAAGAAGAGAACCCAATAAACCAGGGCCCCTTGTAAATGCAATTCCATCTATTTCCGAAATCTTTAAACCTGCACTTTTAATAGCTAAATCTACAACAGGAACTATATTTGCTTGATGAGCTCTCGAAGCAAGCTCCGGCACAACCCCTCCATACTTTTTATGAACTTCTTGGTTTGCTGTAACATTGGAAAGCAACCATCCATCTTGGATAATTGCTGCCGAAGTATCATCACATGAAGATTCTATTGCTAAAATTGTTTTCATTTTTATATAATCACATAATTAACTGATATTAAACAGATTACATAACTTCATAAACTTGTTGTAATAAAAACTTTTAGTATCAAAATTTTTATTATAAATATTTAATATCTTTAATTTAAAAAATACAAAATTAAAGAATTTGTTCAAAAATGTATATAAAATTCTTTTTTCGTACTATTTGTTTTAAAATTTAAACCTAACTTTGCATAAATTTTAAAAACAAAATTATGCAAAATATCAATTCATTCGATTTCACAAATAAAAAAGTAATTGTAAGAGTAGATTTTAATGTCCCTTTAAACGACAATCTTGAAGTTACTGATGCAACAAGAATACAAGCCGCAATTCCAACAATTAAAAAAATTGCTGAAACAGGTTCCGTAATTTTAATGTCCCATCTTGGCAGACCAAAAGCAAAAGAAGAAAAATTTTCATTAAAAAATATAGCACCTAAACTTTCAGAATTGCTTGGCAAAGAAGTTATATTTATTAATGATTGTATTGGAAATAATGTAAAGAATAAAATTTCCGAAATGAAAAATGGAGATATTTTATTGCTTGAAAACCTAAGATACTATCCAGAAGAAAAAAAAGGAGATACAAATTTTGCTAAACAACTTTCCGAATTAGCAGATGTGTATGTAAATGACGCATTTGGAACTGCACACAGAGCACATGCCTCAACAGCAATAATTGCAGATTTCTTCCCCGAAAATAAAATGTTTGGATATTTAATTGAAGGAGAACTCAGCAGTTTACAAAAAGTTTTAGAAAATAATAAAAAACCATTTACTGCAATTTTAGGTGGAGCAAAAGTTTCATCAAAAATTACGGTTATTGATAAAATGTTGGAAAAGGTTGACAACCTGATAATTGCAGGAGGAATGACATACACCTTCATTAAAGCAAGGGGAGGAAAAATTGGAAACTCTTTGGTTGAAGATGAATTTTTAGAAACAGCAAATAAATTAGTTCAAAAAGCAGAAGATTTGAATGTAAAGCTAATTCTTCCTGTTGATATTATTAATGCAGATAATTTTGCAGAAGATGCAAACACAATTGAAACAGCTGTTGATGAAATAAAAGATGGTTGGATGGGACTTGATATAGGACCAAAAACCATAGACATATTTGCCAAAATAATTAAAAATTCTTCCACAGTTTTATGGAACGGACCGGCAGGAGTTTTTGAAATGGAAAAATTTGCAAATGGCACAAAACAAATTGCAAATGCTCTTGTTGAGGCAACAAAAAATGGATGTTATACTCTTGTTGGAGGAGGAGATTCTGTTGCAGCTATAAAAAAATACAAATTGGAAGACAAAGTTAGTTATGTTTCAACAGGTGGCGGTGCAATGTTAGAATTTCTTGAAGGTAAAGATTTGCCAGGTATTGTTGCAATAAAAAAATAATTTATGAGAAATATAATATTGTTTCTTCTATTATTTGCATCTCAAATATCTATTTCTCAGAATAGCTTTTCTGCTGAATTTGATATTCCAAATGAAATAATTCAAGGAGAATATGCTGATGTTGTTCTAACAATTTCAAAACCAAAAGGTGCACTAAACTTTACTGTTTTTAAACAAAAATTGCCCATAGGATTTTTTATTAAAATGATTGACTCCTTTGGTGCTTCTTATACTTTTGAAAACAATATTTTAAAACTTACTTGGCTAAGAAGCCCAAAAGAAAGCAAATTCTCAGTAAAATATCAAATTTCTTCTATGGTTGGTGTTACCGGAAATTTTAAAATTTCAGGAAATTTAAACTACATGGTTGGATCTAAACAAGCAACTTTTAAATTAACTCCAAAAATTATACGAATTTATAGGAACACATCTAGTTTAAATGATAAAAGAAAAAATAATCTTTCCTTTTATAATTCCAAACTAAAAGGTGCTTACTGTAAAAGAAAAATTACTTTTAATGAATTAAATAATTTTTACATGGTTGATTTAATTCTTAAAACTGAAAAAGAAGGTTCTTATAGTTTGTCAGAAAAAATTCCAAAAAATTTTGAGTTTTCAGAGGATAATTCAAAAGGAGCTGTTATAAATAAAAAATCAGATATTATTCAATATGTTTTTTATAACTTACCTTCGAATAAAACAATTAAAATAAGCTATAAACTATCTTCAAAAACAAAAACCTTAACAAATCCCGAAATTAAAGGAAAATTATCTTTCTTAAAAAATGGAAAAATTTTAAATTCAACTATTTTTCAAGAATAAATTTTATGACAAGTTAGATGTTTTTTTATTTGTCGTATAATAATAAAAAAAATATAAAGTGCTGCAAAACAAAATAAATGCAGGAATAAGTGCAGATGGTTGCATCATTTCTGTTTCTGTTTGCTCAAAACTACTAATATTTTCGGAAAAGTAAAAAACCAAAACTGAAACTGTATTATTTACAAAATGTGCAAAAATTGGTAACCAAATACTTTTAGACCAAAAAAGAAGGTATCCGAACAACATTCCCAATAAAAATCGTGGCAAAAAAGTAAAAAATTGCATATGTACCGCACTAAATATAATTGCTGTTATAAAAATTGATATATGAATGTTTCTTGTCCAATCTTTTATAAGTTTTTGTATTATTCCTCTAAAAAAAAATTCTTCGCCAACTGCAGGAAGTACAGCAACAATAAACAAATTAACAAATAGCCCTTTAACTGATGAAACATTAAGAAAAAGTAAAGTAGCCTCCATTGCTTTTTCTTCCATTAATTTTAGTTTATTTTCCAAGCCCGACAAACTTTCGGGCAAAGACATTTGAGAATTTAAAGAACCAAAATAACTGCTCAAAGGAATTGCAGCTAAAACCATAACAAAGGTTATTACAAAAAGAAATATTGGAGATTGAAAATTTGCTTTTAGATAAGTTCTGGGTCTTCTTGAATAAATGTATGAAGCAATAATTGGCGGTATTAAATACATTCCCATATGCTGAATTGCTTGCATAAACTTTATAAAAGGAATATTATCTGGATTTTTAATATCAAGATAGTATCCAAAATCAGAAATATTAATTCCGAAAATTGGTACCGCAAATAGTGTTCCTATTGATAAAAAAATAAGAAACGAACCTAAAATAATAAAAAAGAAGAAAATTAACTTTAAAAAAGGACTTGAATTTTCAAATAATGGGTGTTTCATGTGTCTAAAGTTTTCTAATTAATTTATATTGAGAAAGTTGCTTTATTATTTCTTTTTAAAAAAGTTGTGTTATTCTGCACATAGGAACACTTGCTTTGTTAGGCAAGTAATTTGTATGCAGGGTTATAATCATGCCTTTGAGTATTAAAATCATTGTCGTGTGTGTTTCATGTGTCTAAAGTTTTCTAATTAATTTATATTGAGAAAGTTGCTTTATTATTTCTTTTTAAAAAAGTTGTGTTATTCTGCACATAGGAACAC
>CAMZKL010000063.1 GCA_947311255.1 uncultured Chlorobiota bacterium | reverse complement strand
GTCAGTGTGAATATTTTTGCAAAATGCCAGTAATATTATTGTCTTATAATCAACTAATTAACAAATTCACACCGACACTAAATAGGTCATTTCATGTTTTTTTTATACTTTTAGGAGAGAACTAAAAGTTTAGAACTTTGATAAAGTTACAATAAAATAAATCACTATTTATTAACTTGAAAAGTAGTATCTCCTTTTTCAAAAAAATTAATTATTTGAAATGCTGATGCTGATGCTGCATTTAAATTTGCTTCAACAGTTTGTGCTCCTGATTTTTTGGGAGTAAAGAAAACCTGATTTGGAAATCTTTTTTCAAATTCAGCTCTTTTTACGGGTGCAATATCTGAAATATAAATAAAATCATCTCTTTCTTCCATTAATTTTAGCATATCATCTTCATTCACAACCTCTTTTCTTGCGGTATTTACAAGTACTGAATCTTTAGGCATTTTGGAAAGCAACTCATAATCAATTGATTCTTTAGTATCTTCATTTGCAGGAATATGTAAAGAAATATATTGATTGTTTGAATATAATTCATCTGCAGAACTATATGCTTTAATCCCATCCTTTTCGATATCTTCTTTTTTAACAAAGGCATCAAAAGCAGACACTTTCATTCCAAAACCAATTGCAATTGTGGCAACTTTTTTGCCAACATTTCCATATGCGTGAATCCCAAGCGTTTTTCCTAATAACTCTGTTCCAGATTTTCCGTTGTATCTTCCTCTTGCCATATATATCATCATTCCGGCAGTGAGTTCTGCAACTGCATTTGAGTTTTGACCGGGAGTATTCATAACAACTATTCCCTTTTCAGATGCAGCTTCTAAATCTATATTATTGTATCCTGCACCTGCTCTAACAATCACTTTTAATCTATCGGTTGCTTCAATTACTTCTATTGTAACTTTATCGCTCCTAATAATTATAGCATCTGAATTTTGGGCAATCTCAATTAAATCACTTTTATTTTCATAATTTTCTAAAAGTCCAAATTCAAATCCTGCATCTTTAACTGCTTCTTTAATAAGTTCTACTGCTTTCGGTGCAAATGGTTTTTCTGTTGCTACTGATATTTTCATTTTTAAATAGTTATTTAGTTAATTAGTATTTTAGGGTTTTTAGTTTAATTAGGAAAAATAAAATTTAAATAAGATAGTGTTCCAAAATTCACTAAGCAACTACTTTTCCTAATTTTATAACTATTTTTTCCTATTTTACTAGATAATTATTGTTCTAATTTCACAACACTATTGTGCTTCTTCAAATTCCTTCATCACATCAACCAAAGCATTAATACTTTCAATATCTAATGCATTATAAACAGATGCCCTGAAACCTCCAACAGAACGATGTCCTTTTATACCAATCATTCCTTTTTGAGTTGCAAATTCAAGAAAATCTTTGTCCAGATCTTTAAATTTGTCATTCATTACAAAGCAAATATTCATAATTGACTGATCTTCTTTTGTTACTGTTGCTTTAAATAATTTATTTCTTTCAATTTCTGCGTATAATGTTTCTGCTTTTTCAGTATTTCTTTTATTCATACCATCAACTCCACCGTTTGCCTTTATCCATTTCAATGTTTGAAGTGCTGTAAAAACGGGTATTACGGGAGGAGTATTAAACATTGAATTTTTTGCAATATGTGTTTGATAATTTAACATTGTAGGTATTTGATGGTCAACTTTTCCTAAAACATCATTTTTCACAATAACAAAAGTAACGCCTGATGGTGCAAGATTTTTTTGAGCACCGCCATATATAATTGCATATTTTGAGACATCTACTTTTCTGCTAAAAATATCTGATGACATATCTGCAACCAAAGGTACATTTACATCTAAATCTTCAAAATATTCAGTACCATATATTGTGTTATTTGTTGTAATATGCAAATAATCAACATCTTCAGGAACATTATATCCTTTAGGTATTGAGAAAAAATCATCTCCTTTTATTTCAATAACATCGCCAAACATTTTTGCTTCTTTAATTGCTTTAGTTGACCAAGTTCCAGTATTTATATACATTGCTTTCTTTTTCATTAAGTTAAAAGGAACCATTGCAAACTGCAAACTTGCACCTCCACCAAGAAAAAGGACTGAGTAACCTTCCGGAATTTCAAGTAATTCTTTGAACAAAGCAACAGCATCGTTCATAACAGCATCAAATTCTTTAGACCTATGAGAAACCGAGGCAAGACTTAAGCCTGTTCCAGCAAAATCTTGCAATGCTTTTATTGTTCCATCAATTGCTTCTTGCGGCAAAATAGAGGGGCCTGCGTAAAAATTATGTTTTTTCATCTTAATATTTGATTTAATTTATTTTATTAGAAACATTTTTTGCAAATTTGCAATAAATAAACATAATATAAAACTGTTTTTATATGATTTTTAGCAGTTTTTGTAAATAATAATTGTAAAAGTATTTTTAATATGAAAAAACTTATACTAACAACGAGTATTTTTTTAGTATGTACTATGGCATTTTTTTCTCAAAGCCAAGTTATTTTTAATAAAACAAATAGCGAAACATATATTATTAAGTTTGAGAATGGAGGAAATGTAATTAAGAATCAAATCATTACAAAACTTGCTACGGCATATAATAAACCTGTTTCAAGTGTTCAGTTAATTTTTACTTTTGATCAGAAAAGACAAATTTTAAGAAGAAGTAACAGATTAGAGTTTAAAGTAAGCATGAATAATATTACTTTAAATGGAGATAAAATGTACAGAGGGTTTGATGTTGAAAAAGCTTTAATTCCAAACAAGATTTCATTTACCCTGAACTGGTTAAATGGAAATAATCTTATTAATTCTTATACATTTAATGATGTTACAGTTTCCGGAAATTATGTTCAATTAGTTGACATGACAGCTACCGACAGCTTGCAAGCTGATAATTACAGAATAAAACTTGTAAATAAAACATTTAACTACTCTGTTCAAAATCAGCAAAACTTTAATCGTGAAACTGAACTTATAAACACTTACTATGATGAAAATATAGTTGCTAGAAATAAACTAAGAAAATTAAATAGCTTTAATATCAATGAAAATCATTTAAAAAACCTAGATAATCTTAATGATTTATATTCTTTAAGAGATACTGCAAAATATTTTATAGGATACACAACAAATGTTAAAAATAAAGTTTTTTATAAAAACTTGCCAATAAATACTTATGATCCAGGGGGGTTAAAAAACAAATTATATCAAATTACAAATAAAGCAAACGAACTTAGAAATATTTGTATTGATATTATTGAAAATTTTGATAGAATTTATTATGAAAGGGGTCTTGAGATGTTGGCTCAACATAAACCTTCTAGAGCAGACTTTTTTTTCAATAAATCTTTAGAAATTAACCCGAATTTTGCCCCTTCTCATTTTCAACTAGCACGTTTATACTACAATAATGGGCATCTTGACAAGGCAGTAAACAAAGTTTTTGAAATAAGAGGAATGAATCCTGATACAGAAACTAAACTTCAAACAGTTGAGCTTGCAAGAGGAATTTATGGAGATTTGGTTCTAGATGCTGTTGAATTTAATAACAGAAATAATTTTGATGATGCTTTTGCTGCTCTTACCAGAGCAGCTGAAATATGCGATAGGTTTCCAGAAGTACATTGTAGACAAAGCATGGACATTGAATTTTCAAGAGCCGTAAATGGAAGATACCATCTTATACTCAGAGATATTGACACGCAGTTTAGAAACAATAATTTAAGAGAAGCTGAAAAGATAATTGGTATTGGATTAGAATACGCATATAAAAACAAAACTTTTATTCCTGACAATAAAGAAGTTGCAGATAGAATTTCTTATTTATATAATAGGTATATTGAAAATGGAAATAAATTAAATTATCAATCTCAATTTACGGCTGCAATTAATGAATTTGATAATGCCGCACGTGTTTGCAATGGATACAAAGAAATAAAATGTACAAATTTATTGAATAAAGGTTATGCCGATGCCAGAAATGGTACTTATAATTCGTATATAAATCAAGCAGAAACTAATTTTAGAAGCGGAAATGATGCAAATGCAGATAATTATATAAATAAAGCCATTTCATACAGAGAAAAATATGAATTGAAGCAAAATGCAAAAGAGGATAGATTATTTTTAGATATTAAGCAATCAATTTATGCAAGTTTAATTGACACAGGAAAACAATTCTCAGATGCAGGAAATTATAAAAAAGCGTTAAGCAAATTTGATGCTGCCTTTCAACTAGAAAAGTCGTATGGACTTCGTTCAAATTCAAACTTAAAGAGTTACACAACAAATTCTGCAAAAAAACTAATAAATATTGTTATTTCTGACGGAGAGAAGAAAGTTAAAGTAAACAATCTTTCAAAAGCAAGGGAAATATATAAAGATGCCAAGAGAATAAGTACAAAATATAGTTTAGAGAAAGATTATACAACGGCAAGCAAATTAAAAGGTTTAAAAAGTAAGATTTTTGAACGTGAGTGTATTAATGCCCAAAACACCTACGATAGCTATGAAAAAGAGGCTTTAGAATTAATTATCTCAAAAAAATATATTGAAGCAGACAATAAAATAAGCAAAGCATTTTCGCATTCAGAGTCTTATTCTCAATGTGAGATTGACACAAGAAAGTTGCAAGAAAGGAAAGATTATATTTCTCCTGCCGTTAAATATTTAAAGCAATTAATTTCAATAAATGAGTACATAAAAAGGAATAATTTCAAAACTGCAACTACAGAATATATGTCGGCAGAAGAGTATTATAATGTTCAAAATTTAAAAAAATATGGAATTACTCATATCCAACTTTTTGATTTTATTCAATCGAGCTATACAGGATATATTATTTATGGTGTAGGTTTCTACAATCATAATAAAGAATTTGAAAAAGCTTTGGATTTATTAAGAGAATTAAGCAGAAGAAAAGCTAAAAAGAAATATACAAAAGAAGCACAAACTGTTTTGGGAACAGACTTAGCATCAAAGGATTATGAAGAAAGCCCAAATGCAAACTACAAATCTAATATTGCAAAATATATTGGAGGAGATAAGTTTTTGAAATATTTTAAAAAGGCTTATAAGAAGCAGTGGAAACGGTTGAAAAAATAAAAAAAGAGGCTAATAGCCTCTTTTTTTATTCTTCTTTCTTCCCGTTTTTCATAAAATCTCTAATCTTTAGTTCAATTTCATCGGCAAGTTCAATATTATCTTCAAATAATTTTTTAACTGCATCTCTTCCTTGCCCAAGTTTAATATCTCCGTAACTATACCAAGAACCACTTTTATTTATTATTTCATATTCTGCACCTAAATCAACTATTTCTCCAATTTTCGAGATACCTTTTCCATACATAATATCAAATTCTGCTTTTTTGAAAGGTGGAGCAACTTTATTTTTAACAACTTTAACACGTGTTTTATTTCCTACAACATCAACATCGTTCTTTATTTGACCTATTCGTCTTATGTCAAGTCTTACAGATGCATAAAATTTTAGTGCATTTCCACCGGTTGTTGTTTCGGGGTTTCCGAACATAACACCTATTTTTTCTCTGAGTTGATTTATGAAAATTACACAAGTCTTAGTTTTACCTATGTTTGATGTTAATTTTCTTAATGCTTGCGACATTAACCTTGCTTGCAATCCCATTCTTGAGTCTCCCATATCTCCTTCAATTTCTGCACGAGGAGTTAGAGCTGCAACAGAGTCAATAACAATTATATCAACTGCTCCTGACCTTACAAGATGGTCAGTTATTTCAAGTGCTTGTTCTCCATGGTCTGGTTGTGAAACAAGAAGTTCATCAATATTAACACCAAGATTTCTTGCATAAGCACTATCAAAGGCATGTTCAGCATCAATAAATGCTGCAATTCCTCCTTGTTTCTGAGATTCTGCAATAATATGGATTGCTAATGTTGTTTTCCCAGATGATTCCGGCCCGTATATTTCAATAACTCTTCCTTTGGGAATTCCTCCAATTCCCAGGGCATTGTCTAATGCTATTGAGCCAGTAGAAATTGAAGGAACATCAACAACAGCACTAGAATCTAATCTCATTATTGTACCTTTTCCATATTCTTTATCAATTTTATTTAGTGTTGATTGCAGAGCTTGAAGTTTTGCTGCTTTTGGATCTGTTTCTTTTTTTGCCATTATATTTTTTGTTTTATTCGTTAAGAGCTTTCATGATTTGCTCATAATGTTCTTTTGTTTTTACTTTTTTAAATACTTTTTCAATTTCGCCTTTGTCATTAACAATAAAGGTTGTTCTAAAAACTCCGTCGAAAGTTCTTCCGTACATCTTTTTTTCTCCCCACACTCCGCAAGCATTCATTATTTCTTTTTCGGTATCTGCAATTAGTTTGAAAGGCAATTCATGTTTTGTAGAAAACTTTTCATGCGATGCCTCAGAATCCGGGCTTACACCAATTACTTCGAACTTATCATTTTTAAGTTTTTCGTAATTATCTCTTAAATTTTTCGCCTCATTAGTGCAACCTGGCGTGTTGTCTTTGGGGTAAAAAAACAAAACTAATTTTTTACCTTTAATCTTATCTTTTGTAATTATTTTTTCAAAATTAGGAATTTTATCTCCTTCTGTTAAATGTGTCATATTATTTTTTACACAAAAATACCTTAAAAATTTGATATATAAAATTTAGAAATGTAATTTAAATATCAAATTATGTAATATGCAAAAATTCAGATAGTTATTTAAACAGAAACTTTATTATATTTTTTAATAAAATATAAAATAGTAGATATTTTTTTAAGAAAATCTTAATACTTAAATATTTTTTAAAAAAAATGAAACCTTTTTCTAAAAGATACGTATATAATAGTAAGAAATTAAAAACCTAAAGTTATGAATTACAATAACGAAGAAATTAAAATAGAAGAATCTGAGACAGAAGAAATAGTAGAAAGTTTATTGGAAAAATATATCGCTTTGACAATGCCCTCAGAAAAATAAAGTAAGTAAGAACATAATCAAATATTAATACTATTTTTAAAGCATGGTAATTTTTTACTATGCTTTTTTTATTCGCATATTAAAAATTCAGCAATACATTTATTTGTCTATTTGCAAATAGTTTTCTTATTTTTACCAGCAAATAAACTGACTTAGGTATAATAATGAAAAAAATAATTGCATTTAACGGAAGTCCAAGACCAAAAGGGAATACAACTTATATGCTAAAACATTTTCTTGATGGTGCAATTTCAAAGCAAGCTAAAATTAACAAAATAAATGCTTACGAAGTTAATGTTAATAGTTGTATGGGCTGTCTAAGGTGCAATCTTATTAAAAAATGTGCAAAAGCAATTGATGACTGGGAAAATATAAGCTCCAAGATTTTAGATTCAGATATTATTGTTTTTTCATCCCCAATTTACTTTCATCATTTAACATCTCCGCTAAAAGCCATTCTTGACAGATTTCGCTCTTTTATGAAAGTACGAATTACGGAAACAGGTTTAAAACATACAGCATGGCAAAAATGGAACAAAGATTTTGTACTCCTTTTGGGAATGGGCTCTTCAAATGATGAAGATGCAAAACCTGTTATTGAACTTTTTGAATACCTTATAAAAATGCTTGGAGAAAACAATAACTTACATATCGTAAAAAGAACAAGACTTGCAGTTTCTAATCAAATAAACATGGATATTAATGACTTAGAAATATTGTATTCAAAACTTGGACTTCCTATAAGGCTTGCAAAAAACGATGCTCTTGAAAATTCAAAATTACTAAAAAATTGTTTTGAGCTTGGAAAGAACTTATCTACTTTTTAATAAGCTGAAAATGTAAGTTTTTTTTAAATAGCTGTTTCTTCAAATAATTTTTTGTTTTATCAAATTAGTACCTGGCTTAAGTCGGGGATTATAAATGCCCTATTTACGCGGACTTCAACTCATTTCCCATATCTTTTTCTGACAAAAATGATTAGTAAAATATTCTCATTATTAAAATAAATTTGGTTTATAATATAAACTAGTTTATATTTGTAGGGAATTAAAAAAAGATTTTGACACCAAAGTGCATGACTTATAACCCAGCATACAGATTACTTGCAGAAAAAACAAGTGTTCCTATGTGCAGAGCAAAATAAAAAATAAAAACACACGCAACTTATTCAACATCAATTAATTAGAAAATTTTAGACACATGAAAAATAAATTTAATCAACAAGACAGTTTTGAAACAATTCAAACAATGATCGGCAACGCAAAAATAAAATTTAAAGAAAAAGGAGAGCTTTTTATATTGTGGGGTTGGTTATCATTTTCAGCATCTCTTTTGCACTTCATATTATTATATTTTCAATTAGTAGATGTAAAATATGCTTGGATTGTATGGCCTGTTATGTCAGTTATAGGTCTTTTTTTTCAAGTTAGGTATATCAAAAGTAAAGAAAAGCAACAATCTTCTGTGACATATTTTGATATCACAATGAAGTTTTTATGGATTGGTATTTCATTTTTATATTTTTTTACACTAGTTTTGGTAATTTCCGGACAAATAAACTGGGTTTCTGCAACAGCAATTTTTATTGCAATTTTTGGAATGGGAAGTTTTATAACTGGTGGGATTTTAAAATTTAAACCTTTAATTTTAGGAGGTATTGTTGCAATTATAATTGCAGTTGGAACATCATTTGCTCCATATTTGTATATATTTCCTTTGATGGCTGCAAGTATGCTAGCAGGGTATTTAATACCTGGATATATGCTAAAAAAATCAAATTCTAGTACAATTTCTTAAATAATTAAAATGTTAAAACCATTAAATCCTCTTCTGCACTCGCAATTACGACTTGGAATAATGTCTATTCTAATATCTTTGGATAGTGCTGAATTTAATCATATTTTAAAAGAAACTGCTGCCAGCAAGGGAAATATTAGTATTCAATTAAAAAAGTTACAAAAAGCAAAGTATATTAAAATTAAAAAAACATTTAGAAACAAATATCCGTTAACGACTGTTTCTATAACCAAAGTTGGAATTCTTGCATTTGAAAACTATGTTAAAACAATTAAACAATATTTAGAATAGTGAAATCAATTATATTGCTTTATTTTTATTTCAAGATTAACCTTAGTTTTTAACTCGCAACCAGAGCATCCGCCAGAGCAGGTATGCCCATTTGCAGAACCCTTTTTCGGAATTAAAAAAATAACGAAGTTATAAATTGTGTATGCAAATGCAAATGATATTATAATATATGTTAATATTTCTTGTATCATACTATATATTTTAAAATAAACTACCAATTTGATAAACTGCAAAAGAAAGTAACCAAGCTAAACCCGTTGTATAGAACATTAAAAATGTTGCCCACTTCCAACTTCCACTTTCTTTTTTAACAGCGGCGATAACGGCAATACATGGAAAATAAATTAAAATAAATATTAAAAAAGAGATTGAAACTAAAGGTGTAAATATTTTTTTCCCTTTTTTTTCTCCTGAGGAATAAACCTCTTCATTTATTGCTTTTTTAAGGGCATCAGATGCACCATCATCAATAAATTCTGCACCATAGAGAACTCCCATTGTGCTAACTACTATTTCTTTTGCTGCAATTCCGGTTACAATACTAACACCTATTTTCCAATCAAAACCTAATGGTCTAATAGCAGGTTCAATAAATTTACCTATTCTCCCTATATATGAATTTTCTTGATGAATTAAAGACTTTTTAGTTTCAAGTTGTTCAATTTTTTCTAAATAAAAGGAGTTTTTCTTTTTACCAGAATTATAAGTTTCAGTAAAATTTTTAATTTCAACATCAATATTATCAGTAATTTTGTTGTTTAAAGGAAAATAGCCCAATGCCCAAATTATAATTGAAGCGATTAGAATTATTCCTCCCATTTTTTTTAAATATTGAGAACCTTTATGCCACATATGCTTAATGGATATTCTAAAAATTGGTTTCCGGTATGGCGGAAGTTCCATAACAAAAGGAGCATCTTTTGATTTAAAAAATATCTTTTTAAAAATTAATGCAACAATTATTGAAACAAGAATTCCTGTAGCATAAACAAGGAATAAAACTGTTCCTGCATTATTTGGAAAAACTGCACCAATAATTACTAAATAAATAGGCAATCTTGCACTACAAGACATAAATGGATTTATCAACATTGTTAATAATCTGTCGTTTCGGTTTTCTAAAGTTCTTGTTGACATAACTGCCGGCACATTGCATCCAAAGCCCATAACTAATGGGATGAATGATTTTCCATGTAAACCAATTTTGTGCATCATTTTATCAGTTATAAATGCAGCTCTAGACATATACCCCGTGTCTTCCATTAAGGAAATAATGAAAAATAGAATAAGAATATTAGGTAAAAAAACTATTACTCCCCCTACTCCACCAATTATTCCATCAATAATTAAATCTTTAAGCATTCCTTCGTGCATATAATTATTGATTGTCTTTGCTAAAAAAGATACACCAGACTCAATCCATTCCATTGGAAAAGAACCCAAAGTAAATGTTGCTTGAAACATCAGCCACATTAAAACCACAAATATTGGGATACCCAAATATTTATGTGTCAACACTTTGTCAATTTTAAAGGTTCTGTCATCAACTTCTACTTTTGCTTTTTTATATGTTTCTTTCAAAGCTCCTCTGATAAAACCATAACGAGCATCAGTGATTAATGTTTCTGTTTCTTCTTTAAGATGTAATTTTATTTTATTGCTTAACTTTTTTCCTGTTTCGAGTATTTCATTACCATTACTTACATTTTTTAATATTTCTTTTGTACGTTTATCATCTTCCAGAAGGCTTAAAGCAAGAAATCTTGGAGCTACTTTTCTTGTAATTTGAATATTATCTTCAGTATAAATTATTTCTTGAAGTTCCTTTATTGCTTTTTCAAAAGCTTTTCCGTAGTTTATATGAATATGTCTTACAATAGGGTCTTTATCTTCATAAACATCAATTAGTTTATCGAACAATTCTTTAATTCCTTTTCCGTTTGATGCAACTGTTGGAATAATTGGAATACCAATCATTTTTGCCAAAGCTTCATAGTCAAAATTATCTCCGGTTTTTCCTAATTCATCGAACATATTTAGGGCAATAACAACCTTTATGTCCATATCAATAAGGCGAGTAGTGAGATATAGGTTTCTTTCAATATTTGAAGCATCAACAACATTTACTACAATATCCGGAACTTCATTAAATATATGTTCTCTTACATAAAGTTCTTCCGGAGTATAGGCAGTAATTGAATATGTTCCAGGCAAATCCGTTACATTAAATGTGTATTTGTTATGTTTCTTTACAGATTTTTTTGCATCAACAGTAACCCCGCTATAATTTCCCACATGCTCTGTTGCCCCCGTTGCTTTATTGAAAAGAGTTGTTTTTCCGCAATTTGGATTTCCAACCAAAGCAACATTTATAATCTTTCTTTTTTCTTTTGCAGATTTTTTAAGAATATTGTTTCCAACAGTTCCTTTATAAGTTTGGGCAAGAATATTTTCTGCCTCCTCTTTATTAACAACTTCAACTAACTCTGCTTCGCTCCTACGTAATGTTACATGATAACCCATAATTTTGTATTCTATGGGATCTCTAAGGGGAGCGTTTTTAACAACAAAAACTTTTTGTCCTTTCACAAAGCCCATTTCTGTAATTCTCTTACGAAATGCACCTCGCCCTTTAACTTTTACAATTACAGCTTCTTGATTTGTATTTAAGTCTGATAAATTCATATATCTATTAATGATGCAAAATTATTTAAAAAATGCTTCTTATTCAATACCTATATATTGGGATTTTTAAGTTTCATTAAATCTGTAAGTTAAATAATTTTTCATTAAAAAAATTAACAAATAGAGGAGTACGACTTCTTTATATGAGAGAAAACTAGACAATACTAACTCTTTGTTGATAAACATAGCCACACCTCGACTTGCAGGTTTCAGTGTTTCTAAAAAATATACATAATTCAACAAAAGTTTAAACAATAAACGAAATAAAGTATTATTTTTGCAAAATATATTTAAACACATGAATCAAAAAGATTTACAAAATATTTTAGAAAGTACTATAAAAAAATCTTTCTCTAATGTTCAAATTTTTGAAGAAGGTATTGATTTGAATACTCAATTAGAATTTGAGAAACTAACCAAAGCTTTTTTAAAAAACAATGCAAAAGATAGAGATGTAAAAACTCTTGAAAATGGGCTTTTTAATACTAAAACAACAGAAGAAGAAAGAAAATTAATTTTAATTGAATTAAGTTTCTCTGATGATGTACAAGCATTTAGGCTTTTAGAAAAATTTAACACTCAATGTGTTGATGAATTTAAGAAATGGGCAACTCTTGCTCTTCAAAAAAGCAGAGCACATATTGAACATTCTCTAAGCAATGAAGATAAGGTATATATTTCTTCGGGACTTGGGGGGTCTGGCAATAAATTAAGATATTTTTTTGTTATGTCTTCAAAAAATGATGCCGAATTTAATAAACTTCAAAAAGAAATATTAAAGAAAGAAATTGAGTTTTCTGTTAAAAATAGAGCCGGCACAATAGAAAAAATAATTTTTCAGGGATATTTTGTAACAGTTCTTTGCTTAATTCCTATAACACAAAGCTTAGATAAGATTTTTCTAGACATTTTAAAAGAATGTAATTCCTTAGGAGATTTTCTTTCAGACAGAGTTATTGCAACAAACACCGAAAAATTTGACAACGAAATAATTAAGGGTATTTTAAATGATGACCCAGAAGTATTGGAAAATTTTAATCAATTTCCTCAAAGTTCCCTTGATTTTGACGAATTTGACGAGGATGATGATGATTTTGAAGGAGACGATTTTCTTGACGAAGATGATTTTGATGAATTCGATGATGATGATTTTGACGAATTTGATGATGAAGATGACGATTTTTTACCTTTTTAGTTTATAAAAAAACTATATCATTAATTAAAGTTTCCCCTGCTATATTATTCATCCTTTGAATAATGATACTTTTCATCATGGAGAGTTCGTGCTTAACAACAGAGGAAGTTATTTTTACATGAAATACTCCCTTTTTTATAAAAATATATTCTGTTTGTTCTTTTATATTTGCACCCATTAAATTTTCCCAATTGTTTTTAAGTTGGATTTCCTTTATTTTTTGCTTTGCTCCTATTGCATGTAAGTACCTTTGAATTACAGCCTTGAGAGGTTCTGTATTATTTCTTCGCATTATATAATTGTTACTTCCCTTTCAATCTCAACTCCAAACTTATCAAAAACAGATTTTTGTATTTTCTTTGAGAAATTAAGGATTTCATTTCCATTTGCATTTTCATAATTCACAATAACAAGTGCTTGTTTCTCATGAACTCCTACACCATTTTCTTTTTTGCCTTTCCAATTGCATAAATCTATTAATTGCCCAGCGGCTAATTTTATTTTATTTTCTCCTGCCAAATAAGAAACTAAATTTGGAAACTTAATTTTTAAATCTTCAAAGAAACTCTTTGAAACAATGGGATTTTTAAAAAAACTTCCAGCATTTGGAAACTCTTCTGGAGTTGGCAATTTACTTTCTCTTATTTCAATTATTGCATTTCTTATTTCAGAAATTGTAGGAGAATTCGTTTTTAAAACATTTTTAATTGTTCCATAATCTAGTTTTAAATTATGTAATTTTGATAATTTAAATGTAACATTCAAAATTATATATTTATCTTTTAGCTCTTTTTTAAAAACACTTTCTCTATATGAAAACTTACAATCTTCGTTCTTAAAAATTTCTTTCTTTAAAGTTTGTCTGTTTAGTGCCTCAAGTTCCCAAAAAACGTCCTTAAGTTCAACTCCATAAGCTCCAATATTTTGCACAGGTGTAGCTCCAACATTTCCGGGAATTAATGATAAATTCTCCACTCCTCCAAAATCATTATCTGTACAAAATTTCACAAAATCATCCCAATTTTCTCCTGCTGATGCTTTTATAAAAACATCATTTCCTTCTTTTTCAAGAATTTCAATTCCTTTATTTTGCATAAAAATTATTACACCTTCATAATCTTTTGTAAACAAAACATTGCTACCTCCTCCAAGAATATAGTATTGTTTTTTTTTAACTATTGATGATTTCAAAAAATCAATTAGCTCATCTTCTTTATAACAAAAAAAAGAATATAACGATTTAGCATCTATACTAAATGTGTTATATCCTTTTAACGAAAGGAGTTTTTTATAACTCATCATTATTTTTTAACTATCAAAAGCATTTACTTTAACTTTCAAAACAAAATATTTTTGTTCCTGAGTTGCAGGAAAAAACATATAATCCAAAGGATTTTTAGTTTTTCTTGTTATATCAATTAATCCAAGACCTGCTCCACCTTTTCCAGAAATTCTTCCTTCTCTTAATTGTTTCTTATATAGAGCTTTTAATTCTTCCAGAGTTGCTGCATTCAAATCATCTATAACTTCTTTTAGAGTTTCCTCTTGTTTAGCATCAACCATATTTGCAGTTATAATATGATAAGCATCATTTTTTTTACCTAACATAAACAAACCTTTTCCCATTTGAATATCTTGAAACATATTCTCAGAATGTTTTGTCATGTTTTGAAGAATCTCAATCATTGAATGATGTAGGGTTCTTTTTACTTTTTTAGACTCTTGTTCTTTATCCGTCTGATCTTCTGTCAAAGCAGTAAAAACTTTAGTTATTGTGTGATTAAATTTCCCTACATATACTAAAGAAATACCATGTTCTTCAAAACTATCATATAGTAAAATTAAGGAACTCAAAAAAGTTGAATCAAAATCTCTCATAATTTTGTTGCTGTTTTTATTAAATATATCCCAAAATTAATAAAATTTCCGGATTTTAAAAGTGTAAATTTATATCTTTGTTCTCAAATATCAAAATTTATACCAATTATGAAGCTATTAAAAAGAATATCAATAATTATTTTAAGTGTAATTATCACTGCATCTTCCTACTCTCAAAGTGCAACTAAATATAAAGAAATAACTGTTGCAGATTTATGGAAAAATTGGACTTTTTGGGCTGGTTCTGTTTATGGAGTTCGCTCAATGAACAATGGAACAAGCTATACAACGCAAAGTAGGAATGGAGATATTTATAAATTTAGTTACGAAACAGGCAAAATAACAGATACAATATTCAAGTCTTCTAAGTTTGAAATTATGCCTACTGAATATGAATTTAATTCTGATGAAACAAAAATTCTTCTTCAAACAAATTATAAAAGAATATACAGACGTTCTTTTACTGCAAATTATTATGTTTATGACATAAAAAACAAAACTATAAAAGAAGTTTCTGAAAATGGAAAGCAACAAATTGCAAGTTTTTCTCCGTCCTCTGATAAAATTGCTTTTATCAGAGATAATAATATGTTCATTAAGAATTTAATTTCGGGAAAAGAAAAGCAAATTACTTTTGATGGCAAACATAATGAAATTATTAACGGTATTCCTGACTGGGTATATGAAGAAGAATTTGAATTTAATAAAGCATATGAGTGGTCTCCCAACGGGAAAAAAATTGCATATATAAAATTTAACGAATCAAATGTTAAAATGTTTGACATGACAGTTTATGCCGGACAAAAGCCTAAAATTGAAAATAATATTTTATATCCTGAAAACAGAACATTTAAATATCCAAAAGCAGGAGAAGACAATTCTGTTGTTAGTGTTAATATTTTTGATATTGAAACAGGAAAAACAATTTCATTAGATATTGGTTCTGAAAAAGATATTTATATTCCTAGACTTAGATGGACAAAAGATATTAATAAATTAGCAATATTCAGACTTAACAGATTACAAAATAAATTTGAACTATTATATGCAGACCCTAACACTGGAAATACAAAAGTAATTTATACCGAAACAAATAAATACTATTTTGACGAAAGTGATTTTGATAATTTGGAATTTACCGATGATGGGAAATATTTTGTAATGTCTAGTGAGAGAGATGGATACAGACATTTATATTTGCATGATATTTCAGGCAAAGAAATAAGACAATTAACTTCTGGTAAATGGGATGTTACAGAATATATTGGTTTCGATTCTAAAAATAAAGTTTTCTATTATCAATCTGCAGAAGAATCTCCTATGAATAGAGCTGTTTATAAAATTGATTTCAAAGGTAAGAAGAAAATAAAACTTTCAGAAAAGGTCGGAACTAACATTGCAGAGTTCAGCAATAATTTCAAATATTATATCAATTATTTTTCAAATACTCAAACACCAAATTATGTTACACTTCATAACTCAAAAGGAAATTTAATACGAGTATTAAAAGATAATAATAAATTAAAAACTAAATGCCAAGAGTACGGAGGAGTAAATAAAGAATTTATAAGATTAAAAACTTCTGAAGGCATAAATCTTAACGCTTATATGGTAAAACCTCCAAATTTTACAGAAACAAAAAAATATCCTGTTATAATATATCAATACAGTGGGCCAGGTTCTCAACAGGTTTTAAATTCTTGGAAATTTGATTGGCAAAATTTACTTGCACAAAAAGGAGCAATCGTTTTTGTGGTTGATCCAAGAGGAACAGGTGGCAGAGGAGAAGAATTTAGGAAACAAACATACCTACAACTTGGAAAATATGAAACTATTGATTTAATTGAAACAGCAAAATACCTTAAAAACCTTCCATATGTTAAACCTGATAAAATTGGAATTTGGGGATGGAGTTATGGAGGATTTATGACATCTTTGTGCATGACAAAAGCTGCGGATTATTTTTCTACGGGAATTGCAGTTGCTCCTGTAACAAATTGGAGATATTACGATAATATTTACACAGAACGTTTTATGAGAACCCCGCAAGAAAACCCGAATGGATATGATGACAACTCACCAATAAATTTTGCAGATAAATTAAAAGGTAATCTATTAATTGTTCATGGTTCAGCTGATGATAATGTTCATTTGCAAAATACTGTTGAATTTTCAGAAGCATTAGTACAAGAAGGAAAGCAATTTGACCAATTTATCTACACAAACAGAAACCACAGCATTTATGGAGGAAATACACGCTTTCATCTTTATACTATGATGTTAGATTTTTGGAAAGAGCATTTATTGAACTAGTTTTAATAGAGTAATAAAACTGATAAAAAAAGTAAATATGAGGACTTCTAAAAATTAATTTGTATCTAAATTTTTAAAAATTCTCATATTATTCTTTTCATTTGTACTTAAATTAACAAAATATTTATTTTGTTTTAAAAAAGAAATTAAAAAAAATCAATATACTAGAACATAAGATTTTACTTTAATAAAAACATTTCAGCAACCTTCATATCTTCTGGACATGTAATTTTAATATTTTCTCTATTACCCTTAGTTAAATATATCTTTTCTCCTAATTTTTCAACAACAGATGCATCATCTGTAAAAGCATCATCATACTCCTGATGATACGCCTTTTTTATAATTGAAATATTAAAAGTTTGAGGTGTCTGAATTTCTTTAAAAAACTCTCTATTAACAGCAACACTTCCAGTTTTACTTATTTTTCTTAACGAAAAAAATATATCATTAGATGCAATGCCATTCCCGTACTTTTCTGCTTTAGCAAAAGTTCTTTGAATAGTCTTTATATTAACTAAAGGACGAACTCCATCATGAATAGCTACTATTCCATTCCCAAAAACTTCTTTCAAAGCATTTTGAATAGAATGGAAACGAGTTTTTCCCCCTTCTACAATTCTATAATTAAGTGTAAAATTATGTTCTTCACATAAGATCTTCCACAAATGAATATAACTCCCTGGTAAACTAAGAATAATTTTAATATCTTTATTAAAGGTATAAAACTTTTCAATAGTGTACATTAAGACAGGCTTTCCATTCAACTTTAAAAACTGTTTTGGAATTTCAGAACCCATTCTCCTGCCTATTCCACCAGCTGTTATTATAACAAAATTCATATTTTTGATATTTGAAACAAATATAATCTAATTATTTTTTAATTTTAAAATATAGCTTATTTAAAATAATTCTAAATAAGTTTGTTTTTCAAAAAAAACTTTCTACTTTTGTGTTGTTAAACATTAAAATTACAATTATGGCAATTAAAAAAGTATGGGTGGACGAAGGTTGTATTTCTTGCGGATTATGCGAAGAAGTAGCCGAAGACATCTTTGAAGTTGAAGACGTTTCAGAAGTAAAAGAAGGTGCAGATTTCTCTGCAAATGAAGACGAAATAAAAGAAGCAGCAGAAGGCTGTCCAGTAGAAGTTATTAAATTTGAAGAAGAATAAATAGTAACATTTCTATAAAACATTTTTAAAGACGATACAAAATTGTATCGTCTTTTTTTTATATTGCACTTTTATTTTTCAAATACTTTTTTTATGAGCTCCCTAATAAATAAAAACTACAAAAATACAATACATAAACTTGAAACTATTCTCAAAGAACTATCTAATGTCGTTAGAAACACCGGAAATAAAGATTTATTAGAAACAAATGACGATTTAATTTCAAGAATACACGACCCATTCATGTTCGTTGTAGTTGGAGAAGTTAAAGCAGGAAAAAGTAGTTTTATAAATGCACTTCTAGACACGGGTACTGAAATTTGCAAAGCAGCACCATCCCCTATCACAGACATTATTCAGCAAATTATTTACGGAGAAAAATCAGAAGAAATTACAGTAAATGAATTTTTAAAAAAAAGATACGAACCTCTTGAAATTTTAAAAGATGTGGCAATTGTTGATACTCCCGGAACAAATACTATTGTTAAAAACCATCAAGAAATTACAGAACGTTTCATCCCCGTTTCAGACCTAGTTGTTTTTGTATTTGAAGCAAAAAACCCTTACAGGCAATCTGCTTGGGATTTCTTTGAATTTATACATACAGAATGGAGAAAAAAAATAGTGTTTATTCTTCAACAAAAAGATTTGCTTTCTGAAAAAGACTTAAAAATAAATACTGAAGGTTTAGAAAAATTTGCAATTGAAAAAGGAATTGAAAAACCAATTATCTTTTCCGTATCCGCAAAAGCTGAAATTGAAGGCAACTATGAAAACAGTAACTTCTCTGCTTTTCGAGATTATATTAAAACTCATATTACAGGAGGCAATGGTTCTAAACTCAAAATTTTCAATTACATACAAGCATCTGAACGAATAATTGAAAGAATTAATGAAGGCATAAGTCTTAGAAAACTGCAATGGGAAAATGATAAAACATTTCGTAAAGACACAATCGATATAATGGATAATCAATACGAAAAATCAATAAAAAAAGTAGGTATCTTAGTGGAAAATACCGTGGGAATATACAATACAACTACACAAGAAGCAATAGATGAATTACGCTCCGGCCTATCCATTCCATCTGTTATTAAAAGATCTTTTTCCTCTATCTTTAGCAAGAAAAAACCTCTAAAACAATGGTTAGAAAATGTTGCCATTCAAATGGAAAAAGACCTTACAAACGGGCTGAAAAACAAATTAGACATTCATGTAGGAGACATTTCAGATTCAATTCAACAAATGGCACAACTTATTGATATTAAAGTACAAAGGAGCGATAATTCAATAAAAAACAATCCTGATTTTTTTAAATCTGTTACCGAAAAAAGAACAAAAGTATATCAAGAACTTAAAGAAACTTTTGCAGAATTTTTATCTCAATCAGATAATTTTTCTGGAGATAAACTATTCCCATATAATAAAAACATAACACCAAATGTTGCTACCGGAGGAAGCCTAGCAGTTATCGGTGTACTATTAACAGCCTTTACACATGGTGCAATTTTTGACATCACAGGTGGAGTAATAACAGGCGTTGGAATAATTTTTACAGGGGCATCTATTGGCTTACAACGCAATAAAATACTAAAAAATTTTAAAAACGAAATTAAACAAGGCAAACTAAATTTAGAAAAAGAATTGTCCGAAAAATTAACAAGCTATATAAAAAGTATAAAGGAAAAAATAAACAACAATTTTTCTGAATTTGACACATTAATATCAACAGAAGAAAAATCACTTAAAGAAATTAACGATAATATCTCAAGGATTAAAAATGAACTTGGCAAGTTAGGGGACTTCTAAAAATAAAAAACAATTCTATTTCCGTAAAAGACCTCTGTTAATTTCTTCTTTGTTTTTAATACAATTACTTGCAAAAAATCTTCTATTTTTATTACTTTTGCATAACTTAAAAATTAAAATATATCATGATAGAAAAATATTTAGCACACAAAGCAGAAAGAAATGCAAAAGGCATTCCTGCATTAGCATTAAACTCTGAACAAACAGCAGACTTATGTAATTTATTAGAAAATCCAAGTTCTGGAAAAGAAGACTTTTTAATGAACTTATTTACCGAAAGAATTTCTCCTGGAGTTGACCCGGCAGCAAAGGTAAAAGCAGAATTTCTTCATCAAATTATAAAAGGAGAAAAAAAATCACCTCTTATATCACAAAAAAAAGCTGTTGAAATTCTTGGAACTATGCTTGGAGGTTATAATGTTGCTCCATTAATTGATACACTAAAAAATAATGAGTATGCAAATGATGCAGCAAAATCACTATCACAAATAATATTTATTTATGAAGCTTTTGAAACAGTTGCAGAACTTTCAAAAACAAATGAATACGCAAAAAAAGTGATTCAATCTTGGGCAAATGCCGAATGGTTTGCAACAAAAACACCAGTTGCCAAAAACATAAAAGTAAAAGTATTTATGGTTGAAGGCGAAACAAATACCGACGACCTTTCCCCTGCAAGTGATGCTTGGAGTCGTTCAGATATACCTTTACACTCACTTTCGATGCTTACTGCAAAAATGCCAGGAGGGATTAAAGAAATTGCAGAATGGAAAGCAGCAGGAAACAAAGTTGCCTATGTTGGTGATGTTGTGGGAACAGGTTCTTCAAGAAAATCCGCAACTAACAGTGTTTTATGGCACATGGGTGAAGACATTCCTTTTATTCCTAACAAAAAAAGAGACGCTGTTGTAATAGGCAGCGTAATTGCTCCAATATTTTTTAATACTGTTGAAGATTCCGGTGGCTTGCCTATTGTTGCAGATGTTGCAAAATTAAACCATGGTGATGTTATCAATATTGATACTGTAAATGGCAAAATTACATCAGAAAATGGCGAAGAATTATCTACATTTGAACTAAAACCAAACACACTTGCAGATGAATTTAGAGCTGGTGGACGTATTCCTTTAATTATTGGAAGAAAACTTACTGCTGATGCTAGACAATTCTTAGGTTTAGGAGAAATAGATATTTTTGAAAAACCACAAAACCCTGTTCCAAAACCAAACCAACAATACACATTAGCACAAAAAATGGTAGGAAAAGCATGTGGTATGGACGGTGTTCTTCCTGGCATGGCAGTTGAACCAAAAATGACAACCGTAGGTTCGCAAGATACAACAGGACCAATGACTGCAGATGAAATTACTGAACTTGCTTGTCTGAAATTTCAGTCAGATTTATTTATGCAATCATTCTGTCATACAGCAGCTTACCCAAAAGAAACAGACACTAAAATGCACCAAATGTTGCCTAAATTTATTATGGAGCGTGAAGGCGTTTCATTATACCCTGGTGATGGTGTAATTCACTCTTGGCTGAACAGAATGCTCCTACCTGACACAGTTGGAACAGGAGGAGATTCTCACACAAGATTTCCTCTCGGAATTTCATTTCCAGCAGGTTCAGGACTTGTTGCATTTGCAGGAGCTTTGGGTTCAATGCCACTTGATATGCCAGAGTCTGTACTTGTAAAATTTAAAGGAAAAGCTAAACCAGGAATTACACTTCGTGATATGGTAAATGCAATTCCTCTTTGGGCAATCAAAAAAGGTTTAATGACAGTTGAAAAAGAAGGTAAGAAAAACATCTTTAACGGTAGAATTCTTGAAATGGAAGGAATGCCAAATATTACAGCAGAACAAGCCTTTGAATTAACTGATGCTGCTGCTGAAAGAAGTGCTGCTGCTGCAACTTATAAATTGTCAGAAGATTCTGTCGCAACATATTTAAGATCAAATGTTGCATTACTTGAAAAAATGCTAAAAGATGGTTACGGATATGCAAATACAATTCAAAAACGAATTGATGCAATGAAAGAATGGCTAAAAAACCCTAAACTTCTAACAAGAGATGAAAATGCAGAATATGCAGCAGTAATTGAAATTGATTTAGCTGAAATTAAAGAACCAATTGTTGCTTGTCCGAACGACCCTGATGATGTTAAATATATTTCTGAAGTTCAGAACACTAAAATTCAAGATGTTTTCATTGGTTCGTGTATGACAAATATTGGGCATTTCCGTGCAGCATCAAAAATTTGGGAAGGTTTTGAAAGAAACCCTAATGTAAGAACATATATAGTACCTCCAACAAAAATGGATCAAGCCCGATTAAAATCAGAAGGAGAATTTTCAAAATTTGCAGCAAAAGGTGCAAGAATTGAGCTTCCAGGTTGCTCAATGTGTATGGGAAATCAATTAAGAGTTCCAAATGGGGCAATCGTATTTTCAACTTCAACACGTAATTTTGATAATCGCATGGGAAAAGATACACTTGTTTATTTAGGTTCAGCAGAAATGGCTGCAATTGTCTCTGTTTTAAACAGAATTCCTACACCAGCCGAATATTTTGAATATTATAATAAATATGTGAAACCTGAGGAAGCTAACATTTATAAATACTTACAATTTGATGAGCAATTTGCTTAAATTTAAAAAGAGAGACTTTAAAGTCTCTCTTTTTTGTTATTTTTGTGCTAAACTAAAAAACACTTAAAAATGAAACGAAAAATTATAATTACTTTTATTTCTATATTCATAGCATCAAGTCTTTTTTCCCAAAACTGTGAAACATACATCCCAACGAAGGTTGGAGAGAAATTAACATACAAAACTTCTAACAGAAAAGGCAAACTAGAATCTTACTATTCCGATGAATTACTTTCAGTAAATGATGAAGACGGAGCAACCAAATATGCTATAATAAGAAAAAACTTTGACAAAAAGAAAGTTTTAAAAAACCAAGATACAATATATTTTTATTGTAAAGGAAACTCTTTTTATATTGATATGAGTTCTTACATAGGAAGCGAAGAATTTGCAAAATATGACGACTCAATGATTCAACTTGACGTTGAAAATATTGGTTACCCTGCACACATGAAACCTGGCATGACACTAGAAGATGGATATATCAATGCTGATATTACTGCGGGTTATATTCCTATTGTTTTTAGAACCGACGTAATAAATAGAAAAGTTGTTTCCTCAGAAAAAATTACAACGGAAGCAGGAACTTTTCAAACTTTAAAAATAACAGAAGATTTAAAAATGCAAGTTGCTTTTGTAAAAGTAAACATGAGTGCTATAACTTGGGTTAAAAAAGGAGTAGGAAATATTAAGACTGAAACTTATGATAAAAACGGTAAACTTTTAAGCTCTTCCGAGTTAGTGAAAAATTGGTAGAATTAAAATCCCACGTTAAACTTATGAAACACCCACGATAGAGATTTTGATACCCAAGTACAGGACTATAAGACTACATACAAATTACATAAAAAACAAAGCAAGTGTTCCTATGTGCAGAACAACATAATTATTTTTAACACAAATAACAATACAACTTATAAAAGATAAATTAATTAGACAATTTTAGACAGGTGAAACATTTTCTTAAATACAAAAGATCAAAAACATTAAGTGTTTCTATTGGAAATATTCCTTTGGGAAGTAACTATCCTATAAGAATACAATCAATGACAAACACTGACACCTCTGATATTGAGGCAACTGCAAAGCAAATAATTAAAATAGCAGATGCAGGAGCAGATTATGTCCGTATAACTGTTCCAACTTCTGTTGTTGCAGAGAAGATACCTCTTATAAAAAAATATTTAGCCCAAAAAGGATATGAAACACCACTAATTGCAGATATCCATTTCAGCCCAAAAGCTGCAGAAATCTCCGCAAAATATCTTGAAAAAGTTCGAATAAACCCAGGCAACTATGCAGACTTAAAACAATTTAAACACATTGAATATACCAATAAAGAATACAAGCAAGCTGTTGAAAACATAAAAGAAAAGTTTATTCCTCTCTTAAAAATTTGCAAAAAAAACAATACTGCAATAAGAATTGGCACAAATCACGGTTCTCTATCAGACAGAATTCTTAGTAGATACGGAGACACTCCAAAAGGAATGGTAGAATCAACAATGGAATTTTTACGAATTTGCAAACAAGAAAATTTCAACGATGTTGTTATTTCAATGAAAGCAAGTAACCCAATTGTTATGATTCATGCAACACGTTTGTTAGTAAAAACTATGCAAGAAGAGCAAATGAGCTTTCCTATTCATTTAGGAGTTACAGAAGCAGGTAACGAAAACGAAGGCAGAATAAAATCAGCAATAGGAATAGGAGCTTTACTTGTTGACGGAATTGGAGATACAGTAAGAGTTTCCCTCACAGAAGCACCAGAAATAGAAATTCCTGTTGCAAACGGCATTGTTAATACTTTTAAACAATCAAAATTAGAAAAACACATTCCCATTATTGAAATTCAAAACATAAAATTTAATCCATTTTCATATCAAAAAAGAAAAAGCTTTGCTGTTGAAAATATTGGAGGAAATAATATTCCAATTGTAATTTCTGATATTAGTTCAAACGTTTCCGAAGAAAACATTTTAAAAAGTGGGTATTTTATTGATGAAAACAAAAAAATAAACAAAACAGACTTAGCAGCTGACTATTTATTTATAGGAGAATACAAAAAAATTATTAATAAAAATTTAAAATTTATTTCTGAAAATGAACTAGACAAAAAAAACAGTTTTTCAATTTCCAATCAAAAAGAATTTAAAGCGGAGAACAAAAACAAACTAAATTTTTTAGAAATTAACGCTGAAAAATTTAACTCTTTTGATTTCAAAAAATTAAAAAACACAGATAAAACCATTATAATTTTAGATATTTCTAAATCCATCTCTCCTGTTCATGCTGGTAGAAACTTTTTCTTTTATCTTGAAAAAAACAAAATAAATAATCCTGTAATTTTAAAGCATAAAATTTCTAAATTTAATGAACAAAATCTTGTAAAAGTTTCTTCTGAAACCGGAATATTGTTTGTTGATGGTTTTGGTGATGGAATTTGGTTGCAATCAGAAGCTAACTGTATAGCAGATTTAAACAATTTAAGTTTTGGAATATTACAAGCCTGCAGAACAAGAATTACAAAAACCGAATATATTTCATGTCCTTCTTGCGGAAGAACTTTATTCGATTTAGAAAAAACTACTGCAAAAATTAAATCTAAAACATCTCATCTTAAAGGAATAAAAATAGGAATTATGGGCTGCATAGTAAATGGTCCCGGAGAAATGGCAGATGCTGATTTCGGTTATGTTGGCACCGGAACAGGAAAAATAACTCTTTACAAAAATCAAGATGTTGTAAAAAGAAATATTCCTGAAAAAGATGCAGTTGAAGAACTTTTAATATTAATTAAAAGTAGTAGTATAAAATAAATCATCCTAAAAAAAAAAATTGCCCCCCCACATTATTATTCTACACATGAATAATATGGGTTAAATTAATAATTTCCAACATCTTGTAGTTATTCAAATTTAATAATAGCAATAAAATGATTAAAATATCTTTTTTTATACTTATAGTAATTATATTTGCGAGTTGAATATGAAAAAATTATCTCTCAATATAAAACTAAATTCTATATTATTTTTATTTCTAATTATACCAACACTAAATTTTAGTGCAAACGAAATAATACTAAACGGTATATATAAAGGAGAAAATATTTATGTTGAAAACCCGCTTCCATCTTCCAAAATTGGGTTTTGTGTTACTGAAGTTTTAGTAAACGGACATACAACAACAGATGAAATTAACTCTTCTTTTTTTGAAATAGATTTAAGCATTTACGGTTTTAAATACGGTGACTTTATTAACATCATAATAAAACACAAAAAAGATTGTGAGCCAAGAATTTTAAACAAAGAAGTTCTTACTCCTACAAGTACTTTTGAAATTCAACAAATAACCATAGACAAAAGTGGGCTTTTAAAGTGGTCAACCCTCAAAGAACATGGCAGCTTACCATTTATAATTGAACAATACAGATGGAATAAATGGATAAAAGTTGGTGCTATACCCGGAAAAGGAAGAAATAAACTGAATAAATATGTTCTAAAAGTTGATTTTAACTCAAAAAATAATAAATTCAGGATTAAACAAATAGGAAGTGATAACAAAGCAAGGTATTCAGAATCAATTGAATATGAAAGTGATATTCCTGAAATTACTTTCATCCCAGGAAACAAAGGAAAAGCAAGCGATAAAATATTTTTCTCTACAAATACAAGGTATGAAATCTTTAATTACTATGGAAAGCTAATGAAAACCGGGAATTCAAATGAAGTTAACATAACTAAACTAATTTCGGGGACATATTTCTTAAACTACGATAATAAAACGGAAATTTTTATTAAGGAATAGTAAATATTTCTGTCTAAACAACAAGCATCTCACAATTATCGTTAAAGATAATATTTTCATTACCTTTGTATGCTAAACACGAAATTAAATAATGAGCCAATATAAATATCTTCATAAAATAAATTCTCCCGAAGACCTAAAAAAATACAAAGATGAAGAGTTAATAGCAATTTCCCAAGAACTCAGGCAATATATTATTGATATTGTATCTGAAAGCCCCGGACATTTTGCATCAAGCCTTGGAGTAGTTGAACTAACAATTGCTTTACATTATGTTTTCAAAACTCCTTACGATAAAATTGTTTGGGATGTCGGGCATCAAGCATATGGTCATAAAATTTTAACAGGCAGAAGAGATATTTTTCATACAAACAGAAAACTTAATGGAATTTCAGGCTTTCCCTCAATATTTGAAAGTGAATATGATGCTTTTGGAGTAGGACACTCTTCAACTTCGATATCTGCCGCACTAGGAATGGCCGTTTCTTCTTGCCTCAAGGGCGAAGAGAACAAGCACACAATTGCAGTAATTGGAGATGGTTCAATGACTGGAGGTCTTGCTTTTGAGGGCATGAATAATGCCGGTGTAGAAAACTCCAATCTACTTATAATATTAAATGACAACAATATGTCAATAGACCCAAATGTTGGTGGTCTAAATCAATATTTGCTTGACATAACTACATCAAAATCATACAATAAAGTAAAAAAAGAAGTTTGGGATGTTTTGGGAAAAATTAGAAAATTTGGACCTAACACTCGTTCTTTTATTCAAAAAATTGAAAATGGTGTTAAATCTGTTATAATGAAACAGAGCAACATTTTTGAGGCAATGAATTTGAGGTATTTTGGTCCCGTTAACGGACACGATGTTAATCAATTGGTTAAAATTCTTGAAGACCTAAAAGATATAAAAGGTCCTAAATTATTACATGTTTTAACAAAAAAAGGTAAAGGCTTTGAACTTGCTGAAAATGACCAAACAACATGGCATGCCCCAGGAAAATTCAATAAAAATACTGGTGAAAGAAAAATTGTAAAATCAGATAAACTAGAAGCTCCAAAATTTCAGGATGTTTTTGGACACACTATTGTTGAACTTGCAAAAAAGAACAAAAAAATAGTAGGTATTACTCCTGCAATGCCTTCTGGCTCATCAATGAAAATAATGATGGAAGCTATTCCTGAAAGAGCTTTTGATGTAGGAATTGCAGAACAACACGCAGTAACTTTTTCGGCAGGACTTGCAGTTGACGGAATGTTGCCTTTTTGTAATATTTACTCAACATTTATGCAACGTGCTTATGATCAGGTAATTCATGATGTTGCATTGCAAAAACTAAATGTAGTTTTTTGTTTAGACAGAGGAGGGCTTGTAGGCGATGATGGAGCAACTCACCACGGAGTATTCGACATAGCATATATGAGAATTATTCCAAACATGATAGTTGCAGCACCAATGGATGAGCCAGACTTACGGAATATGATGTACACTGCACAACTCCCAAACAAAGGACCTTTTTCTATTAGATATCCGAGAGGAAAAGGTGTTACTCCTAATTGGAAGACTAAAATGGAGGAAATCAAAATTGGAAAAGGAAGAATAATTAAAGATGGCAAAGATGTTGCAATTTTAAGTATTGGAGCAATAGGAAATCTTGTAAAAGAAGCAAATAAAATACTTCTGAAAGAAAATATCGATGTGGCACACTACGATATGCGATTTGTTAAACCTTTGGATGAAGAACTTCTTCATAAAATTTTTAATAAATTTGATAAAGTAATAACACTTGAAGACGGCGTGATACAAGGCGGATTTGGAAGTGCAGTTATTGAATTTATGATTGAAAATAAATATTCTGCAAAAATTAAAAGGCTCGGAATACCCGATAAATTTATTGAGCACGGAACCCAACAAGAACTATATCATATTTGCGGATATGATGTTGACGGAATTTGTAATTCTATTAAAAAAATTTGATATTATGACAAAATCTACTTTTTTATTATCTTTTATTATTCTTACAATTACTACTTTTTCGCAAACTTCAAGTGAAAACATTCGCTCTTCTAGAAGAAATGCGATATCTATAAAAGTAGGTGGGGCAAATTATTTGAGTATTGCTATGGATGGTTTCGTAACTCCAAAATTAAATTTAGAGATTGACGCTTTAGTTTCTAATGATTTAACTACTTTAGGAACAGGTGTAAAATTCTATCCTTGGGGAGATAAAAACACTCATTGGTCCCCTTATAATGGGATTGAAACATCTTATTTAACTCTAAAATTTATTTTTGAAATTTCTGAATTTTCAAACACATACATACCAATAGGAATTTCTTATATTGGAAAAAAGGTTTATATACGGGAATGGACATAGTTTTTTTTCATATTGAAAATTTAAATAGACCAAAATCCTATAATATTCCAATGGCAAGTTTAAAAGTTGGATATAGGTTCAAAAATAAACTTAAAAATAAGTAATGAATATTAACAAACAAAATAATCTAGACCAACGCTACCTAAGAATGGCACATATTTGGGCAGAAAATTCTTATTGCAAAAGAAGAAAAGTTGGAGCAATTATCGTAAAAAATAAAATGATAATCTCTGACGGATATAATGGAACTCCCTCCGGTTTTGAAAACACTTGCGAGGAAGATAACGACACAACCAAAGCCTATGTGCTTCATGCTGAGGCAAATGCAATTACCAAAGTAGCAAAATCAAACAATAGCAGTGAGGGAGCAACTCTGTATGTAACAACTTCTCCATGTATGGAATGTTCAAAATTAATTATTCAATCCGGAATAAAAAGAGTTGTTTTTGATGAAAAATATAGAATTATTGACGGATTAGAAATTTTAGAACGTGCAGGAATAGAATTAATAAATTTAGAATTAAAAAAAGATAATGAATCAAAATAATTTTAGAGAAACACAGCAAAAGAAAATAGAAAAAACTACAAAAAATAAGGTTTTTCTTCCCTTAATAATTTCGTTAAGCATTATCGCAGGAATTTTTATTGGGAATAAATTAATACCTGTTAAAACTAATACATTCCATTCAACATTAAACCAGAATACTTCGAGTAAAATATCTTCAATTTTAAGATTAATACAAGAAAACTATGTTGAAAAAGTTTCTATCGATAGCCTTGAAGAAATAGCAATACCTATGATACTTAAGAATCTTGACCCGCACACTTCATATTTACCTCCCGTTGTTAATGAAAAAGCACATGAAGATTTAAGTGGTAATTTTGAAGGCATTGGAGTGCAATTTAACATACAAGAAGATACAGTTTTAATTATTAACACAATATCCGGAGGACCTTCTGAAAAAGTTGGTGTTCTTGCCGGTGATAGAATTGTTACTATTAACGACTCCCTATTTGCAGGTATAGGAATTACAAATAAAGATGTTATATCTCAACTTAAAGGGAAAAAAGGGACAAAAGTAAAAATTGGCATTAAAAGAAGAGGAATTGCAGAATTAATTAATTTTGAAATAATTAGAGATAAAATCCCTTTATATAGTATTGACATTTCATATATGCTAAATAAAGAAATAGGCTATATTAAAATAAGTAAATTTGCCGGCACAACTTATGGTGAATTTATGGAAGCTGCTGTAAAACTGAAAAAAAACGGCATGAAAAAAATGGTTATTGACCTTAGAGATAATGGAGGAGGATACCTTGATGCAGCTGTAAATATTATTGACGAGTTCTTACCAAAAGGAAAAATGATAGTTTATACTGAAGGAAATTTCCGAAAACGAATAGATTATTTCTCTACAGATAATGACTTATTAATTGATGTTGAACTGGTAGTTTTAATAAACTCTTGGTCAGCATCGGCAAGTGAAATTGTTTCCGGAGCAATACAAGATAATGATAGAGGTACAATAATTGGCAGACGTTCATTTGGAAAAGGTTTAGTACAAGAAGAATTTGAATTTAGAGATAATTCAGGTGTTAGAATTACAACTGCAAGATATTATACTCCCGCAGGAAGATGTATTCAAAAATCATATGACGACGGTATAGACTCCTATTATTCAGACATATACCACAGAGCTGCAGATGGAGAGCTTGCAAATGCAGATAGTACAAACTTTCCAGATTCTTTAAAATATTATACTCCAAATGGAAAAGTTGTTTACGGCGGTGGGGGCATAATGCCTGATGTATTTGTGCCAGTTGACACAATTTCATATACTGAATACTACCGAAAAATAACTTCCAAAGGATTAATATATAAATTTGCTCTTATATACGCTGACAATAATAGAAGTAAGTTACAAGTTTTAAAAACTGCTTCTGAAATAAATAATTATCTTGAAAAAGAAAATGTATTAAAACAATTCGTTGACTATGCTATAAAAGAAGGAATTATAAGTACAAAAAACGACTATACACTTTCAAGAAAGCTAATAAAAACGAGCTTAAAGGCATTTATTGCAAGAAATATTATTGATAACAAAGGGTATTTTCCAATTATAAAGGAAGTTGATAATGATTTAAATAAAGCAATTAGTATTTTAGAAGAATAATATTATGGGGGCTTCTGAAAATCCTGATAAAAATGAATTTTTAGAAGTCCCATTAAATAAATAAAGTAGTTTTTATTTGACTATTTAAAAAAAAATCTTACCTTTGCATTTCTAAAATAAAAAGCAAGATATCTAAAAATATATTGCGGGGTGGAGCAGTTGGTGGCTCGTCGGGCTCATAACCCGAAGGTCGTGGGTTCAAGTCCTACCCCCGCTACTAAGAAAAGCCTGATTGACATTAAGTTATCAGGCTTTTCTCTTTTTATATGTGTTAAAATCATTATACTTTAGTTCATAATACCCTTATCTGTATATCAAACCTAAAACATTAAAGTTTAAGATTATTTCGTTTGTAAAATGCTTGAACAAACTTTAAATAATCATCTTTTGTTTTCGAGCAAGTTTTAATTCCTTGCTTATTTTCTTTACACAAATCATCTGAAATATTTAAAAATGCAGGACCAAGAGTAGTTCTAATTCTATTTTTTTCTATTTCATACAAATTAGAATCTTCTGTTATTGCTCCTTTATAACTATTTGACCCATAAATGTGAAGAGTAATAAATGGTTCTTGTGTTAAATTTCCCATTGCGTGAACTAAGTCTCCACAGACAGGAGCAATTGCCCCTTCTTTAAGGACTTCTGCTTTTTCAAGTTTTATTTCATTACCCTTAACAGTATATGTTCTATGGTCTGCGTCTCCAAGAAAGTAAACAACACCCCATTCCGAATGTCCATGATTATGGATTCCGGTAAAATCTCCTTGCGACCAAGACATTATATAGAGCCCAAAATTTTCTCCTATAAAAAGAGTATTTCTTCCATAGCTTTCAGTTTTACAATGATTAAAAGTTGAAAACTTAATAAGTTCATCTTTTAAAATTTTTGCATCTTTAACAATTTTAATGAGAATATCATTATCAATGTTTTGTCCGTTTTTTTGAAGATTTTCAATTATATATTGAATTGATCTTGGAAGAGTTTTCATTTTTAAGTATAAGATTTTTTATAATGTAAGTATAGCTCGAAAATATATTTCGAGCTACGACATTACAAATATGAAATTATTTTACTTTATATGTTCCTTTGTATGTAATTTTGATATCTTCTGCTACATTATTTTTTTTCTTTTTGCTTTTTGGTTTGCCAACATTGTAATCAGATATTCCCTTTACAACAAATACAGAGTTTGCTGTTAACTCACCACCTTTAATAGTTATTGTCCCTTCTTCTGAAATAGATTTTGTTACATCTTTTATTGTTAAATCTCCTTCAACAGTTACAGGATATTTTCCATCTTCTTTCCATTTTACAGTTGATAAATTTGTAATTTCACCTTTAAATTTAATTTTTGGATATTGTTTTGAGTCCATAAAATTTGCTTGATTAAAGTGTTTTTGCATCAAAGCTTTTTCAAATTCAAAAGATTGTACTGGAATTACAAATACCATAGCACCTGTTTCAGTATCTATTGTAGATGTTACTTTATAATTGTCTGCTGTAATATCTTCTGCAACTGTTGTTGAAAATAAATTTGCATGTCCTGCTCTTGTTACATACTTAGTTTGAGCAAATAATAAAGTTGGTAATAATACTAATAATAATAATGATATTTTTTTCATCGTATTGATTTTAAATTTAAATAATAAATATTTATTTAGTTATGTTACATTTTTCTAATATTGCATATTCTGCAAGGTCCAAATCCTCATCGTAAGAAGCTCCCATACGCACTATGCCTTTAATTTTCACTTTGTCTCCAATTGAAAGATTTTCTGCATCTGGATTTGTTTCAAGTGTAAACGTGCAGTTAACACCAGAATTTCCAGCTTTTAGTAAAACTACTTTTTGTTTTAGTTGGTCTTCATTAATTTCTGCAACTGTTCCAGAAACTTCAACTACATTGTCGAGATATTTTGCATTGCTCTCACTTGTATTTGTCATAAATTCATTTACAAATTGTTCTGCCTCAATATTAAATTTTGCATCTTCGCCTATAACGTCTCTGTGTGGCATATTAAACATATACAATATTATACCTCCGGCAATTAAAATTCCGGCAAGTATTGCTATTAATAAAACCTTGATACTTTTCTTCATTCTGTTAATAATTTAAATTTTTAAAATATAATTATTTAAAATTCTTCAAAAATCATGTTTCTGATTCTTGCATTTCATTAGTCGCATAAAATTAAAATCCTGACAAATATTTTAAAAAAAGATATTTATGCATACTACCGGAATGTTTCAGCTTAAGTTTTATTTGTTTTATAAATACTATAGTTTAGAAATTTTATTTTTAATTTTCACTTTAAATTCTTCAACATTTATATTAAGTTTTGAAGAATTATGTTTTTTCAAAGCTTTATCAATAATTTTACTGTGTTTTTCATATCTTCTACAAGCACTGCACATAGACTTGTGCATTTTTAACCGTAATTTTTCTTTAAAACTCAAATTAACATGAAGTTTCTTTTCAATTAGCTCGGTTGCCTTGAAACAAGATAAAAACATGAAGTACATTATTTTTTTCATTACTGTCTAATTTCTCTTAAACCAACCATTTTCAACGCAATCTCGGAGTTTTAATTTTGCTCTGTGCATTATCTGCCACATATTAGTCGTGTTTATTTCAAGTTCCTGACAGATTTCTTTTGATTTTTTTTCGGAATAGTATTTCATTTTTATTACTGCGTTGAATTTATTAGGTAAATTTTCAAGACAATAATTTAATATTTCAATAAATTCTAAATCGTCTAAAAGATTTGTTTCTTGATTTTGCCAATTTAGAGGTTGGTTATTAGAGTTCCATTCACCGTCAGATGTAAAAAAAGCTGAAAAAACATCAAAATCTACTTTTGTATCTTGTCTGTATTTTTTTCTGTAAAAGTCTGATATTTTGTTATTTAGAATTGAGAATAACCATGTTTTCGGGTTACTTTCATTTTTAAAATTTTTAAAATTTTGTGCTGCAGCAAGAAATGTATCTTGAACAATATCTTTTGCATTTTCAGAATTTGAAAGTTTATACATTGCACGAGAAAGAAGTTGTTCGGTATAAATATTTACCCAGTTATTTAATGTGCTTTGGTTTTGCATATTAATTATTCTTATTTCAAAAAAAATAAAGATGCAATTTACAATTTTTTATTTCATAGTATAGTAACTACAATCACATATAAACATTAAGAAATAGAAGGTTTTTAGTTTTTAATTATCTGTTTCCGTTCATTCTAATACTATTTGCTTGAGATTTTGCAATTAATTTATTGTTGGAGTTATATATTTTACATTCAGTATTTATTATTGTTTTCCCTTTTCTTATTACTTTTGCTTTGGCTGTTATTGTTTCTCCTAATTTTGCACCATAAAGAAAATCTGTATATAAATTTACACTTGGATAAAAGTCTTTTAATTCCAAAGTTGCAATGCTTGCACCGATTGTTTCATCGGCAATTAGGGCAATTATTCCTCCATGCAACATTTTCATTGGGTTTGTCATTTCTTCTCTTACAATAATTTCTGCTGAGATGCTTCCTTCGTTAACTTCTGTTAAAATAGGCTTAAGCCACATTCCTACTGCCGATGGTGTATGTTCAATTACTTTTCCTATTTGGGCTCTGAAAAATTCTACTGTTTGGTTCATGTTTTATTTTAAATTTTTGTAAAAATATAAGATTTTAAACAAGTTTATTATTATTCCTTCAAAATCTTGTTTATAAGTTTATTTAACTCATTTCCTTTTGTAATTGCCATCATATGAAAACCATTTTTAACACAAAAGCTGATATTTTTTATTCTTTTTATTGGAATTGTGTTATCATTATCTCCATGTATGTGAATAATGTTTGAAGAATTTGTTTTTCTTTCCCAATTTACAATCATATTAACAGAACGTTTCATAAATTTTTTATTCTTGTTTTTAGGCATTGCTTTGCAAGTTTCTCGCTCTTTTTTGCTGCCTGGTTCAAAAATTAATTGTGCCAAAGGAGCAACACCACGCATAAATCTGTATTTGAAAGGCAATTCGTTCCTATTTTTTGCACTAGAAATAATAATTACTTTCTCAGGCTTTAAAAGTTCCGACATTTCTAACGCAAGCATAACCTCCTAATGAAACACCAATTCTTGAAAATGTTTTGCTTGTATCAATTTGTTTGGATAACCTTTGTGCATAAGATTTCATCTTTTCATTTTTATTAGTAATTACAAAATGAATATGAACAGTGTCTTTGTTTTGAAGTTTAAAATATTTGTATATTCTATAATCTGAGCCTTGTCCCGGAATTAGGTAAATTGTATTTTCTTTTAATTGAGAAAATGTTGTATATGAAGAAAATATAGTTAAAAGTATAAAATATAAAATTTTAAATATTGGGTCATTTTTTATGAGATAATAATAGGGAAAAACTCATACTTTGTTAAAATCCGTTAAAAAATAAAAGTATAAGTTTGCCCTGAAACAATATTTAAGGTTTCATTGTAGTCCGACTAAATTTTTAAATTTCTCGGTAAAGAAAAACATTGTTTAATCAAAATGATGAAACTTTTATCTTTTATCTCTTCTTTTGCGGGATTTTTTGTTTGAAAATTTTTTCCTCCTATCTCTATTATTATTTGATCTGTCGTTTTGAGGTTTCTCTTTTGCAACTTCAATAGAAACATTCATTCCTTTATATTTAAAATCTTTAAAAGCTGAAACAACATCATTTTCAAAAGATTTGTCAACTTCAAAAAATGAGAAAGTTTTCATTATATCAATCTTTCCTATTTGAATATCACGTTTTTTTGTTTGGTCGTTTATAAGCCCCATTAATTTAACCGGAGATAATTTCTTTTTAGACCCAATATTTATAAAAAACCTTGTAAAATTGTCATTATCTCTTCTCTTTCTACCTTTTCTGCTGTCTTTTTCTTTTCTGTCTGATTCGTTTTCATTAATATTTAAATCCGGTGCATTTTTGTAGTAAGATAAAAACCTGTTAAACTCAATAGATACAAAATGATTGATTAACTCTTCTCTGGTTAACCAACTTAGTTTTTTATAAATAACATCCATAAAGGGATCTATTTGAGCTTGGTCAACATCAATTTTTTCAACTTTATCAATCAAGTTAAAAAGCTGACGTTCACATATTTCTTTTCCGGTAGGAATCATTTTTCGAGTAATCTTTTTACCTACTCTTTTTTCAATTTCCCTTAATTTATATAATTCTCTTGAATGCAATAAGATAACAGAAATTCCTGTTTTTCCGGCTCTTCCTGTTCTTCCACTTCTATGGATATATGTTTTTGCTTCATCAGGAATATTATAATTAATTACATGAGTTAAGTCTGTAACATCTAACCCTCTTGCTGCAACATCAGTAGCAACGAGTATTTGCATATGTTTAATTCTGAAACGATTCATTACATAATCTCTTTGAGCCTGCGACAAATCACCATGTAAAGCTTCAGCGTTATATCCGTTTTCAATTAGTTTATCTGCAATTTCTTTTGTGTCTCTTCGTGTTCTACAAAAAACAATACTGTATATTTGTGGGTGCGAATCAATAATACGTTTAAGAGTTTTAAAACGATCTCTTGCTTTTGCAAGATAATAATGATGTTTAACATTTTCTGCACCCATATTCTTATCGCCAACAGCAATTTCATCTGCTTCACGCATGTATTTTTTTGCTATCTTAGCAATTTCTTTTGGCATTGTGGCTGAAAAAAGCAATGTTTGTTTGTCGGCAGGAGTTGTTTCAAGGATAGAATCTAATTCATCTTTAAATCCCATGTCTAACATTTCGTCAGCTTCATCAAGAATCATATAACTAATACTTCCGGCTCTTAATTTTCCTCTTTTCACTAAATCAAGCACTCTGCCGGGTGTTCCTACAACTATTTGGCAACCTTTGTTTAGTTCTGCTATTTGTTTGTCTGCACTTGCTCCACCATATATTGTTGCAATTCTCACATTTTCGATATATTTAGCATATGTTTTGATGTCATTACTAATTTGCATACATAACTCTCTTGTAGGGGAAAGAATGAGAGCTTGTGTTTTTTTAGAATTTTTATCTATTTGATGAAGTATTGGTAAGCCAAAAGCTGCTGTTTTTCCTGTTCCTGTTTGTGCAAGAGCAACTAAATCTTTTTTACTATCTAATAAATAAGGAATTGTAAGTTCTTGAATAGGTGTTGGTTTTTCAAAGCCAAGTTCGGATATTGCTTTTATAATTTGGGAGTTTATGCCCGTTTCCTCAAAATTTTGCATGAATTGATTTTTGATAAGATTATAATAAAAAATGCGACTACTTGCTTCTTTTACACATAGTCGCATTTTTTTTTGCAAAAGTACGCTTTTTTTTTATTAAAACAATTTTTATAGACACAAATCAAAGGATAAACACATACTTTTTCTTAGGAGAATTTATGAAATTCAAAAATTAATACTATCGTATCAACATATATTATGGCACTACACAATATAAATTCATATTTTTAACAAAGTATGGGTTGCCCTAAAATCTTCCAATGTTTTTAATTGCCAAGTCAAATTAAAAACTATCTTTGTCGGCTAATTTCAAAAAAAACAACAATGATTACAATTTCTGACCTAGGGGTTCAATTTGGGAAACAAGTTCTTTTTCAAGATGTTAATTTAAAGTTTACTGCTGGAAACTGTTATGGAATTATAGGTGCAAACGGTGCCGGAAAATCCACTCTTTTAAAAATAATATCCGGAGATGAAGATGCTACTAGAGGTACTGTAAAATTAGGACATGACGAAAGACTTTCTGTTTTAAAGCAAAACCATTTTGAGTTTGATGAAATTACTGTTTTAAATACAGTTCTGATGGGTCATACTGTTTTATGGGATTTGATGCAAGAAAAAAATGCTCTTTATGAAAAACCTGATTTTTCAGAAGAGGATGGACTAAAAGCTGCTGATCTTGAAGCAAAATATGCTGATATGGATGGTTGGAATGCAGAAACAGAAGCCGCTATTTTGCTTAGTGGGATGAAAATTAAAGAGTCTTTACATTATAAATTAATGAAAGAACTCAGCGGAAAAGAAAAAGTACGAGTATTGTTGGCACAAGCACTATTTGGCAAACCAGATAATTTATTGCTCGATGAACCTACAAATGATCTTGACCTGGAAACAATAACATGGCTTGAAAATTATTTACATAAATTTGAGAATACTGTTCTTGTTGTGTCTCACGATAGATATTTTTTAGATTCAATTTCAACACATACAGTAGATATTGACTTTGGAAAAGTGCAAATTTATGGTGGAAATTATAGTTTTTGGTATGAGTCTAGTCAGCTTGCACTACGCCAACAAAAAGCTCAAAATAAGAAGGCAGAAGAAAAGAAAAAAGAACTTTTAGAATTTATAGCTCGTTTTAAAGCAAATGTTGCAAAATCTAAGCAAACTACGAGTAGAAAAAAGATGATTGAAAAATTAAATATTGAAGATATTCAACCTTCATCTCGAAAATATCCAGGAATTATATTTAGTCCTGAACGTTTGCCGGGAAAAAGTGTTTTAGAAGTTTCAAATTTATCAAAAAGTATTGGAGGAGAAGTTTTGTTTAAAGACATTGAATTTACAATTGAAAAGGGCGATAAAATTGCTATAATTTCAAAAGATGCAAGAGCTATGACTGCCTTTTTTGAAGTTTTAAACGGAGACTCTGAGCCAGATACAGGAACATATGTTTGGGGGCAGACTGTTACAAAAGCATACTTGCCCCTAGATAATTCAAAGTTTTTTGAAGGGGAAGAAACGCTTGTAGATTGGCTTGCAAAATTCTCAAAAGATACTAGTGAAATGTATTTAAGAGGGTACTTAGGAAAAATGCTGTTTTCGGGTGAGGAGATTTACAAAAAAATAAATGTTCTTTCCGGAGGAGAGAAAATGCGATGTATGATTGCTAGAATGATACTTAAAGAAGGAAATGTTTTAATTTTAGATACACCAACAAATCATCTTGATTTGGAATCTATTCAGGCATTTAATAATAATTTAAAAACATTTAAAGGCAATATTCTAATGGCTTCTCACGACCATGAATTTATTCAATCTGTTTGTAATAGAATAATTGAGATTACACCAAACGGAATGATTGATAAACTTATGGAATATGATGAATATATTGCAAATGAGCAAGTTAAACAAAGACAATTAGAATTGTATCGTAAGTAAAATTTCATTGGATTTGTTCTTTATATAGTTTGATTTTAGTTATAAGTTATTAATAAAAAAAGCCAATCAAAAAAGATTGGCTTTTTATAATTATACTGAAAGCTAGATTATTTCTCGTTTTTTTCAGCTAATTTCTTCATATAATCTTCTTGGACTAATTTTGGAAGAGGCTCATATTGATAAAATTCCATTGAATAATTTGCCCGTCCACTTGTAACATTCCTCAATGTAGTTGCGTATCCAAACATTTCCATCAAAGGAACATATCCATTTAATTTTTGAGAACCTTTTCGAAATCTTCTCATTACATCAATTTTACCCCTTCTTTTATTCAAATCTCCTACTACGTTTCCAATGTAATCATCTGGAGTTGTAATTTCAATTTTCATAACTGGTTCTAATAAAATTGGCTTTGCTTTTGCAAATGCTTGTTTAAATAATACAGATGCACAAGTTTGAAATGCTCTATCAGACGAATCAACGGCATGATGACTACCATCAAGTAATACTGCTTTTACATCCACAATTGGGAAATTAGCAAGAATACCTTTCGCCATAGTTTTTTCAAGACCTTTGCTTACAGCTGGAATTAAATCTCTTGGTATTACACCCCCTTTAATCTTGTCAACAAATTCATAACCATTTCCTTGATTTGGTTCAAAACGAATAACTGCTTCTGCAAATTCGCCCTTACCTCCGGACTGTTTTGAATGTCTATACTTATGCTCTATTTCCATAGAAATTGTTTCTCTCAAAGCAACAGAAGGTTCTCCAACTATAACTTCAACTTTAAATTCGTCTTTTAATCTGTCAACAATAATTTCTAAGTGAAGTTCTCCCATACCGGAAATAATTGTTTCCTCAGTTTCTTCATTATATTTTGCATGGAAAGATGGGTCTTCATTAGATAATTTTGCTAGTGCTTCTCCAAGTTTTTTTCTATCATTTTTATTAGCGGGGCTAATTTTTAGTTCAATAACAGAAGGAGGAATCCTAATTGATTCTAATAAAATATCATCATTAACATCACATAAAGTATCACCGGTTTTTGTTACTTTCATACCAATAAGAGCAACAATATCACCAGCTCCTGCAACAGAAATTTCTTCTCTTTCTTTTGCTCTAATTTTATAAATCCTACCAATTCTTTCTTTTTTTCTCTTTGTAGTGTTCATTATTGGTGTTCCTCCTTTAATTTCACCAGAGAAAATTCTAATAAAAGTTTGTTGCCCAACATAAGGATCATTTATTAGTTTAAATGCCAAAGCTGAAAATGGTTCTTTGGAAGAAGGATTTCTAGTATGCGTTTTTTCAGAATCGTGTAAATCTTGTGCAACAATTGCCCCAACATCAATAGGAGATGGCAATAAATCGATAACAGCATCTAATAATAATTCAACACCTTTATTTTTATATGCAGCTCCTGTAAAAACTGGAGTTATCATTAATTTTAATGTTGCAAATCTTGCTGCTTTCATTAATAATTCAGTTGGAATTTCCTTTTCATCAAGAAAAAGCTCCATAATTTCATCATTAAAATCTGCAAGTTTCTCAATAAGCACTTCTCTCGCTTTGTGGGTTTCTTCACGGTATTTTTCCGGAACTTCAATTTCTTTTCTTTCTTCTTCTCCAAAAACGTATGCTTTATTTTTAATAACATCAATTAAGCCAACAAAGTCTTCTTCCGAGCCCATAGGCAGTTGGAATGGCACAGCATTGGCATCAAGATATTCATTCATTTGCGAAACAACAGCATTAAAATCTGCTCCGGTTCGATCCATTTTGTTTATAAAAGCAATTCTTGGAACTCGGTAGTTATCTGCCTGATTCCAAACAGTTTCGCTTTGCGGCTCAACCCCTCCAACTGCACAAAAAAGAGCAACCATACCATCTATTACCCTTAAAGAACGTTCCACTTCAATGGTAAAATCAACGTGTCCGGGAGTATCAATAATATTAATTTGTGAATCTTGCCAGTTACAAGAAATTGCAGCAGAAGCTATTGTAATTCCTCTTTCTTGTTCTTGTTTCATAAAGTCCATTGTTGCTTCACCGTCGTGAACCTCTCCAACTTTACGATTTACACCCGTGTAGAATAAAATCCTTTCTGTTACTGTTGTTTTTCCAGCATCAATATGGGCAGCTATTCCAATATTTCTTAATTTTTGAAGTCTCATTTGTTTATTATTCTGTATATAATGGTTAGTATGTTATTAAACATCTTTAATTTTAAAAGTCCGCAAAGAAACGACTTTTTTTTAAAAGAGCTATAAAATAATGTATTTATTTTGTTTTTTTTTAGTTTTTTAATGTTTTTGAGTTAATTTGCAATTTTTTAAGATATTTTGTGTTTAATTAAATACTCAAAAAAGAGTTCTAAATGTATTAAATTGCCAAGTATTCAGAAAAATGTAAGTATGAAAAAGATTTTTGTATTAATAATATTATTATTCCTTTTTATAGGTTTTGGATTTTCACAAACAAAAAAAGTTCAAAATTTAATAAATAGTGATTATCAAAAAATTCATTTTGGATTTACAATTGGGCTTAATACTGCTGATTTTTATATTAGAAATTCAGACTCTTTTTTTGATACTCTTCAAATAAAAGAAGTTTACAGTATTGAGAACAAACAACAACCTGGCTTTCATCTTGGTCCTATTTCAGATTTAAGACTTGGTAAAAATTTTAATTTAAGACTTCTTATTAATTTAACTTTTGTACAAAGAGATTTAGAATATGTTTTGTTAAAAGAAAACTCACTTGGTGAAAAGTATTTTGACAATCATACTATGAAAATTTCTTCTACATTTATTGAACTTCCTCTTTTATTGAAATATAATTCAAAAAGGATTAATAACTATAAGGTTTATGTTATAGGAGGAATTAATCCAAAAATGGATTTGGCAGTTAAAAAAAAGATACCAGAAGAAAAAATGCCAATGATTCGTTTATCTCAACCTAATATTTACGGAGAAATTGGAGCAGGAGTAGATTTTTACTTGCCTTACTTTAAGTTTTCTCCTGAATTAAAAATGGGAGTTGGGTTTAACAATATGGTTGTTCCTGACAACACTGAATATTCAAAATCTATAAAATATCTTAGGTCAAAGATATTTATGCTATCTTTTCATTTCTCGGGCTAAGAGCTCATCTTTTTATTAGAATATTTTTTATTTTAGTTTAATTATTATTCAAAATTAAAATAGGGAGTTTCAGAAAATAGGAGTTTTTAAATATCACAGCAGGTGTTTAATAATAAAATTGTAATTCCCCGCATATCCCCTAATAAAATGCCACCTTTTATTCTTTTGCGTGTGCAAATTTAGTTTTTTTTAATTCTACAGAAGAATAATGAAATTTTTCAAAAAATATTTTTTTTATTTTTTATGAATGATTGTGTTGTAAAGAATATTTATTTTCTTTGCAGAATAATAAACAAATACCACTCAAGCTAAAATCTGAATAATTAAAAAATATGATGATCCAAGTTTTAAAATCTAAAATTCATAGAGTAACTGTTACAGGTGCTGATTTGAATTATGTTGGAAGTATTACTATTGATGAAGCAATTATGAATGCTGCAAACCTTATTGTAGGAGAGAAAGTTCAGATTGTAAATAATAATAATGGTGAACGTCTTGAAACTTATGTTATAAGAGGCGAAAAAAATTCAGGAAAAATTGAACTTAATGGTGCTGCTGCCCGAAAAGTTCAGCCAGGAGATGTAATAATTATATTTTCATTTGCAATGATGGATTTTGAAGATGCTAAAAAGTTTGAACCATGGGTTGTGTTTCCCGATACAGATACAAATAGACTTATTGATTAATTAAAATAAAACCTTAATAAATAATTAGCACTTTCAAAATTGAAAGTGCTTTTTTTATTACTAAAACCAGTTTTACACAATAAAACTTTCTATTCCAGACTAAAATTCTCTTTAAATATACTGCTGCCCCAAGTGTTTCACTTTAATACCGATGTTATGCTGAAAGCAATAAAACTTCATATTTTATAGTAATTTGAACATTCATAATGAAATCCTTATGTATAAAGCAGTTTAAAACTAACAATTAATTAATAAAAAAATAACACAACTTTTCCTTGATATATTTTATAAAAACATAATTTTAAAAACAAAAAAGATATGTTTAAAACATTAAAAATAAGGCTAATAACTGTTTTTATAGGATTTTCATTACTCGGTTTAATTATTATTGTATTAAATAATAGATATGATAAAAAGAAAAATTCGGTAAACAATATATTATCCAAACTAAACTCGGCTCAAATTACACATCTGAATAACCAAAAAATTTTTAGAGACTATTTATATATAGACACAAGAAACTCTAATTACTTTTCAACAGGAAAAAGTGTATATCTGCAAAAACATGATTCAATTTTTAAGGACACCCAAAAAAAAATAAATAGTTTATTGTCTAATCCTTATACTAAAACACTGAAAGTACAAAAACAATTAAATAATATAAATAAAGGTTTAGATACTTTTTATTTAGTAACAAATGAAATTGCTAAATATTATATTTTAAAAGGGTTTAAAGATTTTGGAAACACAGGAGAAATGAGAAAACATGCTCATAATCTTGAAAAAATAAAAACATTTCCGAAGGAGCACATTTTAATGATGAGAAGGCATGAAAAAGACTTTATTATAAGAGGAGAAAAAAAATACTCAAATAGGTTTTTTGAAAAGTACGAAAAATATAGGCAAGAGATATTAAATTCAAATAACATTAATAAAGCTGTAATTATTACAGAATTAGACGCCTATAAAGATAATTTTAAGAAATTAATAATGTACACAAACTTAATAGGAGAGAAAAACAATACAGGACTATTCAATAAATTAAATAGAAAAACACAACAACTTCAAATAGAATTTGTTAAAATAAAGGAAACTGCTGAAAATATACAAAAAGCATATTTTAAAAATTTAAGAACCATTTATGTTTTTATACTATTTATTTTACTTGCCATATCTATTCTTGCAGGGATATTTGTTGCAAATAAAATAACAAGACCAATATCTATTTTGGGAAGCAGAATGAATCTTTTTATTAAAAGTGATTTTTCTTTAACAGAAAACTTTAAATACAAAACCAAAATACCTGAAATAAAAAAGTTAATTGAAAATTATTTTTTACTTAAAAAAGAAACCTTAAGCTTAGTAAATAATTTAAATTCAAAAGTTGATGAAAGAACAAAAGAACTTACCAAACAAACCCTACAAATTGAAACTCAAAATAAAGAATTAAAAAAGCAGACAAAAGCATTAAGGAAAATTAATGAAAATATATATTCTGGTTTGAATTATGCAAAACATATACAAAATTCATTGCTTCCAACTAAAAAACATATAAAAAACCATTTTTCTGACTTGTTTCTTATTTACAAACCAAAAGATATAGTAAGTGGAGACTTTTATTGGTCAAACAGATTTATAAATGTTGAAGGAATGGACTTAAGCGTATTTGCAGTAGCAGACTCAACAGGACATGGAATAGCAGGTGCATTAATGAGTATGTTAGGAGTAACCTTTTTAAACGAAATAACTCCAAGAAATGACATTACCCACGCAAGTGATGTTCTAACGGTGCTTAGAGATTCAATAAATAAAACTTTAAGAAAAAATGATAATATTACTAAATCATCAAACGGAATGGATATCGGAATTTTTATTTTGAATAATAAAACTTTAAGATTGGAATTTTCTGGTGCAAACAGTAAACTGTATATTGTTAGAGATGAAGAACTAATTACATTAAAAGGTGATAAGATGTCAATTGGTATAAATTATTCAAAGGAAGCATATAGTGATTATGATATTGATTTAGAAAAAGGAGATACAGTGTATTTAACAACAGATGGTTATTATGATCAATTCGGAGGAAATGAAGATCGTAAATTTTTAAAAAAGAACTTTAAAAGGTTAATTACAAAAATAGCACATATGACAAGCAAAGAACAAGAAGAAATATTAATTGAAACACTCGATAATTGGAAAGGAAATAATGAGCAAACTGATGATATTTTAGTTTGTGGAGTAAAGATATAGGCCAAATTATTATGCTAAACATGATAAAGTTTCATGATGCCCAACAAATTCACACTTAAAATATTAATTTACAAGAGAATAGATAAAACGTAAAGTAGTATCCATTTAAGTGTGTAAAATTGATTTTATATTTATTCGTAATCTACACTTTTTCTTTTCGGGATACTTTGTTACAAACCTTTTCAATATTCATATACAGTTACAAGGTTTGTCGCCTATTTTCGGAAAAAAACGTATTAATAATACAAGATAAACAACATTTTAATAAAATAAATACACAAAAATGCCAATATTATTAACATATAAATATATATTTTACTTCGTTTTATTACTTTTGCTATTATTATGGCAAAAATTAAAACAGCATATATCTGTCAGAACTGTGGAAACAGAGAAGCAAAATGGATTGGACAATGTTCCGTTTGCAAAGAGTGGAACACTTTTGAAGAAGAAGTTTTGGAAAAAGAAAATAGCATTCTTTCAAGTTCAACTAAAAAAACTGCTGCAAAACCACAACTTATAAAAGACATTACTTTTGCTAAAGAAACTAGAATTAATACTCTTAATAATGAATTTAACAGAGTTTTGGGTGGCGGTTTAGTACTTGGCTCAATAGTTTTGATAGGTGGAGAACCTGGAATAGGGAAATCAACATTGGCTTTGCAAATTGCTGCCAATTTAAACACATATAAAACACTCTATGTTTCTGGTGAAGAAAGTTTGCAACAAATAAAACTTAGAGCAAAAAGAATTGCTTCCGGTGAAAACAATTGCTACGTATTAAGCGAAACTCGCTTAGAAGCAATTTTAAGAAATGCCGAAGCTCTTAATCCGGATATAATCGTAATTGATTCAATTCAAACAATTTCTACACAGAAAACAGACTCGTCTCCCGGAAGTGTTACTCAAATAAGAGATTGCACAACAGAAATTTTAAAATATGCAAAAGAAAACAACAAACCGGTAATTTTAATAGGACATATAAACAAAGAAGGAAACCTTGCCGGTCCAAAAGTTTTAGAACATATTGTAGATACAGTTCTTCAATTTGAAGGAGACAGAAATCATTTATACAGAATTATTAGAGCAACAAAAAACAGGTTTGGTTCAACATCTGAAATCGGTATTTTTGAAATGAACAATAAAGGATTACGAGAAGTTTCAAACCCGTCAGAAATGCTACTTTCACAAAACTCTGAAAACATGAGTGGAGTTGCTGTTTCTGCAACTATTGAAGGAATAAGACCTTTTTTAATTGAAGTTCAAGCACTAGTAAGCACTGCAGCATATGGGACTCCTCAAAGAAGCTCTATGGGGTTCAATGTCAGAAGGTTAAATATGTTGCTTGCAGTTCTTGAAAAAAGAGCTAATTTCAAACTTGCAACAAAAGATGTGTTTTTAAATATTGCAGGAGGACTAAAAGTTGATGATCCAGGAACAGATTTATCGGTTGTTTGCTCTGTCTTATCTTCCGACATAAACATTGCTCTACCAAAGGATATTTGTTTTGCAGGAGAAATAGGACTTTCAGGAGAAATAAGACCTGTTACACGCATTGAACAAAGAGTTGCAGAGGCTGCAAAACTAGGGTTTAAAAAAATCTATATTTCAAAATTTAACAAAAAAGGTATAAATTTTTCAAAGTTTAAAATTGAAGTTTATGGAGCATCAAAAGTTGAAGAGGTTTTTAGAGCTTTATTCAAATAATTATTTTTTTTCTTGCTCATAATATTCAAATTCTTTTCCGTTATAAATCATTAATTTTGAAATATCATTAAAAGATTTATCTCTATTAGTACCTATAAGAATACCATCAACACTTGTTCTTTGAACACTATCTTTTAAAAACATTTTTGTTCTTTTTGGCACATGTTTTATAAATTGAAAATCATGTTTTAAATATCGAAAAGTTATTAAACTGCCATATTGCTCTTTTGTATCATTTTCAATATTAAGCAAAATTAATTTTCTATTACCGGTTTTAATATTTGTAATTATAAAGGCCGCATCTCTCTTATTATCACCATTATAGTCTCCATAACAAAAAGTGTTGAACTGAGAAGATTTGGCTTCAGCAAAGATTTGCCAAATTTCTCTGTCATCATCTTTTCCGTATAATTTATCACGTTTTTCTTTAGGAATTTTTGACGTAAAACCATTCTGCTTTAAATATTTAGAAATTGCTTTTCTATATTTTACAGAAGAAATTAATTCTTTTGCATTTTCATTCCCAAACATACCTTCAATTGTGTAAAATGTTTCGGGTAAAACCAAATATTTAAAATACATATAACCCTTTTTTTCTCCTACAGAAACTTCCGCCCAATCATTATCAAACACCTTATAAACTTTAACTTCTGTTCCAAAAGAATAATGCCCAATTACGTATGCATCCATACTCTTATCCGATCGAATATTTAACTCTTCGCTAATAACAATCATAGTTTCAGCAGACAAATCTTTTTTTATTACTTTTATAACAGGTCCTAGCAAAAGATAAACTATAAAAACGAAAGGAATAATTCCAAACAAGATTCCGCTAACAAAAACTGCTTTACTTTTTAAAGATTTTTTTGATTTTTTCATTAAAAATGACTGTTAAAATTATTTTTATGATAAATTTGCTTTGTCCAAATTACTATAATAATTTTTTACTACAAAATTTTATTTATAAACATTAGAATAATGAGAATGAAAGTTTTGGGTTTTATCCCTATCACAAAGAATCAATTCATAATATTTGAAACAATATTTTTTTCATTCTTTTTTTTATTAACTGTTTTTTTGTTTTCATACAAATTTCCTATTTATATTGAAGACCCTTTGGTATTATTTCATTCTAAATATTTAAAATATGTAACATTAGTCCTTAGCTTTCTTATTGTTATTGAAACTCAATATTATTTGAACAGATTTATAAGTAAACAACTTGAACTTAATGAAAAGCAAAAAAACAAAATTGAATTTCAAAACAAAGAAATAAAAGAACAAAATGAAGAAATACAAAACCAAAACGACGAAATAAAATATCAAAATAATGAAATAACAAAGAGTATTAAATATGCAGGAAGAATACAAGAAGCAATACTTCCTTCGCAAGAAGAACTTCGAAAAAAACTAGATTATTTTATTTTATATAAACCAAAAGATATTGTAAGTGGCGATTATTATTGGTTTTCTGAAAAACACAACAAATTGATTATTGTTACCGCAGATTCAACAGGGCATGGTGTTCCGGGAGCTTTTATGAGTATTCTAGGAATTTCTTCATTAAATGAAATTATTAACGAAACAAAGGAATGTTTAAATTCTGATGAAATTCTTAACCGTTTAAGAAAAAGAATAATAAATTCATTAAAGCACGAAAACGAAGACTTGGTTTCCGAAGCAGGAATGGATTTAGCAATAATTATTTTTGACAAAGAGCGAAAAGAAATTCAATTTTCCGGAGCAAAAAACCCGCTTTTTCTCATCAGAAATGTTTATTCCGAAAAGCTAAAAGCAATGAGAACATCTGATACAACTGTAAAAGACCAATATGAACTATACCATATAAAACCAGATAAAATGCCTATTGGAAAATACCCCGTAATGAAACCTTTTTCAAAAGAAACAATTAAACTTCTTGAAAATGACACCCTTTATCTTTTTTCGGATGGTTTTATTGACCAATATGGAGGGAAAGCCGGCAAAAAATTAATGTCTAAAAGATTTAAAGAATTATTGCTTAAGATTCAAGATAAAAATATGGACGAACAAAAATACACATTAAATAAAGCTTTAAATAAATGGAAAAACAATAATGACCAGACTGACGATATAATTGTTTTTGGCATTAGGGTTTAAAACCAGTCTAAATCAAACTAATACTAAAACCCGTAAACCTAAAATCTCCGGTATTTCTAAATTGCCCATGCGGATTTATTCCTTGATAATGTCTTAAGAAAAAACCAATATTCCTATATGTTTTATTTGATGTTTTGAAAACCCATCCAAAATACAGATTAAATCCCCAAGCTCTTGTTTCAGGAATATTTTCATCATAACTAAATTTCACCCTGTTTCTTGCTTCAAAAGAAAAAATATTATTCCATTTTTCAGATGCTAAAAAACCTGTTGTTCTTTGGTAGTTTACAACAAAATAATACTCTGCTGTTTTTTTGCTCTTTGGAACCGCTGCACCTTTAACTTCAAGACTATCAGCAAAATAATAACCATCTTTTATTGTCCACAAGTTTTGAATTCCGGCTTTAAAAGAGAAAACATTATCTTTTAAAGTATCAGGATCATTTATTGTTAGTGCCAAATCCCATGCTTCGTAAGAAATATTTATTCTTTTAAAATTCGGGATAGTATTATAGCCGTGTATTGCAAATTCATCGCCAATATGAGTGCTTTCGTGAAACCATGGAGTTAAATTTACAGATATATTTTTAAAGTATTTATTAGTATTGAAGGGATAAGAAATAAATTTTATTTTTGACCCAAACCAATAATCTACATTTATAACAGGTGCAGATTTCTCATTAAACATATCTGTAAGAATCGTTGTTCCTGCTTGCCAACTGTATGTTAATTTATAATTCTTATTTAAGAACGACAAAATATTTATATCATATCCCAAGTAATTTTCCGTAAAAGGAGAACTAATTTCATCATTAAAATAATAATTCTCATCAATTTTATTTAAATACCCAAGTTCAATTTTTATTTGAGAACTTCTTATTTCAGAAATGAAATTTTTACCGTAGTTAACACTTTCAAAAAAAGTAAATTGCTTTTGAGCATAAATATTTGCAGGAAAAAGCAAAATGATTAATATTTTAAATAATTTTGACACTGAAATCTTATTTTATAAACAAAGAATGAAAAAACAAAATTATAAATTATTTATATTATTAGTACTCTTTCTATTAAAACTTAACTATAGTTCTGCTCAAACCGAACAAGATCAAGTTTATAAGTTTACTCAAGTTCTAGATTTAATTAACAAACATTATGTTGATAGTGTAAAAAATTCAGAACTTGTTAAATCTGCAATTATTGCAAGTCTAAAAGAGCTAGACCCACATTCTGTTTATTTCGACAAAGAAGAACTTGAAGAATTGAACAGAGGATTGAAAGGTAGTTTTGTAGGAATAGGAATTACTTATGATATAATAAACGATACCGTTTTAGTGCTTTCGGTTATTGAAAATGGACCATCTGAAAATGCAGGTATTCTAGCAGGAGACAGAATTATTAAAGTTGAAAATAAGTTAATTGCCGGAACCGGTATTGATGATGATAAACTGAAAGAACTTTTAACAGGTAAGAAAAAAACAAATGTTAGTGTTTTTATAAAACGCTACGAACAGGCTGAATTAGAGAAGATTACTATTACAAGAGACAAAATCCCTGTCAATAGCATTGATGCGGCTTATAATGTTTCTGATAAAATTACATATATAAAACTAAATAGGTTTTCTGCAACTTCTATACACGAATTTAAAAAAGCAACTAAAAAACTTTCTTTTTCAAATTCAAAAAAACTAATTTTAGATTTAAGAAATAATACCGGAGGATACTTATATGTTTCAGTAAGATTGTTGGAAAACTTCCTCAAAAAAAATACTCCTGTACTTTTTACCAAAGGGGTTCATAATCCCAAAAAAGAATATAAAACACAGATAAACGGAAAGTTTCGCAATTCAAATTTAATAATTTTAATAAATGAAGCCTCAGCATCGGCAAGTGAAATTGTAAGTGGTGCAATTCAAGATATTGACAGGGGAATTATTGTAGGCAGACGCTCATATGGAAAAGGTTTGGTTCAAAAACCATATTATTTGGTTGATGGCTCTATGATAAGACTAACTATTGCAAAATACTATACCCCTTCTGGCAGAAATATTCAAAAGCCCTATGACAAAGGTTATGAGAAATATAACGATGACCTAACGAATAGATTGGAAAAAGGAGAAATGATGTTCAAAGATAGTATAAAACAAAACGATTCTTTAAAATATTATACTCTCAACAGCAAGAGACTAATATATGGAGGAGGAGGAATAATGCCAGACGTTTTTGTAAAATTAGACACATCTGAATATCCTCAGTTTTATAAAGAGCATTTACAATCTCGAAAAATTAATGAATTTATACATTTGTATGTTGCATCGCACAGAAAGTTTTTTAAAACTGCATTTTTAAATTTCAATGAATATAAAAACAACTATAAAATTGATTTGCATTTTACAGAAAAACTAATTTCATATTTGTACAAAAACAATATAAAAGAAGATATTATAATTGACAAAGCAAAAATTTTAAATAATAACAGTTCAGTAAATTTACATTTGAAAGCTTTAATTGCTTATGATTTTTTTGGAGAAAACGAGTATTATAAAATAATTAACCAAAAAGACAAAGCAATTTTAAAAGCAATAGAAATACTGAATAATAAAAAAGAGTATTCTGACATTTTAGAGGGTAATATTGAGTTCACTCCTAAAAGTATAAAAAAAAAGTGAAATGACCTATTTAGTGTCGGTGTGAATTTGTTAATTAGTTGATTATAAGACAATAATATTACTGCCATTTTGCAAAAACATTCACACCGACACTTTTTGGAGTGCACTCAAAAGTTAAAATCAATTATTTTTTTCTTTTGTTCTCCATCTTAAAATAGTAAAGCCAATAATTGCTGAAATTAAAGACCCAATAAGTATTCCAATTTTTGCAGAATCAATATATTGCTGACTGCCTTCAAAAGCCAAACTTGCAATAAAAATTGCCATCGTAAATCCTATTCCTGCAAGAAATGAGACACCAATAATTTGTTTTATGCTAATCTCTTTTGGAATTTCAATAAGCTTTATTTTATTTACAAATAATATAATTGATGAAATGCCTATACTATTTCCTAAAACTAAACAAATAATTATAATTCCAATTAATGATGTATCTAATGAAATATCACTATTTATAATCACTCCAGCATTAGCCAAAGCAAAAACAGGAATAATAAAATAAGCTACCCAATCGTGTAATTTATGCTCTATATGCTGAAGTGGTGATTGAAATTTACTAGTCCAATTCTCTAAATTATCAATTTGTTCAATTTGTTCTTTTGAAAGAATAGGTTTCTTAGATACCGATGATTGTTTTATTTTGTTAGTAATAATTACCAAATTATCAATAAAAGCAGATGTATTTATTTTTTGCCTTATAGGAACTGAAAAAGCCAATAAAATACCTGCAAGTGTCGGATGAATTCCTGATTTTAAGAATAATACCCAAATAATTACTCCTAAAATAATATTAAAAAACTTAGAGTAAAGCCCTTTATATGATAGAATATATAATATTCCTAGTAGGACTATTGCCAAAAGTAGTAAACTTACATTTATACTTCCACTATAAAAAATTGCTATTACTAATACTGCCCCAATATCATCAACAATAGCAAAAGCAGTTAAAAACAATTTAAGGCTTAGCGGAACTCTATCTCCTAAAAGTTTTAAAATTGCCAAAGAAAAAGCAATATCTGTAGCCATAGGAATCCCCCATCCTCTAGTAGTTTCGGGGTTTTGATTTAACACTAAAAACAATAATACAGGGACTAACATTCCTCCTAACGCACCAAATACAGGAAATGAAATTTTTTTAATAGAATTTAATTCACCAATTAAAAACTCCCTTTTTATTTCCAGCCCTATTAAGAAAAAAAAGATTGCCATTAATCCATCATTAATCCATAAAATTAAAGGCTTATTTAATTCAAAAAAGTCAGTTGAAATTCCAACTTTATATTGCCAAATTGATTTATAACTTTCACTAAAAGGTGAATTTGCCCATACAAGAGCAATAACAGTTGCAATTAGCAATAATATACCACTGAAACTTTCAATTTTAACAAATTTTTGAAATGGAGATAAAATTATTTTTTTAATCATGTTTTACTATTAATTCTATTTATTATAGTTTTAGTTTCCTTATTTTTATTTAGAACTTATATTTAAATAGATTAGAAAATAAAGAAACTACAATTTGTGAAATTTATATTTGAACTCTATTCCAAAAAATTAAGCATAAATTGAAATAGGTTTTATAAGCCAAGAAACAGAGCTATCCTTACTATAAAACATACTAAACTCTGCAAACAAAAGAATTAAAGAAATTCTTAATAGAATAGGTTTTGACTTTAGCTTTCGTAATAACAATTAATTGATATTGTACTTTATCAATAATTAAAACTCTATAAAATACATTCATATTTTTGCCATCTAATGACAAAAAAACTTCAGTCCCTTTTGTTTTTTTATACTTAAATGTATCTTTTTTTATTAAAGTTCCTTTTATTCCTGTAACAAAGGATTCAATTGAAGCTTGCATATAATCCTCATTATCAGCTGATACCACAGGATTTTTATGTTCCGTATATTTTAACATATACACATTATCACCTGAAACTGCTCGGTACAATTCTGTTTTTAATCCCTTATCTTTTGAACTTTCTTCAAGTTTATAACTTGCAGGAAATTTAATTGAAAATTTTGGCTGCTCCATTTTTAATATAAAAGCATCTCCTTTAGAATGATCATTAGTTTTTTGAGCATTTAAGTTAAACTGAAAGAAGATAATTAAACTTAAAGCTGATAATGATATTAATATTTTCTTCATAATAATATTAGTTAAGGTTATAATAAAGTTGCTGTTTTAGAAACCATTAAAATGGTTAAAAAACATTCTTGTATTTCAACCCACGACTTAAGTCGTGGGTTAATAAAATATCTATAAGCCAAACCGTTTTAACGGTTTTTACAATTAATCCATTTATGATTGACAAAACAAATATATTGAAAAAACATTAATCTTCATAATATCCTAATATATATTTTCGCAACATATCCAAAGCTTTTGCACTTGCAAACCTAACATTTAATAAACGTCTTTTACCAAAAGTATATTTTTTTGAAATTACGCCATCTTTACTTGCAACTGCAATCCATGTTGTGCCTACAGGTTTTTCGAGCGTCCCCCCTCCAGGACCTGCAATTCCTGAAATTGCCACAGAATAATCGGTATTAAACAACTTCCTTTGCCCAATTGCCATTGCTTTAACAACTTCCTTGCTTACTGCACCAAAATTATCAAGCAAATTTTGAGGAACTTTCAATTGCTTATTTTTTATTTCATTAGAATATGAAACAACACCACCCTTAAAGTATTCTGAACTTCCAGGAATTGAAGCTATTAACCGTGAAACATTACCAGCTGTACAACTTTCGGCAACAGATAATGTTGCAGCTTTTTCTTTCAGAATTTTACCAACTGCTTCTTCTAAAAAAATATCACCATAGCCAAATATAGATTTTCCTATTATCTTTTTTAGCTTCTTAATTTCTTCTTCAATAATTGCATTGCATTTAACTTTATCATCACAAATCATTGAAAATCGCAAACGTATTCTTTCTGGCGAGGGTAAATATGCAAGTTTAATGTTTTTGTTCAAATTTTGTTCCCAATCTGATAATAATTCTGCTAATGACGATTCTGGAATTCCATAAGTTAAAACCGTTTTATGAATAACATTTGGATTTGTGGTAACTTCTTTTAATTTTGGAATAACTTGCCTTTCCATTAATTCTTTCATTTCAAAAGGAACTGCTGGTAATGAAATAAAAATTGTACTATCTCTTTCGAACCACATACCTGGTGCTGTACCATTTTTATTTCTTAAAACTTTGCATTTGTCAGGAACTTCTGCTTGTTTTATATTTCTTTCATTAAGTTCAAAACCCTTTGCATAAACAAAATCTTTTACATCTTGCAAAACATCTTCATTTAATTTTATTTCAGAATTAAAATATTCTGCTAAGGTTTCTTTTGTCAAATCATCTTCTGTTGGTCCTAAACCTCCTGTAATAACAATAACATCTGCATGTTTTGAAACTTCATCTAATGTATTAATAATATGTTCTTTATCATCAGAAACTGAAGTTATTTGTCTAATCTCAAAACCTGCAAGATTTAACTTCTCACCAATCCATTGCGAATTTGTATCAGTTATTTGACCAATTAAAAGTTCATCTCCAATTGTTATTATGTCTGCTTTCATATAATTGTTAATTATGTACAAAAAAAGTTACCCTTTAAGGTAACTTTATATAAGATAAAAAATACATATCATTATTTCTCAACTTTTAAAATACTTGAAACTAATTTTTCAAATTGAGCAACATCTCTGTACCCAACAACTTCTTTGTATTTCCCATTTGCAGGGATAAATAATAAAGTTGGAATACTTCTTATCTTAAATAGTTGTGCTAATTTTTTATTTTTATCAGTATTTATTTTATAAACTTGAATTTTATTTCCATAAGTTTCTTGAAGCTCAACAAGATGTGGAGCTATCATTTTACATGGTCTGCACCAATCTGCATAAAAATCAACAATCATAGGTTTATCTCCTGCAAATTTCCATGTTGCATCTTTTTCAAAATCCCAAACATTTGCTTTAAATGTTGCTTCGTTTAAAAAAGTTACTTTTTGCGAATTGGCATAAAAGAAACCAAATATTAATACCGATATTATAATAAGTTTTTTCATTTTCATTTATTTAAAGGGTTAATAATTATTAAAGTATATAACGATAATTATACCAAAATATTGCTTTTACAGAAAAGCCGCTGATTATCAACGGCTTCCCTTATTACTTTATTTTCAATAATTGTAGTAAATTTAAGCTGGCTTCTCAACTTTCATTACATCTGCAATTGCTTTTTCAAAAGTTTCTTTTGGTAAAGCTCCCGCAGCCATTTGTGGTTGCCCTTCCATAGGAACAAACAATAATGAAGG
>CAMZKL010000062.1 GCA_947311255.1 uncultured Chlorobiota bacterium | reverse complement strand
TATGTTACACCATCTTTTTCTTTTACAACAGGAAGTGGACGAATTGATTTACTTAGAATTGTAAATTCTTTAACACGAATAGAGGTTTCTCCAACATTTGTTTTAAATGCTTCACCTTTTACGCCAATTATATCACCCAAATCTAATAACTTTTTAAAAACAGTATTATATAAAGTTTTATCTTCAGCAGGGCAAATTACATCACGGTTAAAATAAACTTGAATTTTGCCTTGTGCATCTTGTATTTCGGCAAAAGATGCTTTTCCCATAATTCTTCGGGTCATTATTCTGCCTGCAATACTAATATCTTGATAATTATTTTTTTCTTCTGAAAACTTATCTTTAAGTTCTTGACTATATGCGGTAATTTCGTATTTTGCAGCAGGATAAGGGTTTATACCTAAATCAATAATCTTTTGTAAAGACTCTCTTCTTATTTTTTCTTGTTCTGATAATTCTGTATAACTCATTTCTTAAATCTTATTTTGATTTTAATATGCAAAGATAAATAAGTATTCAGATTTTTATAATTTGACACATATTTTTTTTGTGCAACTAATAAACTATTTTTGTATCATTAAATTATAAACATAAATTAAGCTTCTTAAAAAAAATAATATGTTAAAAAAAATATTAGTAATTGTCTCTATTTTTATTCTGATTGGTTTAGGTTTAATTTTCTTAAAAAACCATAGTACTAAAAAAATGCTTTTTAAATTAAAAAATGAGAATAGTTTTAATTACCCTTCGGAATGGTATGATTACCAAAGAATTTATCCCAATAATAAATTAAAACAAAAGAATTATTTAACTGCAATGAAACAAGTAGTTGCTGAACAAAAAAGGTCAATTTCTGATTTAAATTGGGAATTTGCAGGTCCTACAAATATTGGAGGACGTGTTTCTGATATTGAAATTAATCCGAATAGTCCAAATACTATATATGTAGGATCAGCCTCAGGAGGTGTATTTAAAACAACTGATGAAGGAGCAAATTGGGAAAATATTTTTAGTAATATTCCCACAATTGGAATTGGAGATATTGCCATAGACCCTGATAATGAGAATGTAATATATGCAGGAACAGGAGAGTCAAATGCTTCAAGTAATACTTTTATGGGAAGTGGGATTTATAAATCTGATAATGCAGGTAATTCATGGAACAATATTGGTCTTGAAAATACTGCTTTTATAGGAAGAATTATTGTTGATTATAATAATACTGCCAGAATTTTTGTAGCAGCTTGTGGTAATTTGTTCACAAAAAATTCCGACAGAGGGATATATAGAACTACAAACGGAGGTTCAACTTGGGAACAAGTTTTATTTTTAACAGATTCAACTTCCGGAATTGACCTTGTGCAACATCCAACAAATCCTGATATTTTGTATGCAGCAATGTGGGAGAGATTCCGTGGCAAAGAATATCGCCGTTCGTTTGGAGAAAGCTCCGGAATATGGAAAACAACTAACGGCGGAGATAGTTGGACAGAACTTATGGCAGGATTACCCACAGGAAGTGATGTTGGTAGAATAGGCATTACAATTTCGGAAACCAATCCTGATGTTTTATATGCAATTTATGATATGGAAGATAATATAGTTCGTATATATAAAACTACAAACGGTGGAAGCTCTTGGACTGAAACAAATGACGGCACTCTAGGTGATATGAACAGTACTTTTGGCTGGTATTTCGGACAAATAAACATTGACCCGCAAAATGAAAACAGAGTTTTTGCAATGGGGCAACTTTTCTATAAAACTGAAAATGGAGGAACTTCTTGGACTGAATCATCTGGCAATATGCATGTTGATTATCATGCGATGGAATTTACAGACAATAAAGTTTGGTGTGGAAATGATGGAGGATTATACTATAGTTCAGATAATGGAAATAATTGGAATAAAGTTAATAATTTACCTTTAACCCAATTTTATGATATTGCTATTGATTCAACAAATGTAAACAGATTATATGGCGGAACGCAAGATAATAATTCAATAAGAACTGCAACAGGAAATATTAATGATTGGGAAGCATTATTAGGAGGAGATGGAATGTATTGTCTTGTTGATTACACAAATCCTAATACTTTTTATTGTGAATATCAATGGGGAAATATATATAGAATAGAGAATGGAGCTAATTATTATATTGGTTTTTATAATGAAAGAACAAATTGGGCAACTCCTTATATTTTGCACCCAACAAATCCAAACATCTTATACGCAGGAACATACAGGATTAATAAATCAACTAATAAAGGAGATAATTGGACTTCAATTAGTGGAGATTTAACAAAAGGTGGAGAGAATAATTTCCATACAATTACAACAATTGACATTTCAAAAATTAACCCTAATATTTTAATAACAGGTTCTGCCGACGGTAAAGTTTACATTACGGAAAATGACGGTGGAACATGGACAGATATTACCGGCGGTTTGCCTGACAGATGGATAACAAGAGTTAAAACTGACCCTTTTGATGTGAATACAATTTATGTTACAGTTTCCGGATTCAGATGGGATGAACATTATTCTCATATTTTTAAATCTGTTGATTTAGGAGAAAATTGGACGGCAATTGACAGTAATCTTCCAGAAATACCAATTAATGCTATGGTTTTAGACCCTGATGTTGAAGGTAGGATTTTCATTGGAACTGATGCTGGAATTTATATGACAAATAATAGTGGAACAAATTGGGAATTTATCTCATCGGAACTTCCTAATGTTCCAGTTTTTGCTTTAGAATTTCATTATGCCGAAAGAAAATTATTTGTAGGAACATATGGAATAGGTGCATATAAAGTAGAAATACCATTGGAGTCTGATTTCATTAAAAAAAATAAAAAGAAAAATTTAATAAGAATTTATCCAAATCCTGTTAAAGCAGGAAGTGAACTTAAAATTAATTTCACAAAAAATATAAAGTCGGATATTGATTTTTGGATTACTGATATTTCGGGAAAGATTTTATTTAAAAGCAAAATAAATAATTCATATTCTTTTAAAACATATAATAAATTATCAAAAGGTATTTATATTTGCAATTTTTTAATTAAGAACAAAATATATAGTAAAAAAATTATTGTTGAATAAATAATTGATATTTTTTTATTCTTATAATTACAAATCAAAGTTTCATTTAAAGTGAAACTTTGACTTTTTAATAAGTTATGAACAATAAACAAAACACACGCAGAAAACCTGATTGGTTGAAGATTAAACTTCCACAAAGCAATAAATATGCAAAAGTTCATAAAATTTTAAACGAACATAAATTAAATACCATTTGTACAAGTGGAAAATGTCCAAATTTAGGGGAGTGTTGGGACAGAGGAACTGCAACATTAATGATACTTGGAGATATTTGCACACGAGCCTGTAAATTTTGTGCGGTAAAAACAGGGAAACCTCATTTGCCTGATTTTAATGAGCCTATAAAAATTGCTCGTTCAGTAAAAGCTCTAAATTTAAAACATGTGGTTTTAACTTCTGTTGATAGGGATGATTTGGATGATAAAGGTTCTACAATATGGGCATCAACTGTATTTGAAATTAAAAAATTAATGCCTAATACTACAATTGAAACATTAATTCCGGATTTTGATGCTATCCCGGAACTTATTCAAAAAGTTATAGATTCTAGACCTGAAGTTATTTCTCATAATTTAGAAACAGTGAAGCGAATTAGTCCGCAGATACGAAGCAAAGCAAAATATGAGAGAAGTTTAGAAGTTCTCAAGCAAATTTCAGACTCAGGAATTAGCTCAAAATCTGGGATAATGGTTGGATTAGGCGAAACTTTTGAAGAAGTTGTTGAACTTATGGATGATTTAAGAACTGTTAATTGCAAAGTTTTTACAATTGGTCAATATCTTCAACCTACGCCAAAACATGCTGAAGTTGTAGAATACGTACATCCTGACATCTTCAAAAAATGGGAAGAGATTGCTTTGAAAAAAGGTTTTAAATTTGTTGAAAGTTCTCCACTTGTTAGATCTTCATATCATGCAGAAAAGCATGTAAAAATTAGCTAATTGTCATTTTATTTATTAATTCTGGCCTATTTGTTTGCATAGATATATTAAAAAAACGCCCAACAAATAAACAAATTGAAGGGCGAATTAAAAAATATAAACTTTTATTTTACTTCTTATTAGGTCTTGGCAATAAAGCCTTTCTCGATAATTTCAATTTTTTAGTTCTTGGGTCTAAACCAATTAATTTAACTTCAATTGTTTGCCCTTCTTTCAACACGTCTGCAACATTATTCGTTCTTTCATGAGAAATTTCAGAAATATGAAGTAAACCATCTTTTCCGGGAAGTATCTCAACAAAAGCACCAAAATCTTTAATGCTTTTTACTTTACCTTGGTAAACAGTACCTACTTCTGGTACTGCAGTTAAACCTTTAATAAAATCTTTGGCATTATTAATTGATTCTTGTGTAGGTCCCATAATTACAACATTTCCAAGTCCATCAACTTCTTCAATAGTAATTGTAGTTTCAGTGTCTTTTTGAATTTGTTGAATCATTTTTCCTCCTGGTCCAATTACAGTTCCAATTAAATCTTGCGGAATAAATATAGAAGTTATACCAGGCACATGAGACTTAAATTCAGCTCTTGGTTCAGAAATTGTTTTCATCATTTCGTTAAGAATGTGAGCTCTACCCTCTTTAGCCTGCATTAAAGCTTCTGTTAAAATTTCGTAAGAAAGTCCATCTACTTTTATGTCCATTTGGCAAGCTGTTATTCCATCTTCTGTTCCTGTAACTTTAAAGTCCATATCCCCAAGATGGTCTTCATCGCCAAGTATATCAGAGAGAACAGCATAATTTCCTTTATCATCAGTAATTAGCCCCATTGCTATTCCAGAAACAGTTTTTTTAAGTTGAATACCAGCATCTAAAAGTGCTAATGTTCCAGCACAAACTGTTGCCATTGATGAAGAACCGTTTGATTCAAGAATATCAGAAACGACTCTAATTGTATATGGATTATCTTCGACATTTGGTAAAACTTGTGCAATTGCTCTATGTGCTAAATTTCCATGTCCAATTTCTCTTCTTCCGGTTCCTCTGTATGGTCTTGCATCTCCTGTTGAAAATGGCAAGAAATTATAGTGTAAAACAAAGGCTGATTTTCCTCTAAATAAAGGTCTGTCAATAATTTGAACATCAAGCGGAGAGCCAAGTGTAACAGAAGTTAAAGATTGAGTTTCACCTCTTGTAAAAACTGCCGACCCATGTGTTCCAGGCAAATAGTCAATTTCTGACCAAATAGGTCTTATTTCATCTAATTTTCTACCATCAAGTCTTATTCTTTCATTGAGGACAACATTTCTTACAACTTTTTTCTCAATATCATGAAAATAAACTGCAATTAAGCCTTCATTAATTTCTTCATCTTCTGAAACTTCAAAATTATCAATAAATTCTTGTTTAATTTCAGAAAATTTTTCAGAACGCTCGTGTTTAGGTAAAGCGGACATTACAACTTTATGAATTTTATCCGTTACAGTTTTTTCAAGTTTAGAAAATAATTCCTCGTCGCCTTCTTCCTCATGGCTATACTCTCTTTTTATTTGAACACCTTTTTCTTCTGCCATCTCAATTTGAGCTTTGCAGTGTTTTTTAATTTCTTCATGCCCAAATTTAATAGCTTCAACCATTTCTTCTTCTGAAATTTCTTTCATATCGCCTTCAACCATTAGTATATTTTCCAGGGTTGCAGCAATAATCATATCAATATCTGCTTGTTCTAGTTCAGAAACTGTTGGGTTAATTTTAAAATTACCATCAATTCTTGCAACTCTAACTTCAGAAATTGGTCCATTCCAAGGTATAGTGCTAACAGCCAATGCAGCAGAAGCTGCTAAACCTGCTAAGGCATCAGGCATAACTTCTTTATTTCTATCAGCAGAAATAAGTTCAATATTTACAAATGTATCTCCATGAAAATCATTTGGAAAAAGTGGACGTAGTGCTCTATCAACAAGACGAGCAACTAAAACTTCTTCATCAGAAGGTCTTCCTTCTCTTTTTCTAAAGCCTCCGGGGAAGCGGCCAGCTGCAGCAAATTTTTCTCTGTAATCTACTGAAAGAGGCATAAAATCTGTTCCCGGTCTTGCGTCATTTGAAGAAACAACTGTTGCTAGAAGCATTGTATCTCCTTGTTTTACAACAACTGCACCGTCTGCTTGTTTTGCAAGTTTTCCTGTTTCTATGGTAATTTCTCTTCCATCACCTATATTTATTGTTCTTTTTATTATATTCATTATTTTTTATTTGTAATTTATTAAGGTAAGTATTAAAATTTTATATATTGAAGCTAAAACATAAAAAAAGGCATAAAAATATGCCTTTTTTTATAAAGGGAAGATTACTTACGTAATCCGAGAGCTTTAATTAAATCACGATATCTTACAATATCGTTCTTCATTAAATATTTAAGTAACTTTTTTCTTTTTCCTACTAATTTTATCAACGATCTTCTTGTATGATTATCTTTTTTATTTCTTTTAAGATGTTCATTCAAGTGCGTGATACGGTAGGAAAATAATGCTACTTGGCTCTCTACTGAACCGGTGTCATTATTAGACTTTCCGTACTGTCCAAAAATCTCTTGTTTTTTTTCTGCGTCTAAATACATTTCTGTTTTTTTAGATTATATAAAATATTAAGCCTGCAAAAATAGTATATTTTTCTTAACAAAAAAAGATTAAACTTTTAAAAAGCAAATGATTTTTATAATTTTAAGAAATTCTTAATTTCCTTCTTCTTCATATACCGAACCAAATACTTTTTTGATAATATCTAATGCCCAAGAATATGGATTTTTTCTAATCTTTTTTTCTTCTTCTCCAACTTTAAAGAAAAGTCCATCAAGAGCTTTTTCTGTTGTAAATTTTCCTAACGAAAGGCTGTTATCAATAGGTGTTTCGTCAATTGTGTGTATAAAAATTGCCCCATTATATGCAAGTACTATTCCTGTCCATAAATCATTTGCAGATAATCCATTGTTTAGCAAATCTTTATCTAATGCAGCATTAATTTTAGGAGAGTATAAGTTTGTTAAGTTTTCAAATGTTTTTGTTCTAAGGTAGTTTGTAGCAGCTATTGAATCAAAATCAGATTTTTCGATACTTTTTCCTTTTAATATATTTAAGCCATCTTTAATTGACATTGAGGTTATAGCATCAATAAAAATTGGTTTAGCATCATTTGCGGCATCTTCTGCTGATCTATTTATACTTTTAATGGGTTTCTTCAATATGTCCTGTTCCTGCAACAGCTTCAATAATACTAACATAGTTTAACATATTTTCAGCTTCGGGAGGTAATAGAATTTTAACTAATTCGTCTCCATAATATCCGTTTACAGAACTTAAAACTGTTGAGGAAGAATCTGTTCCAACTTCAAGTGCAACTTTTAATCCTTTAACAATTTCATCTTCCGTAAGTGTTTCATCTATAATACTTTCGCATGATGCAAAAAACAATGATAAGATACTTAATAATAAGATTATTTTGTGTTTCATATTTTGAGTTTTAAGTTATTTTAAACAAAATTAGTAATATTTTTTAATTCGTAATCTAAAACAGAATTTTAATATAATATTTGCACAAAATTTATAATAATGAGGTTTTTATTGAAAATAATTAAGGATAGGAATTTTATACTAATATCTGCATTAGTTTTAGCTTTTATTTTTCCTAATTTTGCAAAGTATTTTAAGGAATATACAATTTATATTTTAGGTGTTGTTATGACTTTCTCAACAACAGGAATAAAATTTAGAATGCTGAAAGATTTAAAATCTGTGTTAAAAGTAACTATTGAATCGGTTATTTTAAATTATGTATTACATGGTATAGTTTTATTATCGGTAGCTTACCTATTTTTTAAAGGCGAGATGTTTTACGGTTTTGTTGTTATTGCTGCAACTCCACCAGGGGTTGCAATAATTCCTTTTTCATATGCTTTTAAAGGAGATTTAGACTATTCTTTTAAAGGTATTTTAGGTTCATATTTAATTTCAATTTTTTTAACCCCTTTAATAATTTCATTATTTGCAGGAGATGCATCGTTAGACCCGGTTTTAATTGTTAGTGTTATTGCTAAAACTATTGTTATTCCAATAGTTTTATCAAGATTGTTATTAATAAAAAAAATATATCCAACTACCGAAAAGATAAGAGGAAAAGTTGTGGATTGGGGATTTGCATTAATTATTTATACTGCTATTGCAATAAATAGAGATATTCTTTTCTCTGATTGGATTTATGTTGCAAAAATTACAGGAATTTTGATTATTCCTATATTTTTAACTGGAATCTTCTTTTTATTTATAACTAGAAAAAATAAGAATAAAGAATTGCAAATAAGTAAAAATTTAATGCTAACAATTAAAAGTTCCGGATTTGCAATTGCTGTTACATTAATTTTATTCGATCAAAAATCAGCTGTTCCTGCTACTATTATGAGTATTTTGGTCTTAATTTGGTTAATAAGTTTAAATATTTATTATTCCCGAAAGAATAAAACTATTTGACATTAAGTAATACTAAAGCTTCTTTTACAGAGTTTACAGGCTGATTACATACATTATTTTTACAGACATAAATTAATGTTTCATCTTTTTTATATCTATCCTTAAAAATAGGAATATTACTTTCATTTTTTGTGCCTGCATAAATAATATCTGGTCTGAGTTTTTTTCTTAATTCCTTTTGAAATTTGGTGAAATTATCCCCTATTATAACAAGTTCATAAGATGGTTTTGAATAATACATACTTAAAGATGCCCAATTTGCAAAATAATTAAGATTTGCTATTGTATTTTTTTGGATATTGGCAGTCATTTTTCTTGCAATTTCAGAATATCTATTTTCAAGAAAAAACAAGGCTAAAATATTCAAATTATTTGCCATGGAAGAGTTTGATGCCGGTATTACATTATCAGAAACTTCTTTTTGTCTTACAGTGATAACTTTGTCATTATTAGATGTATAAAAAAACATAGCTGATTCATTATCATAAAAATGAGTAATAACATAATCAGTAAGGTGCTTAGAAATTAATAAATATTTTTCGTTCCCTGTTTCTTGAAATAATTTAATAAATGCTTCAATTGTAAAACTATAGTCATCTAAGAAACCATTAATCTTAGAATTTTTATTTTTATAGCTTCTTTTTAAACTATATTTTTTTGTTAACATCTTATTTAGAATAAATTCGGCAGTTCTTTCAGCCTGAACAAGATATTTATTATTATTAAAAGTTTGATATGCATCCAAATAACCAGATATTGCAAGAGCATTCCAAGATGTTATTGATTTATCATCCAATCCCGGTTTAATTCTTTTAGCTCTTTCTTTAAGAAGAATTTGCTTTGATGTATTTATTATCTTTTCAATTTCATTTTCTGAAATATTATATTTTTTTAAATTATTTTTTACATCTTTTATATGAAGAATATTTTTTCCATCTTCCCAGTTTCCTGTCTTTTTTACATTATAATAATCACAAAATAAATTTGAATTTTTGCCAAGTAAACTATCAATTTCTTTTTTTGTCCAAACATAGTACTTTCCTTCTACTCCCTCACTATCAGCATCATAGGACGAATAAAAAGCATTATCTTCTGAAATCATATTGTTTTCGAGATAAGATATTGTTTCAATAACAACTTTCTTATAAAGTTTTTTTTCTGTTTGCTTGTATGCATTACTATATAGGCTAAGCATTTGTGCATTATCATATAGCATTTTTTCAAAATGAGGCACTTTCCATTTTGCATCTACTGAATATCTTGAAAAACCACCTTCAAGATGATCGTATATTCCACCATTTGCAATTTTGTCAAGAGTAAGGATTAAATGTTTTTTAATATTTTTATCTTTTGAAAAATAAACATATTCATTCAAAAATTCCCAAAAAACAGGCATTGGAAATTTTGGAGCTCTGTTAAAACCTCCTTCATTATAATCAAAATTTGATTTTAGTTTATTTATTGCAGTATTGTATTGGTCAAAAATAAACTCTTGATTAGATAAATTCTTAAATGAAAATTCAGATTGTTTTATTCCAGCATGAATATTTTCTGCAGATTTAATAAACCTATTTTTATCAAGTTTATATGATTTCGACAAAGAAAGCAGCATTTTTTTCCAATCATTTGGTCTAAAATATGTTCCTCCATATACTGGTCGTCCATCTGGAAGTGCAAAACAGTTTAAAGGCCATCCGCCACTACCTGCAATTAATTGAACAGCAGTCATATAAGTATTATCAATGTCGGGTCTCTCTTCTCTATCAACTTTAATACAAATAAAGTTGTCATTCATAACTTTTGCAATATCTTCATTTTCAAAAGACTCATGCTCCATAACATGACACCAATGACATGCAGAATAACCAATGCTTATTAAAATAAGTTTATCTTCATCTTTTGCTTTTTGCAATGCTTCTTCTCCCCAGGGATACCAATTCACAGGATTATGTGCGTGTTGAATTAAATACGGACTATTCTCATCAATTAGTTTATTGGTAAATTTATATTTATGTTTCATATTATTTGTTTGTGTGCTTACCTTGTTATGGCATGATGTAGATAAAATTACAAGAATAAAAATTATTATTTGCTTCATTTTTTTTTGTAAAGATAAACTATTTAGATTAATTCTAAATAATAAATATGGTTTATTTTTTATCGTATAAATATTTATTTAGAAAATGCCCTAAAAACTTGCATAATCAACATAATATTAGTATATTAGTATAAAGTTTTTTTATTTAAAATTTAAAGGCATGAAAGACCCATGACAAATATTTTTACACCCAAAGGCATACTATATGCCATCAAACTGATTACTTGCAGAACAAAATAAGTATAACTCGTTATTTATTAAAACTTTCTATTTCGTGTTAAAACTACTGCAAAACGTGATACGATTCAAAGCAAATTAATACTTTTAACAGATTTTAACAAAGTATGAGTTTGCCCTGTGAAAAATAATAATAACTCAATTTGTTCAATATTAATTATATAATTCTAGAGATATGAAAAAAAATACTCAAAATGTAATTCTTATTCCAACGGATTTTTCTGAAGTTTGTAACAATGCAATAAATCATGGTTTTGTACTAGCAAATGCAATGCAAAGTCGTGTTTGGCTATTACATGTTATTAACAAAGATACTCATAAGTTTTTGGAAGAAAATAATTTAGATGAAAGCAAAATTGAAGAAATGTTGCAAGAAATTGCAGACAGATATTATAAGAAGTACAATGTCCAAGTTGACATATATATAACTTCCGGAAATTTATTTGAAATGATAGATATTGTTAATGAAAAATTAAGAGCAAAATTAATTATTTTGGGAACTCACGGAAAAATAGGTTTTCAAAGAATTGCCGGTAGCTACGTTTTGAAAATAGCAAGTTTAACTAATACTCCAACAATTGTTGTGCAAAAGGAATCAAATATTGAAGGATATAAAAACATAGTTTTTCCTATAACTTCATCAACTCAAGACAGGCAAAAAGTAGCATGGGCAATTAATATTGCAAAAACTTTTAAAGCTACTATTCATTTAATTCCAAAATTTGAATCAGATAAATACCATAAAAACAGAATTATGACAGTTACCAAACAAATTAAAGATATTATGAATAAATATGGAATAAAATTCTATGATAAGGTATCTTCACCGGAAGCTGGTAATTTTGCAAAACAGGTTATTGATTACAGTGTAGAAAATAATGCAGGTTTAATAATGACACTTATAGATAAGGATAAAACTTTCTTTTTCTCATCATGGGATGAGCAAATAATATATAATTCATCGCAAATACCTGTTATATGTATAAACCCAGTTGAAACAAAAAAAAGTGCTTGGGATAGTGGATGGTAGGAATAGGCAATATTATAATACATAAAGAGGGTTTAAAATTACAAAAAAAAAGTTAGAGTTTGTTTCTTTATGATTCAAACTCTTTTTTTTTAATACATTATTCCTACTTTTACAAATTATTTTATGAAAAAAATTATGAAAGAACACTTATTTGGAAAGACTTTAAATGAACTAACTAAAATTGTTATTTCACATAAATTGCCAAAATTTACTGCTAAACAAATTGCTGATTGGTTATATAAGAAAGAAATAACCGAAATTGATGAAATGAGTAATATTTCAAAAAAAGCTAAAGAACTTTTAGGTGAAACATTTGATATAGGATATAATAAACATATTTCTGTTGAAACATCAGCAGATGGTACAAAAAAATATCTTTATAATATTGGAGGTAATTTTATTGAAACAGCATATATTCCTTCCGGAGAAAGGGCAACACTATGTGTTTCATCACAAGCCGGATGTAAATATGCTTGTTCTTTTTGCATGACAGGAAAACAAGGCTTCCAGTCTCATCTATCTGCTAATGAAATTCTTAATCAAGTAAAAAGTTTACCCGAATTTAAAAACTTAACCAACATTGTTTTTATGGGAATGGGAGAACCATTTGATAATTTAGATGAAGTATTAAAAAGTCTTGAAATTTTAACAGCAGATTATGGCTTTGCTTGGAGTCCTAAAAGGATAACAGTTTCGACCAATGGGATAATTTCAGGAATAAAAAGGTATTTAGAAGAAAGCAAATGTAATCTTGCAATTAGTATTCACACACCATTTTCAAAAGAAAGAGAAAGTATAATGCCAATTGAAAAGACAAACCCAATAAGAGAAGTGTTAAAACTTGTACAAAATCATCACTTCGGCAGACAAAGACGAATTTCTTTCGAATATATTATGTTTAAAGATTTTAACGACAGTTTGAAACATGCTGATGAGCTTGCAAAAAAAGTTAATGGTTTTTGGGCTAGAGTAAATCTAATAAAATATCATAAGATTCCTGACACAGACCTACAGGGTACAGATGATAAAAGTATGGAAAAATTTAGAGACAGATTAAATGAAAAAGGAATAACTGCAACTATTAGAATTTCTAGAGGGCAAGATATAGATGCTGCATGTGGTTTGCTTTCAACTAAGAAACTTTTGAATAAAAAATAAAAAATGATACATTTGAATATTGATATTTTAGTACAAAAAGTCTAAAATGTTATTATTTAAATGTTTACACTAAAAACAACTATGAAAAAATACCTTCTGCCTTTTTTAATTCTCTTAATTTTTAACATATCTTTCTCTCAAACAAAAATAAAAGGGAAAGTTATTAATGAAGAGACCAAAGAACCCGTACCTTTTGCAAGTGTTGCTTTTCCAGGAACAACGGAAGGTTGTGTAACTGAATTTAGCGGAGAATTTTTTATTGAAACTCGCAATAAAAAAAGAACAATTTTAGTAAGTTGTATGGGCTATATTACTGATACTGTTCAAATTATACCTAACAAATTTCAAGAAATTACAATTGAATTAAAAGCTGACTCATATGGGATTGAAGAAGTTATTGTAATTGCAGGAGAAAACCCTGCTGATATACTTATCAAAAAAGTTATAAAAAACAAGAAAGAGAATAATATTAATAAACTTACTTCATATAAATATGAACAATATACTAAAATGCAAGTAGATATAAATAATTTTAATACAGATGTTAGAAATAGAGGTATTATGAAAGATTTTGGTGTTGCATTTGCCGGGATTGATACTTCTGCTGTTAGCGGAAAAGTTTATATGCCTCTAATTATCTCTGAAACAATGTCTGATTTTTATTATAAAAAATTTCCAAAACACAGAAAAGAAGTAATTAAAGCTGTTAATACTGCCGGTATTAAAAACCTAAGTGCAAGTAAATATACCGGACAAATGTATGTTCCTTTTAATTTTTACAAAAACTATATAAATGTAGCAGATAAAGAATTTGTCAGCCCTATTTCTGGTACTGCATTGATAGTTTATGATTTTTATTTGATTGATAGCACATTAATAGATGATTCTTGGTGCTATCATTTAAGTTTTAAACCTAAAAGAAAATATGAATATACATTTAAAGGTGATTTGTGGATTGCTGATACTGTTTTTGCTCTAAAAAAAATTAGTGCAAGAATGTCAAAAACAGCAAACATTGATTTTGTTTCTGACTTTTATGTTAAAAAAGAATATCAAAAAACAAACGATAATTTTTTCTTTCCTATCAAAGAAGAATTTTTCATAGATTTTAATCTATCAAAATCAACAGCCGGTTTTTTTGGCAGAAAAACAACTATAAGAAAAAACATTAAACTTAACCCCGAATTTCCTAGAAACTTCTTTTCTAGTACAGAATTAAAAGAAATTTTAGTAAATGATGATGCAATAGATTTTGATACAACTTTCTGGAACGAAAACAGACCTGAACAACTTACAAGAAAAGAAAAAAATATTTATAATATGGTAGATTCTGTTAAGAATATACCTGCGTTCAAAAAAATAGAAAACACAATTTATATTATAACAACAGGATACCTTAAAAGAAAATACATTGAATTTGGACCATATTATAAAATTTACAGCAAAAATGCAATTGAAGGAGCAAGAGTGAGACTTGGAATAAGAACAAGCAATAATTTTAGTAAAAAAATTGAACTTAGTAATTACTTTGCTTATGGCTTTGGAGATAAAATATTAAAATACGGAATAGGCACAAAACTTAAAATATCTAATAAACCTTGGACTTTAGCAAGTTTATTTTATAGTAAAGATTTAATTCAACTTGGAGCAAATCTTGGAGGTGCCGGCTCAGATAATATTTTTGCAGTTTCCACAAATAACGATAAGTTACTTTGGATTGAAGATTATGAAGCTGGTATTGAAAGAGATCTTTTAAAAAGTTTAACAGGAGGACTGTATTTTAATCATAAAATAATAAATCCAACAGACAGTATGCGATTTATTTCTGCAGCAGGAGAAGAAATAAACAATCTCAAATCCAGTGAAATTACTTTAAAAGCTCATTTTGGATTTAATGAAGAATATATTGAAGGAGTTTTCAATAGACAAACCTTAAATTCTCTCTACCCTATTGTTGAGTTCCAATATACATATGGTATTCCAAATTTTTTAGAAAGTAATTTTGAATATTCTAAGTTAATTATTGGTCTTAAATATAGAACTTCATTTGGTTTTATTGGGAAAACAAAATATTATATTGAAGCAGGAAAGATTTGGGGACAAGTTCCTTTTCCTTTATTAAAACTACATGAAGGAAAAGAAGATTATTTTTATAAGATGATTTCTTTTAACCTAATGAATTATTATGAATTTGCTAGCGACCAATATGTTAGTTTTTTTGGAGAGCATCATTTCAATGGACTTTTTTTTAATAGACTTCCGTTTATACGAAGGTTAAAAATAAGGGAAGTTATATATGCAAAAGGAGTTTGGGGAAGCCTTAAGGCCGAAAATAAATTGCTTCTTAAATTTCCCAGCTCACTATCTGATGTCCAAAAACCATATATTGAATTAGGCTTAGGAGTTGAAAATATTTTAAATGTTATAAGTATTAATTATTTTAGAAGAATAAGCCATTTGAACAAAGCTAATATTCGCAAAAATGGAATTATGTTGGGAATAAGAATTTCATTTTAAAATAAGCTCTTACATATTTTATAAAACTCTGTGTTACAGCATAATAATTATAAGATGAAAAGCCACAAGCAATATTGTTCTTAATGTTCCTAAGAATTGGCAAAGAATTTATTTTAATTTTTATTAAGATGCCAATTCTGAACAAAAATGATGAAATTGAAAATATTATAGCAGACCTGCATAGCTAAAAAAAAAATTACTTTTCCCAAGAATATGACTTAAGCCTATATTTTTAATAAATACACACAACATATAAAAAAAGCCCAAATACACAAGGTATTCGAGCTTAATTATTTTTAAGTGAACTGAATCACTTTTGGACTAGTACCCGGAGCCGGCATCGAACCGGCACGTCCATTACTGGACACGGGATTTTAAGTCCCGCGCGTCTACCAATTCCGCCATCCGGGCAACAAATTGGATTTTTAAAAAATCAAAGAGCGGGAAACGGGACTCGAACCCGCGACCCCGACCTTGGCAAGGTCGTGCTCTACCAACTGAGCTATTCTCGCATTGCGGATGCAAAGGTAAAACATATTTTTTTCTCACAAAATTTTTTTTTAAAAATTTACATTCAGATATTTTTTTTATCTTTGCAGACCTTAAAAAATATATAAAAACAAGTTTAAAATTAATATCAACTTCATTTTAATATTTTAGAATATAATCTGAATAATAAGATGTAAATTTATAATAATATGTTTGACAATTTATCGGAAAGACTGGAACGTTCTTTTAAGGTTTTAAAAGGACAAGGTAAAATAACTGAGATTAATATTGCTGATGCATTAAAGGATGTAAGACGTGCATTACTTGATGCTGATGTTAGTTATAAGATTGCAAAAGATTTTACCAATAATGTAAAAGAAAAAGCATTAGGTTCAGATGTTTTAAAGTCTGTTAAGCCAAAACAACAGATTATTAAAATTGTGCATGATGAGTTAATTAATTTAATGGGGATAGACCATGCTGAAATTAATTTGCAAAATACTTTTACGGTTATTCTTATTGCAGGTCTTCAAGGTTCTGGGAAAACAACTTTTTCAGCTAAACTTTCAAATTTATTAAAAAAGAAAAAAGGCAAAAACCCACTTCTTGTAGGAGGTGATGTATACAGACCTGCGGCAATTGAACAGTTAAAAGTTCTAGGAGAACAAGTTGGTGTAAAAGTTTATGCTGAGGAAGATAATAAAGATCCTGTTAAAATTGCAAAAGCTGCTATTGATTTTGCAAAGAAAAATGCACATGATGTTGTAATTATTGATACGGCTGGTCGTTTGGCTGTTGATGAAGCTATGATGAAGGAGATTAGCAATATTAAAAAAGCTGTTAAACCAAACGAAATTCTTTTTGTTGTTGATGCAATGACTGGACAAGATGCGGTTAATACTGCAAAAGAATTTAATGACCAATTAGATTTTGATGGAGTAGTTCTTACAAAATTAGACGGAGATACACGTGGTGGTGCTGCTTTAACCATCCGAAGTGTTGTTAAAAAGCCAATTAAATTTGTGGGAACAGGAGAGAAAATTGAGGAACTTGATATTTTCTATCCTTCTCGTATGGCAGACCGTATCCTTGGAATGGGAGATATTGTTTCTCTTGTTGAAAAAGCCGAAGAGCAAATTGATGAGGAAGAGGCAAGAAGACTACAAAAAAGAATTGCAAAGAATCAGTTTGATTTTAATGATTTCTTAAAACAACTAAACTCCATTAAAAAGATGGGGAATATTAAAGATTTGGTTTCAATGATACCCGGAATGGGAAAAGCAGTTAAAAATCTTGATATTGACAATGACTCGTTTAAAGGAATTGAAGCAATTATTAAGTCAATGACACCTGATGAGAGAGTAGATCCTAAAATTATAAACGGAAGCAGAAGAAAAAGAATTGCAAAAGGAAGCGGAACTAACTTGCAGGAAGTTAATAGATTAATAAAACAATTTGGGGATACAAAAAAAATGATGAAGATGGTGCAAAGTGGTGGCATTAAGAAATTGAAAAAAAAGAAAAGAAGATAGTTTAATAATAAATAATGTAAGTTAATTGATGCTAAAAATAACTTGTGAAAATATTTGCAATAAGTGGGCTTGGTGCAGACAAAAGAGTATTTGACTTTTTACAATTAGATAATGAACTTATTCCACTTGATTGGGTTTCTCCCATTAAAAATGAAACTATTGAAGATTATTCCCTCCGTCTTGCACAAAAATATAAAATTGACAGGATTAGTGATTTTGTAATTTTAGGTCTTAGTTTTGGAGGCTTAATTGCTGTTGAAATTAGTAAAATTTTGAAACCTAAATTAACAATTTTAATTTCTTCTGCCGAAACAAAAAAAGAGCTTCACAATGTTTTTAAAATTATAGGTAAATTTATTTATACTAAAAAATTACCTGAAAAAATGTTTGATCCTCCCAGGAAAATTGCTCATTATATTTTTAATACTAAAAAAACGAAACTACTTGATTCAATTTTGGATGATACTGACTTAGGATTTTCAAAATGGGCAGTAAATGAGCTTTTAAATTGGAAAAATACTTCAAAAATTGAAAATATACTCAAAATTTGTGGTGAATATGATAGATTAATGCCACCTAAGGATAAAAAAAATTCAATTATTATTAAAAAAGGCACTCATTTTATGATTGTTGATAATGCTGATGAAATTAACAAGATAATAAATGATAAAATGAAAACTCTATAAAAATTCATAAGCACCAATATCTGGAGCATCATCTGAAACTCTTGAAACATTGTTCAAATCGGTATTTAAAAAAGAGGGATATAAATTAATTATTTCAATATTTCCTGTGTTTCTAGCTGGTGAAGTTTCTTCTATCATAAAATCATAGAGAGAGTAATCTATAAATAGTGGGTCTTTATTTATTAAAGCATTTTTAAAATGCTCTGTATCAGAAGTATTTATTTCACTTTCAGAATCAACTTTTACAATTGAATTGTCAAACATATAGTTGAAAATATCTCCGGCTTCATGTTTTTTAATTCCTATTTCTGTTTCATTATTTCCCCAAATTATACAGTTTCCAAAATAGGCATTTACTAATGGATAGATATATACAGTTTCGTTTGTTTCATAAAAATTATTCATATAAACTGCAGGTGATTGTCTCACAGATTTCCAATAATTACCTATTGTGCTATGGTAAAATTCATAGTTGCCTCCTCTGGTAAAAGCAATGTCATAATAACCACAATCTGTTATCAGACAGTTGGTTGCAAATATAGTACTTTGCTGTGTGAATATTCCAGCAAATGAGTGATGTTCAATTTTTGAGTTATGAATTCTTAGTTGAGTATAGTTTTCATCTCCAATTGAATCTACTTGAATTCCAATTATAGCATTTTTAATTTCTGCAAAATTAATAAGGTTGTTTGTGCTAAATTTTGTTAGCCATATCCCACTCCATTGCCCTGCAACATCATAATAATTATCTAATGTATCATTTGTAAAAATTGTAGAATGTCCGTTAAGTCTGTCTGCTTCAAAAATAACAGGATTTTCGTATGTGCCATTTACATTTAATGTTCCCAGAATTAAAATTCTTGAGTTTCTGTGAGAATAAATATGTGTGCCTTCTTCAATATTTAAAGTTTGATTTTTATTAAGAACCACAGAATTTATTATGAGATATGGTTTGTCGTTAGTCCAAGTTTGAGAATTAATGATTGAATCTTTTAGCAAATGTACATCTTTTCCAAAAGCTGTAAGATTTACTATTTGTTTGTTATTATTTGTATTAAAAATAATTTGGTCTTCTTCTAAAATATCATCTGTTTGGGTATTTATTTTTACATCAACAAAAATAAAAATACTGTCGTTTGCAGCAATTTCAATGTCCTTTGCAGAATTACCGGCTGTTCCGTTTATATTTAATCTGAATTTGGAATTACTGCCTTTAAATGTTTGAATATCAGATACTAAAATGGGTAAGTTGTTTTTATTATAAACAATAAAATATCTAGTTGCCGAGCCAATTCCGTTAAAAACTGTATCGAACATTACTGTATCTGTTGAGAATTGAAGACTTCCGTTGGTTGAGAATTTATCTTTTCTGCATGAGCTAAAAATCAGAATTAATATTGTTGATGAAAGGAGTATAATTTTAAATTTTTTCATTTTATTTTGTAGTTATTCATGAGTTTGGTTCATAAACCCAAAGAGAGTTCTTTTTAGACTGAACTTATTCATTAAAATGAACATATTTTTTCTTATTGGCATCTTCGCAAATAAATGATAAATCATTATTATAAATTCCCTTATATTCTGAATAAACTTGTCCGCAATTTGTTTCGTTATAATGATTTACTATAACTAATTTTCCTGCATCTAAAAAGCTTTGAGCTCCTGATTGTTCCCACCAGTTTTTATCGTCATTATATGATTCGTATAAGGCACCATCAAAATTTGTTGCACTTTCAACTGTATTTTTAGCCATGCATTTTATTCCTTTCTCATGTGCATAATCGCATAATTCATTATAAAAAGCAATTCCTTCTGATTGAGTTACTTGGAATCCATATGTTTCTCTTAAATCATCGTCAAAAATCCAGTCCATATTATCAAATTCTACCCAATCGCAACCCCATTTTGCAATACTGTCGATTCTTATTTTCATTAGGTCAACTATTCCGGTTGTAACTGAATTTACAAAATATTCGCCTTCCCATTCTCCCCATTGTTCTGCAACTAAATATGGTTGTAAATTGTTAAAATCTGCTCTCCAATCTTCTCCTGTTCCTATGCTAATGTATGCTCCTACTTCATTTCCTTTTGATTTAATTTCAGAAACTTTTGTGTGAATATTGTTTTCAAAAGGATCAATAAGGACATAAGCATTTTTTGCATTTGCAATTATATCATCAATTTTATCTGCTTCATAATTCTCTTGATATGCTTGGTTATATACAGGAATTGCTTTGCTATCGGTAGGTTTATTCTCAATTTTATTTTCGTCTTTACACGAAAAAATAAAAACAAATAAAAAAATAACTAAAACTGGTTTTGTCATGATTTAAATATAAGTAATGATTATTTTACAAAAGTATTTTATTATTTGTTATAACGAAAGTTAACAATTTTTAGTGCTTTTAATTTTTAAATATAAATAAAAAAAGCCCAACAATTTACTATGCATGGACTTTTTTTACTTTTATGTAAGAAATTTATTCAATTTCAATATTTCCATATTTTGCAATTATTGTAATTTTTGAATTTGAATTTTTATTATTTCCCACAAAACTGCTCGTAATTTTAGAATTGCTTTCGTTTGAATTAATAATTTTGGTTTTTGCCGATATTGTGCCGTACTCTGCTTTTGCATTTAATTTGTAGGATGCTTCTTCTTCTACTTCAATTTCAACATTACCATATTTTGTGTTTATGAAAACTACTTCAAAATCTTTTTGTAATTTTTCAATTTCAATATTACTGTATTTAACATTTGCTTTTATGGAATTTTCTAATTTGTCTATTTTATATTTTGAGTATTTTCCTTCTAAATCTAATTTGGCAATGCTTTTTATTTTGAATCGTGAGTCATATTTTGATATTGCCTTAATTATGTATGCTTTTTTAAAATTCAGCTTACAATAGCCACTTATTAGGTCTATATATCTGCTTTCATTAATATCTAATTCTGAATATTTTACATTCAAATTTAAATAGTCGCATTTTTCTATTGTTCCGTTTGAATATTTTATTTGAACTTGTGCTTTTTTATCGGCATTTGAAGTTAATAATTCATTAATTTGAAGATTTCCGTATGCACAACTTATTTTTGAGGCAGATTTTAGTTTGTCAATAAAAATATATCCGTATTTGTTTGATAATTCAATAAATAATGTTTCGGGCATTTTCACTTCGTAGTTAATTTCAGTGTTTTTTATATTCCCTTCTATTTCTGTAATTGCACTAATAAAGTTGCCGTTTTCTTCAAAATTAATGTTTACATTTTTAAAAATTTCATCTGCTTTTTTTTGATTTTTTGCTTTTGTTTCTATTGTAACTTTAATTTCAAGTTTTGAAGAATTATTTGTTTCAATTTTTATTTTTCCGTATTTATTTAATAGCTTAAATTTTGAGTTTTCATTAATGGAAAATTTTTTTTCATATTTTTTAACAAATTCTTGCGAGAAAGAGTTAAATTGAGCAAAACTTATAAGTATTGCTAGTGTTAGTTTTATAATATTTGTTTTCATGTGTCTATATTTTTCTAATTAATTGATATTGAATAAGTTACTTATGTTCTTATTTTTGATAATATTTATTTTGCTCTGCACATAGGAACACTTGCTTTCTTATGCAAGTAATCTGTATGCTGTGTTATAGTCATGCCATTGGGTGTCAAAATCTTTGTTGTGGGTGTTTCATTGTAATTTTTTTAGTAGTTCTGTCTTTTTATCTGTACGGATTTTTTA
>CAMZKL010000061.1 GCA_947311255.1 uncultured Chlorobiota bacterium | reverse complement strand
TCTTTTTTTATGAGACGAGGCGACAAACTTTGCAGCTGTATATGAATACTGCAAAGAGTTTGCAACATTCTTTTCTGTTTAAAGAAAAGACCTCAGGAAAAGAAAAAATGTAACTTGTGTAAAAATAACAGCTCAAATTTGGGCTATTTGTATTTTTGTATATTTGGCTGTTAGTAAGCATTTTAAATGTATATTTGTTGGATTTTATGAATAATGTGGGTTAAAGAATATATTTTAAAGTGTACAGTTCTCTGTCATTTAAAAAGTATGCCTGTAACTGTGTTAATTAAAGAGTTTTACACTTGTTTTCTGCTACAAACTAAATGTTTTAATTTTATTTTTTTAGAACAGGTATTTTATTCAACTCAGTTATTGCAAGACTGTCAATTGCTTCATCAAAATACAGTTTGTAGGTATAAATTGAATCATTTTCTTCAACAATATAAATTGTTCTTACTAAACTCTCAAAAAAAGAAATTTGTATCTTCTGAGAATTATCAGGCATAAATTTAGATACAAAAATTTCATTAAAATCTATTGGTTCGTATGAACCTTTTTCTTTAAATAAAAAATAAGAACTGTCATTATATAAAAGACTAACTTTTGTTATATCTTTGCCTTCAACCAAAAAATCTGCATCAGTTTTTAACTTTGTCCTTAGAAGTAAATTTTTCGGCATTAGGTCTTTGGGCTTAATTGTATCAGTATATTGTATGCTTTCGTTATTGTTGTTTTCTTCACAAGAAATAAAAAGCATAGATAAAATGATAAATAAGAATAAATTTTTCATTTTTTTTTGATTATTGTTCTTTAATCCAATTTACCAAACCTTTTTTCTTAATAATTTGCATAAGTTTTTTAGGTAATGGTGCAAAAATAAACTTTTTTCCTTCAATGGTAATGTTTGAATTGTCAAAATCAATTTCAACTTTATCTCCGGAATTATATTCATTAACTGCCTGAGGATGAACTATTAGTAAAAGCCCTTGATTGATAGATGAGCGATAAAAAATTCTGTTTATTGATTTAACTATCACAGCTTTTATTCCAAGGTGCGAAAGTCCTACTGCCGGATGTTCTCTTGAACTTCCACAACCAAAATTATCTCCGGCAATTATAATATCACCATTTTCAGCCTTTTCATGAAAATTTTTGTCAAAATCTATAAAAAGATGAGGGATAATTGTTGCTGGATCAGAACTTAAAACTTTGTATGTTAGGTTTCCTGCAAACATTAGATCTGTGTTTAAATCATCAACATCTGCGTAGTTCCAAACCCCTGTTTCTGTTCTTCTGTTTTCATTTTCTTTAATTGTGAGTGTAGTACTTTGTTGTTTTGAGTATGGAAATTTTTCTTTGTGAATAGAGTTTCTTGTGTCAGAAATATAGCCTTTTATTGCAGAAATTGCCACATTTGCGGGAGCAGCCAAATAAATATTTGAGTTTTTGTTTCCCATACGTCCAATAAAGTTTCGATTTGCTGTTGAAATTATGTTATATCCGTCTGCGGGAATTCCTTGTCCAGTTCCAAGACAGGGGCCACAAGAAGCGGATAAAACATTTGCTCCGGCATCAAGAAAAATCTCAATTAAGCCTTCTTTCATAGCCTTAATATATATTTTTTGAGAAGCAGGAGTTACTAGAAGTTGAAAGCCATCTGCAATTTTTTTTCCTTTTAAAATTTCTGCTGCTTGTCTTAAATCTTCAATTCTTCCATTTGTGCAAGTTCCTATAAAACCTTGATTGAGAGGTGTTCCTGCAAGTTCAGATAATGCTTTTACATTGTCAACATGGTGTGGAGCTGCAATTACCGGAAACAATTCATTAAGATTAATTTCAATTTCTTTTTCATATTTTGCATCATCATCAGCCCAAATACCATCAATTTCTTTTTTGCCATAGAATTTAGCAAGAATTTCATCGGGAGGGAAAACTGCATTTTTAGCTCCCATTTCAGAGGCTAAATTGGCAAGTGTCATTCTTTCAGAAATGCCTAGAGTTTTTACCCCTTCACCATGATATTCAATAGACATATAGTTTGCACCGTCAGAACCAATCATTCCAATAATCCAAAGAGAAATGTCTTTTGCAAAGACACCTTTTGGAAGTTTTCCTTTTAAAGTAATCTTAAGACTTTCCGGAACTCTAAACCATGTTTCTCCTCTTTTCCAAAGTCCGGCAGCTTCTGTTCTGTCAATTCCAACAGCTAATGTGTTAAAGGCTCCGGCAGTACAAGTGTGGCTATCGCTTCCAACTGTAATCATCTTAGGTTCAGCATGATAAGACATTATTTGGTGACAAATACCTTTTCCTGCATCATAGAATTTTTCTATTTTTTGCTCTTTTACAATGTCTCTTATGGCTTGATATTGTGTTGCAAGAGCAGCAGTTGTAGGAGGTGCATTATGGTCTAGAACAATTAATAATTGATTTGGGTCAGAAACTTTTTCTCCTCCCATTTTTTCAAAAGTTTTTTTAATGCTGGAAGTGTTGTCGTGAGTTAAAACTATATTTGGTTTTTTAAAAACAATAGCACCCGTTTTAGCATTAAGTATTTTTTCTACAAAAGTTTTTCCCATTATTTTAAATCTTAAAATTATTTTCTACAAATGTAAATTTTGCTTTTAAATATTGCAAATTTTTAATTATTCAAAAAAAAAAGAAAAGTTTAAAACTTATTTAGTTTTATGTATATTTGTAGATTAAAGTTTTTTTTAAAATGATAAGACTAATACTATTAAAATTATTGCTTGTTTTTAGCATTGGGATTATATATTCTCAAAAACAGATTAAATTACCATCTCCAATAAATAGTGCAAATTTTCAGACAATTTCACCTTATGTTAGTTATGATGGCAATAAATTAATTTATATTCAAAAAACAAAAAATTCTGAAGTGTTAGTTGAGAGCAGTAGAAATGTTGATGGAACATGGTCCAATCCTATTTCCATTGATGTTGTTAATGCTTTTGATTCTATTAAATACTTTATTCAATCGCCAGTTTATAGTCAGGATGCAAATGAGATTTTTTTTAGCTTAAAATATGATAAGAAAGGTGCTAATTTCGATATTTATTCTATTAAAAGGCTAAATGGAAAATGGGCAGAGCCAGAAAAAATATCTAAAATTATAAATTCTTCAAAAAATGAAACAGATCCTTTTTTATCTCCCGATGGTAAGTTATTTTATTTTGCTAGAAACTATGAAAATAATGATTTTAAAAAATTTGATTGTTATAAAATATTTGTTTCTGAAAAAAAAGAAGGAGAATGGCAAAAGCCAGTTTCTCTCCCTTTTCCTGTTAATGCCGGGTGTGATAGGACTCCAAGAATAGCTGCGGATAATAAAACTTTGTTTTTCACATCTGTTAGGAATGATGCTAAGTTAGGCTACGATTTATATTTTACTAAAAAGATAAATAAAAATGCCTGGTTTTCTCCAGATCCTATTGATACAATTTCTAATATTGAAGATGAATCTTTTCCAAGTATTCCTTTGTCGGGAGAAAAATTATATTTTCAGAAAGGTTCAGGAAAAGGAAAAAAAAGGAATGAAAGCATATTTGAGTATAATATTCCAGTCCAATATCAACCCGAAAAAACGGTTCATTTTTATGGAATAGTTTCTGATTTAAATGACAATAGTCCTTTAGCTGCAACAATTGATATTGTTGACCCAAATACGTCAATTGTTTTGTTTTCAGTAGAAACTAATGAAATAAGCGGAGAATACAGTTTTTTTCTTCAAAAAGGAAAACAATATAGAATAGATGTTTTTAGAGAAGGGTTTTCTCATTATTTTTTTAATTATAACACAAAAAAACTCAAAAAATTTACTGAAGTAAAAAAAGACATTCAGCTTTACCCAGAAGTAAATTTAGTTTTAAATATTTATGATAATGAAATTTATGAGCCATTGTCTGCCGAAATATTAGTTTTTGATTTTGTAACTAAAAAACATAAAAGTTAAGGAGACAAACAAAGGGAGTTTTTATATAATTTTGCCATTAGGTAAAAAATATATAATTGAAGCAGAAAAATCTCATTATGAAAACAATAAATTTGAACTTGATTTGCGAGGAGTCGTTCAATTTAGTGAGTTTGAAAGAGATTTAGAACTTCAAATTAAAAAAATAGATTACGAAATTAGCTTGTCAGACAGCGAAACAGGCGAAGGTGTTGAGGCAATGGTTGAAATTACAAATCTTTCTACAAATGAAAAGATTTTTAAAACTGTAAAAACTGATAAAAATGGAAAAATTAAAATAAAATTAAGAGATGGAACTCGTTATGAAATAAGTGTTACTCCTAAGGGATATGCTTTTTATAATACAACTGTAGATTTAGTTGATGAAAATGCAGAACATAGTATTGATGTTAAACTAGATGCTTTAAAAAAAGCAACAAAAATTGCACTAAATGATATTAATTTTGAATTTAATTCTGCTGATTTGAACAAAAGTTCTTTTGATGAGTTAAAAATGCTCATAAAATTACTGCAAACCAACCCCCAAATAAAGATTGAACTTTCTGCACATACCGATGATGTTGGTTCAGCAGCATACAATTTAAAATTGTCAGAAAAACGTGCAATGTCTGTAAAAGAGTATCTTTTTAATAATGATATTAATCTGGAACAGGTTGTGTCTAAAGGATACGGGGAATCTAAACCGGCTTTTTTTCCAGTTGAAACAGAAGAAAATAGAGCCAAAAACAGAAGGGTGGAACTTGAAATAATAGAAGTAATAGAAGAATAACTATACATACAAATGAAACAATTTAAAATTATAATAAGTTTATTTTTTGTCTTTTTTTTATTTGGCGAAAGTTTTGCTGGTAAATTACCTGATTATAACGACATTTACGATGTAATTTTAACAGGAGATAAAGATAAAGCATATACATTATTACTTGATTACCAAAAAAGAGAACCTAATTTTGCCAATACATATTTTCAATTAGCATTTATAGCAGAAGAGTGGGCAAAAGATTTTAATCCTTTTACTGAATATGTTTATACCAAGCAATTTATTTATAATACAAAACTCTATTATAGTTTGGCTAAGCTAAAATTAGCTGATGAAAAAAAGAAAAATAGGAAATATTATATAAATGCAGGAATTGCAAAAGGAGGAAGAAAATTTAAAATAGAAGATATTTCAGCTTTTATTGATACACAAATTGAAAGTATTAAAGTTTATGAAAAAAACATAAATCTTATTATAAATAATTATAATAAAAGTAGTAATTATTACAATAAATGTGTTGATATTTTCATGAATATAAACACAGAATATAGCAAAATTAAAAATATATATCTTGCAGATAATGATGACATTAATAATAATTTAAAACACTTAGAACAAAGCTTTGATTCAACTCTTATATATTTTGACTTATTTAAAAAAGCACTCAAAAAATATCCTTTAGAAGGTTACAATCAAGAATACAAACTTAAACAGATTGTAACATACAGACTTGACGGATTAACAAACACAAATTTTTTAAATAGCCAAATTATATTGTGGGATTACAAAACGTGGATTGAGCACTTAAAGAAAACAAAAAATGAAAGAATAAAAAATAATGTTTCTGATATAGTAAGAATTGAAAATCAAATTCAGAATGAAATAAAACAATTAGAAACAGAACGGTATTTTGAAAAAAACAAAGAATTTAAATTACAAGACAAATTTATTTATAAGATTGAAAAGTACGACAATAACTCCCTTATTATAAAACTGTTTAAGTTTAATGAAGCAAAACTTAACTACTTAAAATATTTTAGAAACTCAATTAATAATCCCAAAACTTTAAATAAATTTTCTTTAGAAAAGAACGCCACTTACTTACATAATTTACTTGATAAACAACGAATTGCAGACAGTCTTAACAATATATTTAATAACAGTATAAAATCAAGAGAGGTCAGAAAATATAATAAGTTCTATATGTCTGAATACAAGGGAGTTCAAGGATTAAAAGACTATTCAATCCGACAAGATATTTTTTTTAAGCAAAAAATGAAAGACGCAAAAGAAACAATAAAAAAGCGATTGTTTAAAACTGTTTTTCAGCCGTTTTCAAATGTTTTAACATACAAAACAGACCAAATAATAGTTAAAAAGAATTTTCCAGAGTTTTCTTTGTCCGAAAATGACACTTATAATGTCTGCGACTTTAAAAAAACAAAAAATAACAAACTATGGTTTTCAGGATATTATAAAACAAAAAGCAATAAAATACAATCTTTTATTGCTTACTCAGATAATTTGTCTGAAGCTAATATTTTAAAACTTGGAAATATATCTGAGACATCAAATTTTGTAAACTTACTTATTGAAGTCTATTCAGAAGGTGCATACACCATAGAAACTGAAATATCAGAAGAAGGAATAAAAAATATTTTAATAGAATATGATAACAAAGGCAAACTTATAATGAAAAAAGAATTGCCATTTTCAAAAATCCCTCGTTTTATGGCTTATGACTATATAAATAATTCTATGATAGTTATTTTTTATGGTACAAATATAAATGCACTTGCCGATGCAGATAATGAACAACTAATGTATCATCTTGATTTTGAGAATAATGCAAACACTTATACTGTTTCATTTGCTGCAAAAGCCTATGTTTTTGATATTGTTAAATTAAATAAAAACATATTAGTTTTTAGTAACTTTGTAAACTACAAAGACACAAATAATAAGAATCATTTGTCTGATGCAGGTAATTTTTCAAATAAAACTAATATTTTAATAACGCTTATTTCAAATAGAGAGATAAACAAACAAGTAACGATTAAAAATAAAAAATCAATTTTCGGAACAAAAGCAGTGAAGATAAACAGTAATCTTATTAATGTTTTAGGCTATAAGGCAGATTATATTAACAGGAAATTTGAAAGATTAAAGAAAGAAAAATTATATAATATTTATATTGACTCAAACTTAGGGCAAATAAAAAAATGATTGGCATGATTAATGCTCAAAAACATAATACAAAAAACTATTTTAGTCTAAGAAATAAAAGGAATAATCATGGATTTTAAAAAATTACTTACTCTTATACTTTTTTTGATTTTTGCAGGAAATTTATCAGCACAAATTGAAAGTAAAGGTGTTCCTTACATCAAAAATTATAATACCGCAGATTATGACGGAAACAACCAAACTTTTTCAGTTGTTCAAGATGATAGAGGAGTAATGTATTTTGCCAACCAAAATAATATACTCGAATTTGATGGAAATTCTTGGAGAAAAATATTTCTACCTGGAGACCCTGCAATATATTCATTAGCAAAAGGTAAAAATGGAAAAATATTTGTGGGAGCAAATGGAGAATTTGGATATTTAAGTGTATTGCCCGATGGAAACATAAAATATAAAAGTTTAATTGATAAAGTAAAAAAAGACAAAAGAAATTTTACAAGAGTAGATTTTATTGTAAAAGGAAAAGATCAAGAAATGATTTTTTTGACCCCTTTAGATTTATATATTTATAAAAATGACACTGTTAAAACCATCAAAACACATAATGAAAAAAATCTTTTTATAAGACCATTTAAAGTTAGAGATCGCTTGTTCTTTTCCGAAAAAGGATATGGTATTTTAGAATATGTAAATGGGAAACTTGAATTGCTGAAAGGAACTGAAAAGTTTGCTTTTAAATGGGTTGTAGCAATGTTTCCTCATGGTAAAAAGGATATTTATTTTAATGTCTTTCGTGATAGTATATATATATATTCAAACAAACGAATTAAATCATTTGAAAAAGGCTCTTTGCTTAAAAACATATATTCATCATCAATATACGGACAATATTATCTTGGGGGCTTATATAGTAAAGGTTTGATAGTTACAGATAAAGACCTTAATGTTATAAAACATTTATCAGAAAGTAATGGACTTCAAAATAATACAGTATATAACGTTTTTCCTGATAAAGACAATGATATATGGCTAGGAACAAATAATGGAATTTCTGTTGTCTTTCCAAATCTACCATATTCAGTTTTTTCAGAAAGTTCAAATTTAACAGGAGCTGTTTATGCTTCTAAATTGCTTAATGATAAACTATATATTGGAAGTTCTATTGGGATGTTTTATAAGGATTTTTCGAAAAAAAATTCTATTGAAGGAGAAAAATTTGAGTTGTTAGACTATGCAAAGGGAAATAAACAAATATGGAAAATAGAAGTAATTAATAACACTTTATTATGTGCAAGTTCAGGAGGTTTGTTAGAAATTAAAGACAGTATCCTAAGTCTAGTTGGAAATCAAGAAACAGGTATTAAAAGTTTTATTCAATTAAAAAATAACCCAAACTATTTATTAACAACCGGAGGAACAGGCTTATTATTATTTGAATATATTGATGGAAAGTGGGAATTTAAAAATCCAATTAAGAATTTTAAAGGCAATAATTGGTATATAGTAGAAGATGAAAACAACACATTCTGGCTCTCAGACAAAACAAAAGGAATAACACACTTGAAACTTAATTCAGAAATGGATTCTGTTGAAAAAGAAACCTTATACACCCAAGAAAACGGTTTGCCGGAAACACAAAACAATTATGTATTTGAAATAAACAAAAGAATTATTTTTGCCACATCTTCTGGATTATATTTTTTCGATAAAAATAAAAAGAAGTTTCTTAAAGACTCTAAATTTGAAAATATTTTTAATGATAAAAGCATTACAAAACTTCATCAAACCACAAGCGGAGATATATGGTTTAAAGAAGAACTTAACGATAGTAAAATTAAAAACAAAAAACATTGGGAACTTGGCTTGGTTAAAAAAACAGACACAGGCTACACTATTATTAAAAAACCTTTTTATAAACTAAAGAACAGAATAAATCATATAAATCAAATATCAGATAATGAACTTATTATTGGAACAGAAGCAGGCTTTGTTTTGTATAATTCTGATGCTGTGCACTCCTTTGATAAACCTTTTAATGCACTTATAAGAAAAGTAGAATTTGTTAAAAATGACTCTGTACTATTTGGAGGAGCATACATAGATGCAAACAATAAAATTTCAAATCTGCAAAACATAGAAAATATTCCGCAAATACCTTATGAGTTTAACAATTTAAGATTTTCTTTTGCAGCAGTATTTTATGAAGAACCTGAAAAAACACAATATAAATTTATTCTTAAAGGAAATGATGGCGAATGGTCAGATTGGAAATTTAAAACAGACAAAGAGTATTCAAACTTAGCTCCCGGCTCATACACAATGATTGTAAAAGCTAAAAATTTATACGAAACAGAATCTAATGTTGCAGAATATACTTTTCAAATATTACCTCCTTGGTATAAAACAATATGGGCATATATTGGCTATTTTATTTTATTCGTTTTATTTATATATGCAATAATTCAACTTAGTGTTGCTCGTTTGAAAAAACAAAAAGAAAATCTTGAAGCAATTGTTGAAGAAAGAACACAAGAAATTCTCATTCAGAAAGAAGAAATTGAAGCAAAAAATGATACACTTTCAGAACAAAATGAACAAATTATTCAAAAAAACGAATCGATTACTGCAAGTATAAATTATGCAAAAAGAATACAAGAAGCCATGCTTCCGGTTAAAGAAAACATTAGCAAACACTTAACAGAAAATTTCTTGCTTTTTAAACCAAGAGATATTGTAAGTGGAGACTTTTATTGGTATGCTGAAAAAGATAACAAAGTAATATACACTGCTGTTGATTGTACAGGACATGGAGTTCCGGGAGCATTAATGAGCATGATTGGGAGCGAAATTCTAGGAACAATTCTAAACGAAGGAATTACAGAAGCCGGAAAAATTCTCGAAAAAATGAATGAATATGTAATAAAAGCACTAAAACAAGAAACAGAAGGTTTTTCGCAAGACGGCATGGATATGGCTCTTTGCGTTATTGACAAAAAAAATAAAACTGTTGAATATGCCGGTGCTAAGAATCCTTTGGTATATATAACAGACGGAAAACTAACTCAAGTTAAAGCAAGTAGATATGGAATTGGAGGATATACTGAAAAGAAAAAAGTTTACGAAAGTCATCTTATAAAATATGAATCGCCAACCTGGTTTTATATGTTTTCTGATGGGTATCCCGATCAATTTGGAGGACCAAAAGACAGAAAATTTATGATAAAACGTTTGAAAAATTTATTACTCGATATTCATTACAAACCAATGCAAGAACAACATGATATTCTTGATAAAACTATTGAAGAATGGATGGAAAACACTAATCAAACAGACGATATTATTGTAACAGGATTTAAATTGTAAAAATTTATAAAAAAATATAATTTTATCACAAATTTAGTGGATAATCGTTTTATTAAATAACGAATATTAAACATGAAACACACACGACAAATACTTTGACACCCAAGAGAATGACTATAATTCAGCACAATGATTACGTGCAGAAGAAAGCAAGTGTTCCTATGTGCAGAGCAAAACAATTATCGTAAATATAAATATTCAGACAACTTATTTAATATCAATTAATTAGAAAGACTTAGACACATGAAATAATAAAGTTTGCATACACTTTATAGTAAACAAAAATATTAAGTACAATTTGTAATTTCTAAAATACATCAAAAACACTTTTTGTTTACTTTACTTAAAAATTCAAAATCCGATATTTAAAACTAATATTTTAATTTTGCACATTAAAATAAATGAATAAGACAATAATACAGCTATACATATAGTTATCTGTATAAGTAAATCAAAAAAAATTAATAAAAAGAAAAAATGAATAAAATAATTATAATAGCAATACTTTTTTTTACTTCTACAACAATCTTTGCTAAATCTGCGAGCTTAAAGGGTAGAGTAATTAATAATACAAAATACACAAAAATTTATCTGCAAGATATAACAGATAAAACTATTGAAATTCAGAAACTTGACGAAAATGGAAATTTCACTTTCAAAACTAAATTTAAAGACTTTGATTTTTATTTATTAAGACTAGAGGAAAAAGTCTTTACTATTTTTTTTCCGGAACCTGGTGAAAAATCTGAAATAATTATAGATATTAATGATTTGCAAAATCCAAAATTCACTAATTCTATACATTCTAAACTATTCTATGAATATAGAGATAAATTAAGAAAATTAAAAACATCATCAAAAAGAGAAAATCTTATCATTAAGATGCTTTCTGAAAACCCAAGTTCACCAACCTGTATTCTTTTTATTGACATATTAAAATTTGAAAAATACCCATCTTATTATAAAAAACTAAGTAAAAATCTAGAACCTTATTCAAGCAGTCAAATGGTAACTGATTTTATTTATAAGACCAATAATATTGGAAACTTAGTTGTTGGAGGACAGGCACCGGAAATAGAATTAAACAATCCGGAAGGTCTTCCCATAAAACTTTCATCAACAAAAGGACAATATGTTTTGATTGATTTTTGGGCATCCTGGTGCAGACCTTGCAGAATGGAAAACCCCAACAATGTTAAACTTTATGAAAAATACCACAAAAAAGGATTTGAAATATATGCAGTTTCTCTCGATAAAACTAAAGATGCTTGGACAAAAGCAATAACTGATGATAACCTTAGCTGGATTCATGTAAGTGATTTAAAATATTGGCAGTCAGCAGCAGCAAAAACATATAATGTGCGAGGAATTCCTCATACTATTTTGCTTGATAGAGAAGGGAAAATTTTGGCAATAGGTCTAAGAGGTAAAGCCCTTGAAAATAAACTAAAAGAATTATTAGGAGAATAAATAAAAATGCCAGTATTACCTAAAAATCCAACATTAGCAGACCTTCAAAACCATATTAAAAAAATAGGAGAGGAGAGAGCTTGGGATAAAAATAATTATCTCGAAATATTCTTACTCCTATCGGAAGAAGTTGGAGAACTTGCAAAAGCAATAAGAAACCATGCGGGTTTATATACCGAAAAAGCTAAAAAAAACAATTCTAAATACGAACTTGAAGAAGAATTTGCAGATGTTCTAAACTATATTCTTGATCTAGCAAATTGTTTAAATATAGATTTAGAAGAAGCATTCCGAAAAAAAGACAAAGTAAACCAAAACAGAGTGTGGGAAAGCAATAAAAATATACCGGAAATTTAGTAGGAAAATTAGAACTTAATAATTCTATTTTTATAATCGTTTTAAATTATACAATTATGTAATGCTGAAAATATACAATATTGAAAAAGCAGGAAAAAGACATTAAATATTAATTGCCTTATAATCATTTACTTAATGCCTGTTACAAAAGCATTATGTCATATAAAAATTATACATTGTTTCATTAAAAAATAAACAATTTTTAGAATAGTGAATAAACAAATTATCCACTAAAAAAAAGAATAACCCAAAATAATTACATATAAAATTCAATAAATTGTTTTGAAAAATATAAGAATGACTTTGCCTAGATAACAAAAAACTCTTATTTTAGGCAGAAATAAAAAAATAGTATATTTGCAAAATATTATTTTAACTCAATAATACTGCTCATGAAAACTAAAAAACTTTTTCCATTATTTTTAATTTTATTTTCCTTTTCACTAATAAGTGCACAAAGCGGAATTAATGATATAAAACTTCTAAAATCTGAATTAGATACAATTTCAAAACAAAAATTACCAATTAATTCTGTTGCACTAAGCCAAAAAGGAGATTGGATAATTTTATATGGAGACATAGGGTATTCTTTTATGTCTATGCCAGAAAAATTAAAGAAAAAACTTGATACTCTCAATAAACAACAAATTTATGTAAAAGATATAGATTTTACAGGAAAATCCGGTTGGATATTACTATCTGAGCAAAATGCTTTTTATACAGACTCTATTCCACCAAAAGTTATATCCGTCCTAAAAAAAATTAACAATAAAGGAGAAGAAATTAAAACTATTGCTGCATATTCAAACAATTCATTAGCAATAATATACGGAAAGTTTTATTATTACGCATATAATTTAAAAGCAAGAGTAAAAACAAAATTAGACAACATAAGAGGAAGGCAACAAAACATAAAAAGTATTGCCTTTACCGAAGAAGGGGGCTGGGTATTGTTTTATGCTCAAAAAGGCTTTTCATACTATAATATTCCTGTTCAAATGGTTAAAAAAATTAAAGAATTAATCCAAAATGGCTCTGAACTTGAAAGAGTTTTCTTTTTAAAAGATAAATGGATTATTATATACGATCAATATAAAATTGCAAGTAATTTATAAGCAGGCAAACACATACTTTTATTTTTCAACACAACTTATGAAGTTTTTTAATTGAAACTATAGTTTTTAAAAATATTTTAAATCTCCTAGTAAATCATTAAATTCATCCGATGATTTGCAGGTTTGAGGGAATAGTGAAACTGAAAAGTTTGAGAATCAAAAATTAATGTTGTAATAACACGTTTAAATCTAAAACGATTCTAAGCAACTTAATATTTCTAATAAATTAGCAAACTATGAGTTTGCCTCGAATTTATAAATAAAACAATCTTTTTTTCGGTGTGATTTTTGTACATTTAGATAAACATTCTTTATCCAAAAACATGAAAACAAAAGCCACCATTTTTTTCCTTTTTATATTCTTCAATTTTAATTTTTATGCCCAAAAAGCACCCCTAAAATTTAAAAAACTTACACAAGAAGAAATTGAACTTACAGAATATAATAATTATTCTGCTGTAATGACTTATGATTACGGACAAATGTATTTTGATACAAACCCAAATGGAAAGAATCTTTTTATTTTTAACAAAAGACACGTTCGTATAAAAATACTGACGGAAGATGGACTTAAATATGCAAAAGTTAAGTTTTTTTATAATAGTATGTCTTGCGAACGATATTCAGGAGAACTTTCATATTCTGTTAGAGCTTTTACGCATAATATTTTAAAAGATGGAAGTGTTAAGACAACAAGGCTGAAAAATAAAAATATTACACATACAGACTCAACAAATTGTATTGTAAAAGCTGAGTTTGAATTTCCCAATGCAAAAGTAGGATCAATTTTAGAATATGAAATTACAGTACCATCTTTAAATGTAATTAAACCCAAAACATGGTATTTTCAAAACGAACTTCCGGTTATTTACAGTGAATTTAGAGCAAAAATCCCCGAAGATTTTCAATATCTTTTTCTAGTTAAGAATGTAAAAGAATTGTTTGAACAAGATTCGTCTTTTTATGATGAGCTTATAAATTATAGTTTTACATACAAGCGTCGTAGGTATAATTCAACTCTTAATCTTTCGGGTAAGCAATATAGATTTGTTAATAAATACATGCCTCCCATAAAAAATAAGACTGATGCCGAGAAAATAAATATTCATGTAAAAAGAATATCTTCCGGAGAAGCTACATACCCATGGAAAAAACTAACAAGAGCTTTAATGATAACTACAATAGACTCTTATTATACAAGAACTCCCGCACAAAGAAGTTTATTAAATTATCCTGAGGCATATATTATATATAATCTTAAAACTTGGGAAGAACTTAATAATAGTTTATTATTTGGAGAAAACTATGGACTTGCAATTGTAAAATATTGGAATTGCGATTCAATTTTAAATACCATACTTAAAAATAAAAATACTCAATATGAAAAAGCCGAAGCTATTTATAAATTTATAAGAAAAAATATGGTTTGGAATAACCAATATTCAATTTATGCAGATGTTTCGGATAATTTTTTTAAGAAATTATACAGTAAATCAGGCGGAAAAATTAAAATGAATAGTATTGGAGCTTATTTTGAAGTAGGGAAAGGCTCAAGTAGTGAAATTAATTTTGTGCTAATGTATTTATTGAACAAAGCAAAAATAAAAGTAAGCCCTGTTTTGGCAAATACAAAAAATAATGATGACGTTGATAAAGATGTTCCCCTTGCAAATCAATTTACAACAACAATTGCAATGATTGAAATAAATGGAGAATATAAATTATTAGATGCCGCATTGCCCGAGAGTAGTTTTAATAAAATTTCTAATCAACTCGATACTAACCAAATGTTTATAGTTAGGAAAGACAATTTTGGATGGTATGAAGAATAATTGCATTTAGCTTATGTGAATTTTATTATTTTACCGAATTTTCTACAATTTCAATTTCTTCGGCTGTGAGCTTGTAAAGTTCATAAACTATTTTGTTTTTGTTGATTTAACCCGTATTATTCATGCGTTTTTTCTTTTTATGAGACGAGGCGACAAACTTTGCAGCTGTATATGAATACTGCAAAGAGTTTGCAACATTCTTTTC
>CAMZKL010000060.1 GCA_947311255.1 uncultured Chlorobiota bacterium | reverse complement strand
TGGCAGTAATATTATTGTCTTATAATCAACTAATTAACAAATTCACACCGACACTAAATAGGTCATTTCACGTTTTTTTTATACTTTTAGGAGTGAACTCAACTTTGTTTAATATTAAAAAAACTTTCTAAAATATTTTTGTATCTAATTTAAAAAAATGTAAATTTGTTATTCTTAATAAATTAAACAAAAATAAATACTATTTTTAGAAATAATATTTTAAACTCATGAACCCTAAGGCTCTGCAAAGCAAAACACCAACAACAAAGATTTTGACATTAAAATGCAATATTATAAAACCAGCATACAGATAACTTGCAGAACAAAGCAAGTGTTCCTATGTGCTGAGCAACATAATTATTATAAATACAAACACATAAGCAACTTATTCAATATAAATTAATTAGAAAATTTTAGACACATGAAACAGATTAAATTATTATCAGTATTTACAATTCTACTTGTTTTTATTTTTTCTTGCAATAAAACTCCGCAAGATAAAATTTTGGGAAAATGGGATATAGAAAAAATTGAAAATCCATTTTTTGACGATTCCGAAGCATTAAATAATATGAATAAAGATGTTTTAGATAATGAGATTTTTAACTTTTCGGATAAAGAAATATCGAAAAAAATTCCTGCAACAGAAGGGACTTGGGAAATGGACGAAGCAGGAACAAAACTTATAATTAAATGGGACGAAACAGATAAAGATCAACAACACACATACGATATTAAAACTTTAACCGAAGACAGTTTAATTATTGTAGAAGATTTTGAAGAATTTACTGTAACAACTACTTTTAGTAAAATAAAATAATTTTTCTATATATGAGTTTAGTTTAAAAAAGTTAAATTATTGATAAAAAAACTAATAAAGTTTTTTTGACTAAAACCATATATTAATATTGCATGTAATTTTATGAGATTATTTAAAATTACATGCTTTTTTTAATCAAAAGTTGAAATAATGAATAGAATTTTTGTAAGCCATACAAAAAATGATAAGAATTTTGCAAAAAAATTAGTCTCAAAATTAGAGTCTTCAGGTGAAAAATGTCTTGTTGGTTCAAGGGACAAGTCTTCTGGTGGAATAAATGAATTAATTGAAAAAAGTAATATTTTTATATTGATTTTATCAAAAAGTGTCCAAAATTCAAAAGAAGTAATTGAACAACTAAAATTTGCTTATGATAACAACTGCCATATAATTCCAGTTAAAACTGAAAATATTGATACTGCAAATATGAGTATTCAATATTTTCTTCATACCTTGGAATGGGTTGATGTGCACGAAGATGGATTTAATGAATCTTTTGAAATTTTACTTGAAATAATTGAAGAAATTTCTGGTAATAAGATTAAAAAACAAAAAAATGTTAGCCAATATTCTGATTCTGCTAATAATTTTATCGTAAAACCATCTTTTTTATATGCAATTATTATTTTATTATCATTTGTTGTTTTATATCTATTGTTTTTTAATGATAGTAACAAAAACTCTATAATTTCTAATAATACAAAAGAAACATTTAATAAAAATACTATTTCTACTCCCCCCGATTTTGTAAATTCAGATATTAACTCTGAAGAGCAAAAAATTATTGGAATTTGGAAAATGGTTGATTATGAAGATAGCAGAATTTTAAGTGCCGAAGAAAAAAAATTAACAGACCAAAATGTTGAAACACTAAAAAAACGTGTTCTTCTAACTTTTAGTGAAGACAGATCTTTTAAAAGAGCCGGTTTTACGCCACAAGTTCAAAATGGATATTGGGAATACGATAATAAAAAAAGAAAAATATTTTTAACTCCTGCAAATACTAATAAAAAAGAAGAAATAAATATATTAAGTTTAACTGACAAAGAAATGATTTTTGTAGTTACAGAATTAATAAATGAAGGAAATAAAACTCAGACAGTTACAACAAAAATCATTTTTAATAAGCAATAAATTAAAATTTTATATTATCTCTGTTATTTATATATTAAAAACTTTGTGGTGATGATATGGGTTGGGCAAAGTTTTGAAAAAAACTATAAACTATTTAGTAAATAATTGGTTGATTGCAAATATATAAAAAATAAAAAGCCTCATTTTTCTTTAAAAATGAGGCTTTTTTGATAAGATTATCTTTAAAACTTATTAAGTGGGCGATACAAGATTCGAACTTGTGACCCCTTGGGTGTAAACCAAGTGCTCTGAACCAACTGAGCTAATCGCCCTTTTGCTTTTTAAATATATTAATTTATACCTCAAAAGCGGATGCAAAAGTAAATCAATTATTTTAATTTCAAAATATTTCTTTGTGAATTTTTAAAATTTGTGGCAAAATTAATTGTTCATTATCATTTTTAATTACAAAATCAGATTTTTTTATTTTATATTCATCAGGCATCTGATTATTTATTCTTGATTTTACTTCTTCGTATGTGCTATCATCTCGTTTTATAACTCTCTGAATTTTAAGTTCTTCTGGAGCAGTAACGGTTATGATTTTATTTGCAATTTTATCGAAACCGGATTCAAACAATATTGCATTTTCAATTATAACATAATTTGAAGTTTGCATAGAAACCCAATTTTTAATATGTTTTTTAACAATAGGATGTACAACGGAGTTTACAAAATGTAGTTTTTTCTTATTATTAAAGATAATATTTGCTAAAAATTTTTTGTTTAATGAATTATTGCGATAAACATTTTTGCCAAATTCAGAAATTAGTTTAGATTTTATTTCAAAATTTGAATTCATTAGCTTTTTAGCTTCAATATCTGCTGAGTAAATCGGAATATTCAGTTTTTCAAACACTTTGCAAACAATTGTTTTTCCACTTCCTATTCCACCTGTTAGTCCTACTATTATCATTTTTTTTAATATCTAAAAGTACTTTCTCCAAAAAACTCTCTTAAAATTGAAGTTGGAGGTATTTCATCTTCAATATTAATATCTTTAAAGTATGAAAAGAATTTTAATAATCTTTTTGCTTCGGCATATTCTTGCTCTTGTTGATTTATTTCTTTTAATAGAGGTATTGCATATTTTTTTAATACAGCAAGCTCATATAATAATGCAGAATTAAACATTATATCTGCCTCTTCCTGATAAGGAAAAATATTTAGTTCCTCGCCTTGCCTAACGCTTTCCCACCGTTTAAGTGTTTCAAAAGCTGAATAACCTCTATATTTATTATCTCTTATTATTCTGCGTATCAATCTATTGTCGGTTGTAGGAATTCGGTTATGTCCATCAATGCCTATTTGAGTTAATGCTGAAATATAAATTTTATATTTTATTTTATTATCAATATTTTGTGTTAATTCCGGATTTAGAGCATGAATTCCTTCGGCAATAAAAATTGTTTCATTATCTGCACTTAGTTTTGTGCCATCGTAATATCTTTTGCCAGTTTCAAAACTAAACTTGGGTAAATCAATTGTTTTTCCGCTTTTTAAATCATTAATATTTTTATTAAATGTTTTAATATCAAGAGCTTCAAGAGCTTCAAAATTATATTCTCCATTTTCGTCTTTTGGTGTTTTTTCTCTGTTTACAAAGTAATTATCTAACGAAATTTGTATAGGTTTTAGTCCTGCTACTTTTAATTGTATAGAAAGTCGTTTAGAAAAAGTTGTTTTTCCGGAAGATGAAGGCCCTGCAATTAAAATTAGTTTTATATCTCTTTTATTTTTAATTATTTCTACAATTTCAACTATTTTTTTTTCGTGTAATGCTTCTGATAATTTAATTAGTTCTCCATCATTTCCATTTAAAATTTGTTCGTTTAATCTTCCCACATTTGGAGTTTTCATAATATCAACCCAGTTTTTATGTTCCGCAAGAATATCAAACATTTTCTCTTGCTTAATAAAGGGTTTTATTTTTTTAGGATTTTTTCTTTTTGGAACTTTCAAAAGCATTCCATCATATAATTGAATTAAATCAAATTTAGAAATATAAGCTGTTGAAGGTACAAGATAACCATAAAAATAATCTGTTAAATTTCCGAGTTTATAAACACTTGTATATAGTGATGTGCTTTGTTTAAATAGCCTAGCTTTTTCAGGATAATTATTTTTTTCAAAAATATTTATTGCTTCTGTATTTAAAATTTCTTTTCTTACAAATGGCAAATCGGAATTTATTATTTCAATCATTTTATTTTTTATGATATTAACTTGTTCGGTTTGACCAGTTAAATCAATGCTGGATAACTGACAAAAATACCCGTTTGAAACAGAGTGTTCTATCATAACATCAACGTCTTTATATACAGATTTTACTGCTTTCATTAAAACAAAATAAAGGGAACGAAAATACATTCTCATTCCGTCGCGTTGGGTAATATCAAAAAATTTAACAGTATGAGGTTTATAAATTCTGTATGATAATTCTTGAATTTGATTATCAACTAATGCTCCAACTATTGGATATTTATTTTTTATTTTTTGATCTTTAAGAATTTCATGAAGTGATGTTCCGAAATCATATTCTTTTTTACTTTTAGTATTTTTACAAATTATCTCCATTATTTTTTTTACTTTAACCTTATTTTTTGCATAAAAACAATTAATTTTTGTTTGAAATATACCAAAAACTAAGTTTATAATATGAACGCAATTTAATTTTTTTTAATCTATACAAAAAATAATTTTTTAGAAAACATAAATATCATATTTTTGCATCTAGATAATTAAATATATTAAAAATAATTTACAAAAAATGAATTTACAAACAAATTTGAAGCATATATCAACAGAAGCAGATTATAATAAAATTGTTTCAGATAATGAAAATATAATGATTTGTTGCGGAAGAATGGGGCCAATGTGTGTGCCAGTTTATGCTGAAATGGAAGATTTACAAAATGAATACTCTAATGTTAAATTTTATGATATGCTTTTTGACCTGCCGGAAGCTGGTGTTATAAGAAATATGCCAGAATGTGCTGGCTTTATGGGTTTACCTTTTACGGTTTATATTAAAAATGGAAAAGTGGTTAAAGCAACAAGCAGTATTCAATCAAGAGAACAAATTACTGAAATATTAGATTCTGTATTTTAATAAAACTAGTGTTTCAATTAAAATTTTCATAATTTTATGTTTTTAACACCTTACTTTTTTTGTAAGGTGTTTTTTAATTTTTTCATAAAATGAAGGATAAAAAATTTGATATTATAATAATTGGAGGAGGTCCAGCCGGATTAACTGCCGGGCTTTATATTGCAAGAGCAAAAGTTAAAGTTTTAGTTTTAAACGAAGGGATTTCAGGAGGACAAATGGTATTAACCCATGAAATTGCAAATTATCCAGGAATTAATACTATCAGCGGATTTATGTTGTCTAGAAATATGCAAAAACAAGCTGAGAGTTTTGGCTGCATTGTAAAATCAAATATTAAAATTACAAGTTTTAATTTGGAAGGTAAAGTAAAAACAATTACTGTTAATGAAAAAGAAGTGTTTGAAGCAAAAGCAGTTATAATTGCTACCGGAGGAAAGTCAAGAAAGCTTAATATTGAAGGAGAAAATGAATTTACAGGAAAAGGTATTTCGTATTGTGCAACTTGCGATGGCGATTTTTTTCAGGACAAAGAAATAATTGTTGTAGGTGGTGGAAATTCAGCGTTGGAAGAAGCTGTTGCTTTAACTCAGTATGCAAAAAAAGTTACTATTGTGCATCAGTTTGACCATTTTCAGGGGTTTAAACATGCAATTGAAACAGCAAAGAATCACAAAAAAATTGATTTTATTTTAGAAGCTGAAATCGTTGGATTTTATGGCTCTAAATCATTAGAGGAAGTTAAAATAAAAGATTTAAATACATCTAAAGAATTTACAAAAAAAATTGACGGAGTATTTATTTTTATTGGCTATGTTCCGCAAACAATCCCTTTTAAAAACATAATTAAGTTAAGTAAAAGAGGCGAAATTATTGCAGATAAAAATATGGCTACAAATATTTCTGGCGTGTTTGTGGCAGGAGATTGTAGAGAAAAAAATATAAGACAAATTACAACTGCTGTATCAGACGGAACAATATCTGCCTTAAAAGCAATTGAGTACATTCAATCAAAATAAAATTATCTCATATTTATGAGATCTTATAAATTAAAAATGCCCAAAAATAAATGTATTTTTGGGCATTTAATTTTACATTTTATTTTTTAGTTATACCAAGAAATTTCTCTTATAAACGCATCTGTAAAACCCATTGCATGAATTGTTACAAGATATTTTTCAGCATCAGACTTGTATTTATATTTTCCATATGTATAATGATTTAAATTGTCAACTCCATTTCTAATTTTTACCTTACCTCTAAAATCTCTAAAAAATCTGTGTTGTTTAGAAATTTTACGTTGAAAAGCACCTAATTGAATTGTATAAGTTCCTCTGAAACCTCCCGAATTTAAATCATCTTGTGTTGTATCTGTATTTTCAACAGCATTTGTAAACGCAACTGTGGCTCCTTGTTTGTCAAGAATTGTTACAATTACATCTTCATAGCTGTTGTTAAAGTCTAGCAAATCAACATATATCATATTTTCAGGCAATCCTTCACCTTTCAAATATTCAATTATATTTTGTTTCCTTTCTTTGGCTATTGTCTCAGTTCCTTTTGGTGTTGAAATATTTAAAACTAAATCATTATTTTTAGCCATAAAATCATAAAGAACATTTAAAAATAAATTGTTTTCATTATTCAAATCAGATTTATCAGAATCAAAACTCATTGAATAAGCCTTATGAACATTTCCTCTTTCAATTTTGTCCAGTGTATAAGAACCTAAATTTTTTTCAGTTTCTTCACTAAAAGGGGCTGAAAAAGTAAAAGCTTCAAAAAAGTGCCCATCGGCTTCTAAGGAAGTAAAATAATTATCGTCTCTTTTAACTTTTGTAAAATAATTACCGTTACTATCAGAATTTTTAGAATAAATTTTACCTTTAGTTTCAACATTACTTATTTTAACATTACAATCAGAACTATCTTGACTTTTAACATTTCCTTTCACTAACAGATAATATAAAGAAGAGTCTGAATAATTAACCATAAAAATATCTCCTCTTCCCTTCCCTTCCGGACGTTTGGACATAAAATATCCTTTTGTATTATCACTGGTCTCAAAATAAAAAATATCGTCCTCAACAGAATTAATAGGCATTCCTAGATTCTCTGCCTTACCAAATTTACTGGGTTTACTACTTCCTTTTGCACTAAATATATCATAGCCACCAATTGAATTATGCCCTTTTGAACTAAAAAATAAAGTTCCGTCTTCGTGTATAAACGGACTTTCTTCATCAAATTTTGTATTTATTTTTTTTCCAAGATTTTTTGCATCAGACCATTTTCCATTTTTATCTTTTTTTATAAAATAAATATCTTTTCCGCCTCTTCCGCCAGGTCTGTCGCTAGAAAAATACGCAAGTGTTCTTTCCTGATTCATAGATGCATGCATTTCATGATATTTTGAATTTATTGGTTTAAATTTCTTAGGTTCAGACCACATTGAATTTGTCTGTTCACTCGAATAAATATCTCCATTTTTATAAATAAGCATAAAACTTCCATCTTTTGAGACCCAGCAACTTGCTTCATTATCACTAGTATTTATAGGTTTTGAAAAAGGATCAGGTTCTTTATCATTTTCATTTTCAATATTAATGAAGAAAATATTTTCATCATACTCCCCATCTTTAGTTTTTTTATCCTTAAAGAAAGATGTCTTTTCTTTAGAAGTATAAATAAAAATACCTTTATCTTCAACAAAAAACGGAGAATGTTGGGTAAATTCGGTATTTATACCATCGCCAGGAGAAAAAACTTTAAGCCTTCTTTTCTTCTTAAATTCTTCTATTGCAGCTTCACTTGCTCTAATTTCATTTTCAAGAATATCAACAGATTTATATTTTTTATATTCTTTGTTTATTACTAATTCATTATAAGTTTGAATTGCTTCTTTAAATAAATGGTTAGCATGATAAGCTTTTCCTAATAGGAATTTTGCATCAATAAAACCCTTAGTTTTCTTTTTTTTCTTATAAATACTAACTGCCTTTTGTAAAGCAGCAATAGCCATATTATTTAGTTGGGGAGTTCTTAAATAACACTCTCCTAAATTCATATGATACTGTGCTTTTTCAGGACTTTTTTCAATTAACTTTTCATACATTTTAATAGCATCAGGAAAGTTTCCTGCTAATAATGCTTTTTCTGCTTTTTTGGCACTTTGAGCATAAATTGCTGATGATACTAAAAATAAAATTGTAATAATAAGTACATGTTTTCTCATAATAATTTACTTTTTTCTAACAGTTCTGCAACAATCGTGCAAAACAAAAGAAAATTTAAAATACTTTTTATAAATACATAGCTTTTTTGAATATTATGAATAAATTTTTCATTTTATTAATATTATATTCTAATAAAAATATATTTTTACAAACTCAATTTTGCATGAAATTTTTAAATTATATATAACGGAATATCAAGAAATAAAAATTAAAATAATATGATTAAACCAATAGACAAAATAACAAATGAAACAGCATTAGAAAATGCAATTAAAGTTTTTAAAAAAAAAGGTATTATACTTCCTACTTTTGAACAACAAAAAAACCCCGATACAATTCCTGAAAAAATTAAAGATGAATTAAAAAATATTGGGCTTTGGGATTTTAATCCTTTAAATCTTTTTAGGATAACATGGAAAAACGAAGCAAAAGAAAAAGGTGGTCTTTTTGGAACTCCTACATTTATTGAACTTCCAAAAGAACTTACAGGTGTTAATGCAAAAATTGTTTTGATGGTTGGAAAATATTTTCCTACGGGTGCACATAAGGTAGGTGCAGCATACGGATGCCTTGCACCAAGAATTACAACAGGCGAATTTGACCCAACATACCACAAAGCAGTTTGGCCATCAACCGGAAATTATTGTAGAGGAGGTGCCTTCGACAGCAGATTAATGGGAACAGAACCAATTGCAATACTTCCCGAAGAAATGAGTCAAGAACGCTTTGATTGGCTTAAAAATATTGCAAAATCCACTGTAATTGCAACTTACGGAAGCGAATCAAACGTAAAAGAAATTTACGATAAATGTTGGGAACTTAAAAGAACTAGAGATGATGTTGTAATCTTTAATCAGTTTGATGAATTTGGAAATCCTGCCTGGCATTTTAATGTTACAGGAAGTGCAATTGAAGATATTTATAATTTAATTAAAAATGAAAACAGCAGATTTGCTGGATATGTTTCGGCAACCGGATCGGCAGGAACTATTGCAGCTGGCGACTATTTAAGAACTTTATTTCCTCACATAAAAGTTGTTGCTTCCGAAGCATTACAATGCCCTACAATTTTAAGAAACGGTTTTGGAGCTCATAGAATTGAAGGAATTGGAGATAAACATATTCCATGGATACACAATGTGAAAAATACTGATGCTGTTACTGCTATAGATGATGAAGACCCAATGCGACTATTAAGATTATTTAATGAGCCGGAAGGACATAAATATCTTAAAACAATAGGAATTTCTGATGAATTAATTAGTCAATTACATTTAATCGGAATTTCTGGAATTGGAAACTTACTTTCAGCAATAAAAACTGCTAAATATTTTGAAATGACTTCGGATGATATTATTATTACAATTGCAACTGATAGTGCTGATATGTATAAATCCAGAGTTGATGAATTAAGAGAAGAAAGAGGGCAATATAATGAAATACAGGCAGTTAAAGATTTTGAAAAATGTATGCTTGGGCAACAAGTTGATAATATGAAAGAACTTGGTTATCATGACAGAAAAGCAATTCATAACTTAAAATATTTTACTTGGGTTGAACAACAAGAAAAAGATGTTGAAGATTTAAACCAACTTTGGAACGATAGAAATATTTGGAATACAATGTTTAATCAAGTCCACCGTTGGGATGAATTAATTAATGAGTTTAATGAAAGAACAGGAGTACTAAAAAAATATTTATAAAAAATTTTTTATTAAAATATTAAATTTACTTTTACATTCTCAAATAAACTAAAAATGCAAAAATTAAGCACATATTTTTATTTCTTTTATTTTATACTGTTAAGCAACGGTCGGAAATAAATGTGTATATAATTCACTAATTCAAAATCCCGACTAAAATCGGGATTTTTTAATTTTAAGAAAATGGTAAAGAAAGTTGCAATTCAAGGAATACTTGGTGCTTTTCATGAAGAAGCCACAGTAAAATACTATAAAACAGACAATATTGATCTTATACAATGTAGAACATTTGCAGATTTAATTGAAGCGGTTGAAACCAAAAAAGCAGATACAGGAATTATGGCAATTGAAAACACAATTGCAGGTTCAATTCTCCCAAATTATTCATTAATTGAAAAATCAGAATTAAAAATTACCGGTGAAATTTATTTAAGGATAGTACAAAATTTAATAGCAAAAAACGGCGAAAAAGTTGAAGAAATTGAAGAAGTTTTTTCTCATCCTATGGCAATTTATCAATGTAGTAATTTTTTTAAAAAGTATCCTAATATTCGTTTGGTTGAAAGTTTTGATACTGCTATAAGTGCCAAAGACATAGCAAGTTCATCAGCAAAAAATACAGCAGCAATCGCAAGCAGTTTTGCTGCAAAAAGATATAATTTAAAAATTCTTGCTGAAAGCATTGAAGACAATAAATTAAATTATACAAGATTTTTTGAGTTAAAAAAGGAAGATAACACAAGTAATGATAACATAAATAAATCATCAATTTGTTTTAGTCTTTCAAATAAAACAGGAAGTTTGTCAAAAGTTCTATCGGTTTTTTCGTTCTATGACATTAATCTTCATAAAATTCAATCTCATCCAATAATGGGAGTTCCCGGAAGATATTCTTTTTATGTAGATTTAATTTTCGATGATTTAAAAAGATATAAGCAAGCAGTAAATGCTGTTATGCCACTTACTGAGAATTTTATAATTATGGGAGAATATATTGAAGCAAATAAATCTTTAACTAAACTTCATAAAACGAAAATATAATGATAATTGAACCTTCAAAAGCCGCAAGTTCTGTAAAAGAATACTATTTTTCAAAAAAATTAAAAGAAATTAATGAAATAAGAAATTCCGGTATTGATATTATAAACTTAGGAATAGGTAGTCCGGATTTACCTCCTCCGAGAGTGGTTATTGATACTTTAAAAAAGTTTTCATCTGACAATAGCAATCATTCTTATCAATCGTACAGAGGAATTTATGAATTAAGAGAAGCATTTTCTTATTGGTATAAAAAATATTTTAATGTTAATATAAATCCCGAAAATGAAGTTTTGCCAGTAATGGGGTCAAAAATTGGGGTTATGTATGTTTCGAAAGCATTTTTAAATGTAGATGATGAAGTATTGATACCTAATCCTTCGTATCCGACTTATTTATCTGTAACTGAGATAGTTGGGGCTAAACCAATTCTGTATGATTTAAAAAAAGAAAATAACTTTTATCCGGATTTTAACGAACTTAGAAAAAAAGATTTATCAAAAGTTAAAATTATGTGGATAAATTATCCGAATATGCCAACCGGACAAAAAGCCACAAAACATTTTTTTGAAGAATTAATTAGTTTTGGAAAAGAGAATAATATATTAATTTGTAATGATAATCCGTATAATTTCATTTTAAATGAAGATTATTTAAGTATTTTATCAATTAAAGGAGCTTTTGATACAGCAATTGAGCTTAATTCATTAAGCAAATCTCATAATATGGCAGGATGGCGTGTGGGAGCAGTTTTTGGAAACAAAAACTATTTAAAATTCATTCAGAAAATTCAATCAAATATGATTTCGGGAATGTTTTTGCCAATTCAACAAGCGGCAATTTCTGCTCTTAAAATTGAAAATTCTTGGTATGAAAATTTGAATTTTGAATACAAAAAAAGACAAAAAATAGTTTGGGAAATTTTAGAGCTTTTAAATTGTAAATTTGATAAAGAAACTGGCGGAATGTTTGTTTGGGCAGAAATACCAAATAATTTTGGTTCAAGTTATCAATTTTCAGATTATTTACTCAAAAAATATAGAATATTTATTAGTCCCGGAAGTATTTTTGGTTCACAAGGTAGAAAATATATACGAATTTCATTATGTAGCAAACGTGAAGTTTTTTTGGAAGTTCTCTTTAATATTAAGCAAAAATAAATAATTTTAAATTTAATTTAAAACAACAAAATGAGAGTAACAATTATAGGATTAGGATTAATTGGAGGTTCAATGGCAATAGATTTAAAGAAGAGAAAATTTGCTGATGTTATTTATGGGGTTGACAAGAATACTTTACACGCTGAAACTGCAAAAAATATTGGTTTGGTTGATAAAATAGTTAATTTGGATGAAGGTATAAAACTTGCAGACCTTATTATTGTATCAACGCCTGTTAATATTGTTCAAACAATTCTCCCCAGTATTTTAGATAAAATTAATAATCAGATAGTTACAGATGTAAGTTCAACAAAACATGGAATTTGCGAGCTCGTAAAAAATCATCCGAAAAGGGAAAATTTTGTAGCCTCGCATCCAATGGCAGGAACAGAATATTCAGGACCTTGGGCTGCAATATCTCATTTGTACGATGGTAGGTCTGCAATTATTTGCAACCAATACGAAAGCTCAAAAAAAGCATTGAGAGTTGTTGAAGATATGTATGGCAGCTTAAATATGAGAATGATATATATGGATGCAAAGTCTCATGATGTTCATGCTGCATATGTTTCACACATTTCACACATAAGTTCATTTATTTTGGCACTTACTGTTTTAGACAAAGAAAAAGATGAAAAACAAATTTTTAATATGGCAGGTGGAGGTTTTCGCTCAACTGTTCGTCTTGCAAAAAGTTCTGCAGAAATGTGGACACCAATTTTCAACCAAAATTCTGAAAATGTTGTTGATGTTTTAAACACATATATTATGAAACTTCAAGAATTTAAAATAAAAATTGCAGAAAATGATAAATCTGGAATTTCAAAAATGATTGAAGATGCTAATAAGATTAAGAGAATTGTTTAGATATAATTATAAAGAATTTTCGTTCCAATTTTTCATTACTGTTAATAAATCTTTATTTTTTATTTTAGATTGTAACCAAATATATAAAGGCAAATAACTCTCAGAATATAATCTTCCGTCTTTTAACTTATGAAAATATGCAATAAATTCATTTTCAAGATTACTGTAAACTTTCCTATAAATATTCTTATCAAAAATATCTTTTTGTAATGCTTTTGCAAATAAATTCTCTAAACTATCGCTCATATCACTATTTTTAAAATATTTAAGAGAACTGTTTAAAACACTTTTTTGATAATTGTAATCATTCTTTTTGTCAAAAACTATTATAAGATTAAAAAGTAATGCTTCGTCAAAAGCATCTTTTCTAAGGGTTTTATTAGATTTTACAAGTATTTTATTTATGTAAAATTTTGATTTTTTATAATCCCCCAAAAAGAAATATCCGGTTTTTAAGGCTGTGCATATAATTATATACATTTCTTTTGAAAGATTTTTTTTCCAAAATAAGATTTCATTTTCAACTTTCTCAACTTTTTTTCTTAATAAAAATTCATTTCCCATAAATGCGTAACTCATTATTTCATAGGTAGCTGCATAATAAAAAAGTTTCAATTTAAGATTGTAATTTTCGCCAAAATACCCTTCACTATATTTTGTTTTAAGTTCATTTAATGTTGAAATAAGTTCAGAAAATGAAGCATTACAAATACATGAAGTTAAATGTTCAAGATGACCTATTAAATACTCAGTATAATCAACATTTACATCAGCTTCTTTTATATTTAATTTGGTTAATTGATATTCTTCTTCATGTTTCTTTTGCATCCAAAAATATATTGCTTTGGTTATTCTTGAATAGAATATAGTTCTTTTTGATATAACTTCTTTGGGAATTTCAGGGCTAAATTTAGTGAATTTTGATTTATCGTAGTTTTTAGGAAAATAACCTTGCTCTTTTTTCAAACTTAAAATTTCCATATATAAATTTTTCATTTTCAAAAACATAAACTGTTGATTTATTGTTTGTTCCTCAATTATAGAGAGTTCAGAATAATCATTTCTTGTAAATGTATCAATATGAAATCCTATATTTTTTTTCCATTCAAGAATTTGAATTAATAATCCGAAACGTTCATGTTTTTTTGCTAATTTTTGAGCTTTATTAATTTCTTTCCATGCTTCCTTTATTAGTTGTCGTTTATATAATGTTTCTGTATTAAGAAGTTTTTTTAGAATATTTGCGTCAATACTTTTGGTTTTTTTATTTAGAGATTCTAAAATTGAATCGTATAAATATTTTTTTCTTTGTGCGTTTTTAAAAACAACACTCTTTTTCTTATCATAACTTTGTTTTATCTTTTTAAAAAGATTATAATACTCAGGTGATTTTTCATTTTTAACACTCAAACTAAAAGTTTTTAATTCTCCTCGTGTCAATGATTTAATTAATTTTTCTAATGGTGATTTTTCCATTTAATTAATATATTATTATGTGTGTAAACAATTTTCTTATAATTAATTAGGATGTTTAATGAAGTTGTTATAAGCAAAAATATTTTAAAATTTTAAGGAAATATATTTTTTAAAAACATCTTTAACATCATCTTTTTCAATATCTAAAATTAGTGCATGAGTTATTCCAAATCGCCTGAGAATATCATAAACTAAACTTTTTCTAACAACCCAAATCATAGTATGTGTCTCTATTTCAGATAATTGCTCAATAGATTCGGACCAGCCTTTTCCTTTTAGTTCAAATGGACCTACTTCGTCAATAAGTATATAGTCTGCATCTTTAACATTGTTTGTTGCTAATATTTTTTTTCCAAATTCCAGCCCTTTTTCATTAAAGTAAAAACGACCAATTTTTTTTTGTTCTTCATTACCTTCTGCTTTACAAAGTAATTTTTTTTCTCCGGTATTTATATTCTCCAAAAAAAATTCTGCTCTTAAATTATTTTTAAAAATTCCTTTGGCAAGAAAACCAAAAACTTTTTTATTATTTTGTTTTAAGATGCTAAGTAGGTTTTCTGCAAAAGTACTTTTCCCTCCATGCCTCACTCCTCTAATAATAATAACTTTTTTTTCCTTTTTTTTACTTTTGAATTCTTCTAAAATAATTTCTGCATCTAAAATGTTTTTTACCAATGCTTTAAGCGGACTTTTTAAAATTATTTTAGGGCTTGCAGAATGTTTCATTAAATATGGAAGAACAGAAAAAGAAAGTCCTAATGCTGTATAAAATTGCCAAAAACCTTTTCTGTATAGCAAAGCTTTAACAAACGGGTTTCTTAGTTCAGAGCTAATTGCGGAAAAACCAATAACAATTGTAATTGCTCTAATTCCCATTTTTAATCCGGAAATTAGCCCGGCATTTGTAAAATATGTATCTTGATTAAATCCGTCGTAAAAAATTGCAGATATTAGTACAAAAATACCAATCTGAAACCAAAAACCAGGTTTTTTAAAATATCTTAATGCTCTTTTGTATTTATAAATTGTTAATCCTGAGTATATTATTGCAAGAATAAATGCTATCTCAACCGAAATCATATTTGTAATTGCAAGTACAGTTATAATAAATACCAAATGTGCAAACAATAAAATCAAAGAACTTTTATGGTCTTCTGTATTGATTTTATCTTTATCATCTTCAAGAAAAATTTTATTTTTTGGTTTATTATCTGCTTTCATTCTTAAAGCTTGATTTCCTATTATTATTCCGGAAATTGAAGCTATTAATCCAAGCACAACATAGAATAAACTGAGTATAAAAAATGCTTCAAAAAATGTAAGCTCTTGAAATTTAAGTTGTTTAATAATAAAATGATATAGATTTTCAGTAATTCTTACTAAATCAAGACCATATAAAATTAAAAGTGCAAATATTTTATGAATAACTACACTGTAAAGAGCAAAAATCCCGCCCAAAAGATAGCCAATATTATTTCTTCCAAATAAAAATACTGCAAATTCAAATAGTAGTGCTTCAAATAAAATACCCGTCATTGGACCAAAAAGAATTGCACTTGGGGAAACAGATTTCATAACTGCTGCAATTAAACCTGCCCGCCAAAATAAACCTTTATCTTTCCATGTTTGCCCAAAAGCAACAAGAAGACTAATTCCTAAAACGGCAAGTATTGTACCTGCCAAAGGCATTCTAATATTATGGAAAAAACTACCTATAATTATTTCAATACTTCCCCATAAACTTCCAAGTACAGAAGCTTTTAGCCAAATATCTTTAAACTCTTTTTTGTAGATTTCCATTTTATAATATACAACTGCGAAACTATAAAAAACTGAAAAGTTTACGAAGCAAATCCAAATTTATAATTTCAAAAATTATTCAATAGAGCAACTTTCTTACCCTTTTTTTTTAAATATCTGTTGCCTTGTCCCTCTTCAATTAGTTTTATAACATCATTATCTCCTGAATTAAAAACTGTTCCAAAAAGTCCTTTAATATTTTTATATCTAAAAAAATCTTTACTCATAAAAGTTGAAGGACCGAACATAAAAATATCACATTCAATTTTTGTATTTTTAACAATATCAAAAAAAGTATTATTCAAAACTGAAGTTGAAGTTAATAAAACACTGTCAGCTTTTTTTAAATACTTTGCTTGTTTGGTTTGGCTTATAACAACCTTATTATCAGATGAATAATCAAATACAAAAGGTTTAATATTTATTGCTATTAGTTTTTTGTAAATTGGCTCAGAAAAACCAATCATTACTAAATTTGGATACTTCTTAAAATCAATAAGGTTAAATATATCTGATTTTAGAGAATATTCTTTTTTGTTATTAAACACAGCGTTATAATATGCACTTAATATGTTCCTATGACCGCTGTTTGTAAAGTTAGGTTTTTGTAACTCGTTAATATTCATATTTTTAATGTCGTATAAATTTGCAGACAATCCAATATTCCCATTCATAAGCATTACTGCAACATATGATTTGCCAAAAACAATTTTTTTTATTGTTGCCAGTTTGAAGTTGTATTTGTTGTATAAAAACGTAATAGGTTCTGAGTGCATATTAAATTATTGCTTTTTTAATCCGAAACTAAAAACTAAGCCTAAAAACAAAATAAACAAAGTAATAATTGCTAAAACATTAAAATTAAAAGATTTTAAAATTATTCCTCCGGGAATTGCAAAAAACAAGCCAACAGATGATAAGTTATTTTGAATTGCAACATAAACAGGGCGTTTTTCATTGGGTGCAATAATTAATATTAAATTACTGAATGCCAGTCTAAAACCATCTATTGCAGCACCTGAAATAAAATATATTGCATAATAAACATAAATATTATTTGCAAAAAAAATTGAACTTATTGCAATAATTGAGAATAAAAAAGATATTAAAATTATACATTTATTCATATTTCTTGAAGCTAAAAATCCCCATAGAAAATTTGCAACAACTGCCCCTGCCATTTGTAATGAAATTATAAATCCAATATCTTTACCTGCTATTCCTAATTTGTTTTTTGCATTTAGAATTATAAAAGGAAAAATTAAAAATAAACCATAAGCAAGAAACCTACTTAAAATTTGAATTTGTAAACTTTTATCAGCTTTAAGCACTTTGCCTGCATTTTTTAAAAACAAATAGAAGTTTTGTTCTTTTTTTGCTGTTTCTTTCTTTTCAAATTCATTAAAATTCCAAAAAATATAGAATCCAACAGCCATTATTAAACCACTAAAAATGAAGAGAAAAGCGAAACTGTTGGGTTTTGCAAAATTTTCTAAAATTAAAGCTGAAATACCTCCACTTAAAATTCCGGCAATCCCAGATGCAATTTGTCGGTAGGCAAGTACTTTTCCTCTATATTTTTTTGTAAATGATTTGCCTGTTAATTCTTGGTAATAAATAACTCCTACACCTGCCGAAAAGGAAAATAAAAATAAGAAAATACTGATTAGCAACAGAATAAGAAAATTACTATATCCCGAGAATATATATATTGAAAGTCCTACACTGAACCATGTTAAAAATCTAAACACAAAAACTTTTCTTAAAGATTTCAGAACTTTACCATGTTCCTGTGCCTTAAATGCAGTCCATAATTGCATTATAATTGCACCGCCTTTCATCAATGAAGATAATATTCCAACAAGAATTTCATCTCCCTTAAAATAATCAATTATTAAAGGAAGAATAGTTGAAGTATCAGCAACTGCAATAGCTGCTGCCAAGAAAAAACCTTGTGCAATAAATCTGTTTCTATTTTTACTTAAATCTATTTGAGAATTGTTTCCTGACATAAATATTTTGAATTATTTGCAAAAGTAAAATCTTATTTAAATATAATATTGTTTATGTATTTTTAATTATTGTTTTATGTCAATTTTTACATAGATCAACAAAAGGTTTATAATCTGTTTTTTATATCTTTTTAAGACAAGAATGATTTTAGATAATCAATAAAATTATCTTTGCCACTTAAAATTCTTTTTCTAAATTGTTAAATGACAAAAAAATTTAAAATATCATTCGCATCAAAAGATGAAAAAAGAACATTTCTCTTACATCTTGTCTTTTCAATTTTTGATGGTATAATTCTTGGTGTTCTTGCCTTAAATGAATACGTTTTAATTAAAGGACTTAAAGGTTCGTCATACCAAATAGGAATATTGTTTCAATTTACGGTTGTTGTGCTTATAATTGCTGTGCCACTAACTGAAATTTTAAAGAGAACTATAAAAAAAATAAGAATGTTAAGGCTTGTTGCAATTTTTACACGAGCACCTCTTTTATTACTTTTATTCTTCCCAAAAACAATAACAGAAACTACTGATATTTTCTTTTTTCAAATAGTGTTTTTAATAATTTTTTTAATATATTTTTCTGCAAATCCGTTAATAATGCCAACAATTAATGGTTTTCTAAAAACAAACTATAAACATGAAAATTTCAGTAAACTTTATGGATATTCTGCAACAGCAAATAAAATTGTTATGTTAATTGCTACTTTCTTTTTTGGTCTTCTACTTGATAGATTTTCAAATGCTTACACATATGTTTATCCTTTTTTAGCAATACTGGGGATTAGCTCAATTTTTATACTTACACAAATAAAATATTCACCAATTGTACCTAAAAATAAAAGGAGTTTAAAAGAAGCAGTTAAAGAAGTAACAGGAAGTATTATAAACATATTAAAAAAAAATAAAGCATTTCGAGATTTTGAAATAGGTTTTATGTTTTATGGTCTTGCATGGCTTGTTACAATTGCTGTAATTGCATTATTTCTAGAAAACGAATTAAAACTAAACTATTCAGGAATAGCATTTTATAAAAATTTTTATACAAGTGTATCAATTTTACTTACACCTCTTTTTGGAAAGTTATTAGGAAAAATTAATCCAAGAAAATTTGCAATTTACACTTTCGGAGCAATGCTTTTGTATTTATTGTTTATGGGATTAACTGAATATTTTCCGTTATACATTGAAATTTTTGAAATTAAGATTTATTACACTTTGCTTTTTTCTTTTCTTGCGTATGGTATTTTTGGTGCAATGATGGGTCTGTTATGGTACATAGGTTCGGCATATTTTGCAAAAGATGAAGATGCGGCAGATTATCAATCCGTACATTTATCATTTACCGGTTTTAGAGGAGCTTTTGCTCCATTGGCAGGAGTGTACTTATTCGAAATAATTGGATATTCAGGTGTTTTTTTAGTAGGAATTATTTCAATTTTTATTGCTATACTTGTTTTAATAATTTCTTTAAGGAAAATATAGAAGGAGGATTAAACAAAATTAATGTTGTTTTTTTTAAATTTAATTCATTTTATTACAAAAATAGTACATTTACACTTTAAATAAACTTAAAAATATGTCATATAATATTCTCAAAAAGAAATGGTTAAAAAATTATAGTTCAGCTCCTGAACAACTTCAAAAAATGTCTGATGTTAAAGGATTAATAAGTGCTTTTAATACAAATATTGATGCAGTTATAAAAATATCAGGAAAAAAAATTCAAGAACTTATTTCTGAACATATTTTAGATTCCACAATTTTATTTGAAAACAAAAATAATATATCTAAAAAAGAAGATATTTTTGCAGGTATTGTTCACTGTTTCACAAAAGGAATTGCAGAAGAATGGGTTATAAATGATATTGAAATATTTAAATTCTTGGATAAAACTTTTGGATACGATAAACTCCAACAAGGAGGGCAAGGTGGAATTGTTGCTAATATTATGGCAGTTTGTGGAGTAAATCCGGTTTATGTTCATAGTGCTTCTATTTCAAAACTTCAAGCAGGATTATTTTTAGATTTACCAAATCTTCTTAGCGTTGACGATAAAAATATCATTAAAAAAGCTCGAAATATTGTAAGAAAAAATGATATTCCTTTAATTCATTACATAATTGAATTTGATAAAGAAGACAAAATAGAGATTGATAAAAAAATATATACTTGTCCAAAATCAAACCGTTTTATTGCAACTTATGACCCTCTAAATTTTAAATTACATATTGATTCAGCTTTTGCAGAAAGAATATCTAAACCAGATATAAATTATGAATATATAATTTTATCAGGTTATCAAATGTTGCAAAAGAAAATAGATAATAATACAAAAGGAGCAGACAAAATTGATGATTCATTAAAATTATTAGAAAAATTACGAAAAAACTCTTCTGAAACAATAGTTCATTTCGAAATAGCATCAACTCAAGATAAGTTTATTCGGAAATATTTAATAGATAATATTGCAAATAAAGTTGAGAGTATTGGTTATAACGAAAGAGAATTGATTGATATACTGGAAGTTATAAATGAGACTGATTTAGCAAAAGAATGTAATAAAAACACAAATGCTGTTAATCTTTTCAAAGCAATGCTAAAAGTTTTTGAATATACAAACACTCCGAGAGCACAATTACATATGTTTGGTTTGTATATAACTATTCAAAAAAAAGGATTTAAAATTAGTCCTGAACAAAACCGAAAAGGAATGCAATTAGCAGCAACAGTAGCAGCAGGAAAAGCTGGAACCGGGACTGTTAATATTAAAGAAAATTTACTTTGGGCACACGGAAAACAAGTTTCTGAAACCGGATTAAAAGAACTTGAATACTTATCAAAATATTTGCACAATAAATTTAAAAAATCAAGTATTCTAGAAACAGGTATTTTTCAAAATAAAAACTTTGATTTAATTGCTGTTCCTACAATTTTAATTGATAAGCCAATTACTCTTGTAGGAATGGGCGATACTATTTCTTCAATCTCAATTGTAGGTGTTAAATAATTTCGTAAAATTTATTTTGAATTTTAAACTAAGAATTGTATTTTTATAAAAAAAATAATTAACTAATTAAAACTGAAAGAAATGTATAAAAAAATACTAATTTTATCATTATCCTTTTTATTATCCGGAATTAGCTACGGTCAATTTTTTCACTTGGGTGCAAAAGGTTTTTCTACTCCTGCTACTTTAATGAATTATTATGAGTATGATGTTACAGACTACGTTTATTACTTCTCAAATCAGAGAAACGAAACAGTAAGGTTTTCTGGATTTAAAACAAGTTCTGTAAAATCAAATCTTATATCTCCGGCAATATATATGAGGTATGAATTGGGAAATCATATTTTCTTTCAAGCAGATTTTTTTCATTTATCTTTTCATAATGAAGCAGAGTACAAAAATTCAGTTGACTACAAGGACTTTGTTGATGAATTTAACCCCGATGGAAACATAGATAATTTAGAATACAACACAATTAAACTAAAATGGAAATTTTGGGGTAATTCTCTTTCTTTGGGATACAGATTGGCAAAAGCAAAAGCGTTACGTCCACACTTATATATTGGTGCAACAGTAATGTACCTTGAAAATTTTCAACATTATTCAGCTACACCTATTAATGAAGACTACCAAAGAGATATTAATCAAATTATATTCAAAAATCTAGACACATATAAGATAACAACCTTTTACTATCATTTTGGTATAGGATTTAAATACCATGCAGTAACACTAAATGCATATATAATGTCATCAATACCTAATCAACCTGTTGATATTTATGCAGATAAATACGAAGAAGGAAATATTTCAAATGATATATCTCTTTCTGAAAGAGCAAATTACAAATCTTTATCAACTCTTAATTTATCATTAGGAATTAATCTATTGTCATTTAATCTTACCAAAAAAGATTTAAAATATTAAAAAATAACAACTATGAAATTTCTCAAAAAAAATACATTTATTTTAAGCATAATTTCAACTATAGTATTTTTCGTACTATTTTCATCATGCCACAAAAGAATTGAATTAAAAGATAATTATGAAGATTTTAGAAGAGTTGTAGGACCAGATGGTGGAACAATTAACTTTTTTGAATATAACCCTGAAAATGATAAACCCGAAATAATTGTTAGCATAGATTTTCCTGAAAACGCATTAGACTCTCTAACTGTTTTTAATATGTATGAATTTATAAATGAAGGTGTTTATATAGATATTCTTCGTTTGGGAAGAAGACAAAATTCAAAATTCCTATATTTTGTTCCTTTTTATGAATCATACGGTTATAATGAAGTAAATTCAAATTCAGATACATACCACCTTAGTATTGATTTTAACACAGCTGTTGAAGTTACTTATAAATTAATAAGTGATTATACTCCTGAGTTTGATGCAAAACTGTTCAGAATAAAAATTCCGGCTACTAATGAGTGGGGAACAGAAGATAATGTTTGGATAAATTGGAACTATCAAGGATACCCCGACGGATATGACATAATAGATTTAACATATCTTATTAACGGAAGATGGACATCTAATAACGATTGGGGAAGCACAGATTTTAATCTAGACAATTGGGAAGAAGTTACAAATTATACATATAATACTTTTGAAAATACTGTAAGTTTTCAAATTGACAATACTGACTATATGTATGTAATGGCAAAAGTATTAACAAATTAAATAAAAAAAATCATGTTTTATATGCAACACTAAAGCTAAAATTATAATCTTAAAATTTCGAGCTATGAAATTATCAAAAATATTAATATTCCCTTTGTTATTTTTTGTTTTTAAAATAAACGCACAACAACTAAGTGTTCAAACATCTCATTCTTCAACTATATTGGATTTAGAATACAGCCCCAATGGAAAATTTTTAGCATCTTCCGGATTAGATAACAAAGTCATTATCTGGGATTTACGTTCATACAGGCAAATGAATATTCTCGGAGGACATAATGGCCCTGTGAGTTGTATTGCATTTCATCCTACTAAAAATATTATCGCAACTGCTAGTGATGACAAGACTGTGAAACTATGGGAATATCCCTCCGGAAAACTTATTAAAACATACGACTTTTTTACAAAAGAAGTAAAAGGATTAGCTTTTAAGCCAAATGGAACAGAATTAGCCTGTGGATCAGATTCAGTTTATTTAATAAATCTAAAAAGACATACATATTATACTATAAACAAAAAAGCAAAACGCTTTTTTAATACAGTTGCATATATTGGAGCACAAAAATATTTAGCATTTGGTGGAAAAAAAGAAAGGAATATACGAATTTACAGCTTTTTGAAATTTAAAATTGTAAAAAAACTCCATTCTCGTTCAAATGAAATTATTGTTGATAAAAATTTTGAAAACTTATATTCAGCTGGTAATAAAGGAAATGTTACAAGACTAAAAAAAAAAAAAACATAGTTTTTTAACAAAATTTAATGTTGTTACAGAACGTTCTTGGCATTCATTTTTTTCATTAGCACTTACGGATGAAAAAGTTTTTGCTGCAAATAAAAATGGGCTTATTTATGTTTTTAATAGAATTAGTGGCAAAAGAAAAAACCTTTTGAAAGGACACAAGGGACAAGTTAAAGCAATCTGTATTAGCCCTGACCAAAAATATTTAGCAAGTGCAGGAGATGATAAAAAAATTGCAATTTGGGACATTAAAAATAAAAAAATTGTTAAAACCCTTGAAGGTGGTACTGGAAGTATTAATTCAATTTCTTTTTCTGAAAATGGTAAAAAAATGTTTATAGCATATGATAATTCAGATTTCAGAATTTGGGATCTTTCCAAAAAAGGAGATATCAAGAAAAGTTCTTGCCCAAAACCAAATTTCTTTGAAAGAAAATCAAATAAAGATTATTTTGTTTCAAACACCACAAACTTGTTACCACAAAATAAGATAATAATAAAAACAAAACTTAAAAAAGAAGATAAAAAAACTGACAACTTCCTAAATTATACTGATAATCTTCTTATATACAACAATATAACCAACAAAGAACCAATACTTCTTAAAAGTCCAAAAAATACAGACTACCAATCATTTTTATTAGCAGACTCTTCAAATATCTTAGTTTTCAAAAGTAGAAGCACACATTCTCAAAAACATTCATTAATGAACTGGGAAGTAATTAGGAGCAGAGAACAAGTCTTTTCAACACATATATACAAATATAATATTGATAATGTTAAAAAGAATTCAAAAATTAGAATTACATCAAAACAAAGGAAAAACTCTTTTAAAATAAGAGGAGATATATATTACAAAACAGTTAGTGAAGATGGCAAAAACCTTCTTGTATTAATAAAAGAAAGAAAGAAAAAATCAAGATGCGAAATTTACAATATTGAAACAGGAGAAAATAAAGGAACAATCCAATTTAAACAAAGATTTCTAACAGCTGGCTTTAGTGCAAATGATAAATTTTTATTTTTTGTTTCTAAAAATGATAGTATTCGGTTTTATAAACAATCAAATTTAAAATTAATTAAAGAAATATACGGAAAAGCACCTGTCAGCTTTATGAAAAATGATAAATTTTGTGCATATACAGACATTAACAAAAACATATATTTAGCTGAAACAAAAGACTTTACAGTTAAATACACAGTTCCATCAGAACATATTACTGCAATTTCATCTATAAAATTTAATTCTAAATATAACTATCTTGCAACAGCCGGATATGATGGAATTATTAATTTTTGGAATTTTGAAGATGGTAAGCATATGGTTAGTCTTGCGGCTTTTAACGATGATGATTATTTATATGTAACAAAAGAAAACTATTATTACTCAACAGTTGGTTCAATGGACTATATTAACTTTATGATAAATGATAAATTATATACATTTGAACAATTTGATGTAAAATATAATAGACCAGATATAATACTCTCAAAGCTACCCTACTCCACTGATGCTGAGATAACTGCATATAAAAAAGCGTATGTAAAACGTATAAAAAAAATGGGTTTTATTGAAGATTCTGAAAATACTGAATTTAACATACCAGTTGTAACAATAAAAAATCTTGATGAAATACCAGTTACAACAATTAACGAAAATATTGAAATAAGAATAAAAGCAGAAGACAAAAAATATAAATTAAATAAGGTTAACATTTGGGTAAATGATGTTCCATCCTATGATAAAAAAGAAAGTATTACAAAAAATCTAAGTTCTAAATATTATTCAGGAAGACATGAAATAACCCTTTTGCCAGGAAGAAATAAAATACAAGTTTCTGCAACAAACTCACATGGATATGAATCTTTAAAAGAAACTTTTTACGTCGATTATGAAGCAGATGAGGAAAAACCAGATTTATATCTTGTTTCAATCGGGGTTTCAAAATATAAAAACGACGAATATGATTTAGAATATGCAGCAAAAGATGCAGGAGATTTTGCTTCTGTATTAAAATCTGACAAAAAACATAAAAAATATAAAAATATTTACATAACAGAAATTACAGATAAAGACGCAACAAAAGAAAATATTCTTAAAGCTAAAAATAAATTAAAAAAATCATCAATTAATGATGTTGTTGTTGTGTTTTTTGCAGGACATGGTCTATTAGATTGGGATATGGACTATTACCTTGCTACAACAGATATTAATTTTATTCTTCCTTCTGAAAATGGTCTAAAATATGATAAACTAGAAGGTTTATTAAGTGATATTCCTGCAAGAAAAAAATTACTTTTAATTGATGCTTGTCATTCAGGAGAAATTGATAAAGATGAAGAAACTGCTGAAACTACCACAAATAATAATACTAATTCTGATGATGCCACAAGAAGTACAGCTGAGCTTGGAGATACTAAAATATTAAGCCAAAGCTCATTTGAACTTATGAAAGATATGTTTGCAGATATTAGAAAAGGAACAGGCTCTACAATCATCTCATCTGCTGGTGGTTCTGAATATGCATATGAAAGTGATAGAACTAAGAATGGTATTTTTACATACATACTTACTAACGGAATAAGCACAGGAGAAGCAGACATAAACAATGATGGCAGAATAATGGTTTCAGAATTAAGAGATTATTTAATGGATAATGTAAGTAAAATGACAAAAGGGCATCAAAATCCAACTTGCAGAAGACAAAATCTCGAATTTGATTTCAGAATTTGGTAAATATTATTTATTATTAATTTAAGTTTGATATAAGAATTATAACAGTTTCAACTAATTAAATTGGCGTTTAAATTATTACTAACAATTATAATAATTTGAACGCCTTTTTATTTCGGTAATGCCACCAATTTTTCATTTAAAAAACCAAGTTTTGTTCAAAACAATTTATCCGTTTTTTTTTATTCATACATAATAGAATTAAATTTGTAGCAATAGAATTAAACTATTAAAATAATTCAATTAAAAATGATAAAATCACTAATCCTAACCGGCTTCGGAATAAATTGCGAAACAGAAATGGGAGCCGCATACAAAAATGCAGGTGCAGAAGTTACCGTAATTCATTTTAACGAATTAATGAACGGAACATACAACTTGCAAGATTTTGATATTCTCAATTTTCCCGGCGGTTTCTCCTTCGGCGATGATATTGCTTCTGGAAAAGTAATGTCAAACAAAGTGAAATACAAAAAAATGAAGTCCAGCAATACTTTCATCGAAGAAATTGAAAAATTTATAAATGACGGAAAATATATCTTGGGCATTTGCAACGGATTTCAAATTCTTGTGCAACTCGGACTTTTACCTGATATAAACGGAAACTTTGAACCCGAAACCGCTCTCGTTGCCAATAATTCAAACAAATATGAAGACCGTTGGGTATATTGCAAAGTAAATCCGAATGTTAAGACACCGTTCTTAAAAGGAATTGATTTATTGCCCGTTCCGGTAAGGCACGGAGAAGGAAAACTTGTAATAAAAGACGACGCAACAAGAAAACAAATTAAAGATAAGAATTTAATTGCTTTGCAATATTCTGATAAACAGGGAAATATAACATCAGGATATCCTGCAAACCCAAACGGAGCAGAATTCAGCATTGCCGGATTAACCGACCCTACGGGGCAAGTTTTCGGATTGATGCCGCATCCCGAAGCATTTTTAAGTTTCTATAACCACCCCGATTGGGCAAAAATGAAACGAAATAACAAAGAAATAAAACGAGAAAATACAGGACAAGCAATTTTTGATAACATTGTTAAACATATTGAAATAAAATAGCACACTGATTTTTATGATTATTATGATTTTGTTAAGAAATACTGTCATAATATATCTTAAAAATCATAACAATCAGTGTACCATCTAAATATAAAAATAAATTAAAAATTAAAATGATAAAAACAGCCCTCATAAGCGTGTCCGACAAAACAGGAATAATCGAATTAGCAAAAGTCCTTAAAAAGTACGAAATAGAAATCATATCAACCGGCGGAACAAAAAAAGTTCTCGAAGATGCAGGTATCGAAGTTACCGATATTTCTTCCGTTACCGGAAATCCCGAATCATTCGGCGGACGTATGAAAACCATTTCTTTCAATATCGAAAGTGCCTTGCTTTTCGATCGCGAAAAAGATGCCGAAGAAGCCGCAAAACTCGGCATAAAACCAATTGATTTAGTGGTTTGCAACTTGTATCCTTTCGAAAAAGTTATGAAGGAAGGGGCTGATTTTGAAACCCTGATTGAAAACATCGACATCGGCGGTCCGACAATGATACG
>CAMZKL010000059.1 GCA_947311255.1 uncultured Chlorobiota bacterium | reverse complement strand
ATACAGGTAAATACATATTAAATCCTGCAAAAGTTGAGTTAATGTATTTTCCTACATTCTATGCAAATACTGAAATTAAGGAAGTTGTAATAAAATAGTTTTAACCTATTAATGTTTTCATCCGATGACTTAAAAGTTGTTGGATGAATTTTTTTTATTAAAACTTCAAAACCAAAGAATTTTTAAAATACCAAAACGTATTTTGTACATCTGGTATGGTAGTGGTTGATAATCGTAATCGGCAGAATAGTTTATGGCAAAAGATGTTTTTTACTATTTATTACCTTAGTCCTCAATAGGATAATTTATTAAAACACCTCCAATTAACCATGAATTTGGAAAAGAATCTTTTATTTTATTTTTAAAGAATAATGCTTCTGCTTTTGTCCTAAAATCACCAACTTGAATTTTATAATATGGAGAATTATAAACCATATAAGCACGGTGTTTTTTACCATATCGTGCTAAAAATTTTGCTTTTGTGTTTTGTGCTTCTCTCATTGCTTTTTGTCCCGAGTTGAAATATATTTGAACTCTCCATCCTTTAAACTTGTTTTTACTTAATTCGTTTTGTTTTTTTACAAGTTGCAATATTTTAATATCTTGTGTTATTGATATTTTTCCATCATTATACGATTTATATGAAGGAGTTATTCCTGAATCTTCAATTTTAAATGTCTCATTTTGCGAAAATGAATGAAGAAATAATATTAAGAAAATAATTATTAGTGATATTTGCTTCATTTTTTAAATATTTAGTGTTGTTTTTTTATCAACTTTTATTTTTTTAGTGAAAATAAAAAATTTTGCACCTATAATTCCTTTTGCATCAACATCAATTTTTTTTGAAGAAAATATTTTTGATACTGTTCCAAAAGTTCTGAAATTTAATAATCCTTTACTTTTAAGACTTACAGGAATATTTATAGTTCCTAAATAATTTTTGGGAATATTTATATTCGCATTTTCTTCTATCAATTGAAAAGTTTGATTATTTACAATAATATCTAGATTGTAACTTTCAATTTTAATTTTATAACTATTTGGATTCTTAATTTTAACTAATGTATTTAAAGAAATAGTGCCATTTTTCATACTCCCCAGCTTAATATCTTCAACACCGACAAGTTCTACATCTTTGTATGTGCAACTTGTAAATGTTATTCCTATAAGAATAATGAATAATAGTCTTTTGAAATTTAAAAAAATTTTCATCTTTGTGTTTTTTAATAATTAAACGTTTTTAAAATATGGCAAGTATTTCAGAACTTGGAGAATTTGGATTAATAAAAAGATTGAGCAAAGATATAAAAATAAATAATTCTTCAACAATAAAAGGTATAGGAGATGATGCAGCAGTTACAGATTATAAAAACAAACAAACTGTTATAACAACTGATTTGCTCCTTGAAGGAATACATTTTGATTTGTCTTTTTCTCCTCTAAAACATCTTGGGTACAAGGCAGTTACAGTAAATATTTCTGATGTTTATGCAATGAATGCAATACCAAAACAAATAACTGTTTCCATTGCGTTCTCGAATCGTTTTCCTCTTGAAGCCATTGAAGAACTTTATGAAGGGATTAATCTTGCGTGTAAAAAATATAATATAGATTTAGTTGGGGGAGACACAAGCTCTTCTGTATCGGGGCTTACAATAAGTGTAACAGCAATAGGTGAAGTAGATAAAGAAAAAGTTGTTTATAGAAACGGAGCAAAACCAAATGATTTAATTTGTGTTTCTGGAGATTTAGGCGGTGCATATGCCGGTTTGAAACTATTACAAAGAGAAAAAGAGGTTTTTAAAGCAAATCCAGAAGTGCAACCTGAACTAACGGGCTACGATTATATTCTTGAAAGACAATTGAAACCGGAAGCTAGAAAAGATATTATTGAGTTTTTAGAAAAAATAGATGTAAAACCAACATCAATGATTGATGTTTCAGATGGGTTATCTTCTGAACTTTTGCATATTGCAGAAGAATCTAATTGCGGAATAAGAATTTATGATCAAAAAATACCAATTGCAGAAGATACTAATAAGTTTGCGGAAGAAGTTTTAATTGTTCCTACTATTTTTGCTATGAATGGAGGGGAAGATTATGAATTGCTTTTTACAATTTCACAGTCTGATTATGAGAAAGTTGATGTTAGTCCGGATATTACGGTTATTGGACATATAACAGAGCAATCAAAAGGGAATTTTATTATTGCATCAGACGGAACAGAAATAGAGATTGAAGCACAGGGCTGGAACCATACAAAATAATTTATTTGTTTTTTATTCAACAGTAACAGATTTTGCTAGGTTTCTTGGTTGGTCAACATTACAATCTCGCATAACCGCAATGTGATAAGATAAAAGTTGCAATGGGATAACTGTTAATAAAGGAGCAATAGCTTCGTGGGATTTTGGAACTTCTATAACATGATCTGCCAGATCTTTTATTACAGTATCTCCTTCAGTTACAATAGCTATAACTTTTCCGTTTCTAGCTTTAACTTCTTGTATGTTACTTACAATTTTATCGTAAGAATTGTCTTGAGTTGCAATAACAACAACTGGCATATTTTCATCAATAAGAGCAATAGGACCATGTTTCATTTCAGCAGCAGGATAGCCTTCGGCATGAATATATGATATTTCCTTTAGTTTTAAAGCTCCTTCTAATGCAACCGGGAATAAGTATCCTCTTCCTAAATAAAGGAAATTAGATGCGTTTTTATATAAAGCAGAAATTTCTTTGATTAAAGAGTCTGATTTTAATATTTCTTCAACTTTTGAAGGAATATCTGTTAGTTCTTTTATATATTCTAAATACTTTTTTTCAGAAATTTTATTGTTGTTTTTACCCAACAATATAGCAATCATAGTTAATACTGTAACTTGTGCAGTAAATGCTTTTGTTGATGCCACACCTATTTCAGGTCCTGCATGTGTATAAACTCCTGCATGTGTTTCTCTTGGTATGCTTGAACCAACAACATTGCAAATTCCCACTACAGTAGCACCGGCTTCTTTTGCAATATTAATTGCAGCTAATGTGTCTGCAGTTTCTCCACTTTGGCTAATTGCAATAATAACATCGTCTTTATAAATAATTGGTTTTCTGTATCTAAATTCAGAACCGTATTCTACTTCAACAGGAATTCGTGCTATGGTTTCTATTAAATATTCTGCTACCAAACCTGCGTGCCAAGAAGTTCCACATGCAATTATAAGAATTCGTTTGGCATTTTCTAATTTTGGCATTACTTCATGCAAACCACCTAACCTTATTTCGGATAAATCTGCTGCTATTCTACCTCTAAAAGTATCTGTTATTGATTTTGGCTGTTCAAATATTTCTTTGAGCATAAAATGGTCGTAACCATTTTTTTCAATAGAACCAATATCCATACTTAATTTCTGAATTAATGGTTCACGTTTATCATTCCCTATTGTTTTAAGAGTTAATTGGTCTTTTTTTATTACAGCAACATTGTCATTGTTAAGGTATATAACGCTATCGGTATGTTCAATTATAGGGGTTGCATCGGATGCTATAAAATATTCTCCTTCTCCTATTCCAATAACTAACGGGCTTCCTTTTCTTGCAGCTATAAGTTTGTCGGGTTCATCTTTGGCAATAATTACTATTCCATATGCACCAATAACTTTAGATAATGCAAGTCTTACGGCCTGTTCTGCATCAATTTCACCTTTTCCTTTAATGTAAATAAATTCAATAAGATTTGCAAGAACTTCTGTGTCGGTTTTGCTTACAAAATTATATCCTCTATCTTCTAATCTTTTTTTTAAACGAGAATAGTTTTCGATAATTCCATTATGAATTACTGTAAAATGTCCATTTTCAGAGGTGTGTGGGTGAGCATTTACGTCATTTGGTTCTCCGTGAGTTGCCCATCTTGTATGTCCAATGCCAATGTTTCCACTAACATCTTTATTGTAAACTAATTTTTCAAGTTCATTAACTTTACCTTTTTTCTTATATATTTTTGTTCTCTTATCAACTATTGCTACTCCTGCAGAGTCATACCCTCTGTATTCAAGTCGTTTTAATCCGTTTATTATAATAGGGTAGGCTTCTTTATCTCCAATGTATCCAACAATTCCACACATAGTTTTATGTTTTTATTTAAGAAAGATTGATTTAAAGTTTAGCATAGCTAATATATAATTTCATTCTGTTTGAATGATTTCCTGTAGTAATAATAGCTCTTGAATTTTTATTATTGCCAAATTGCGTAAATAAATACAATCCATTATTTTCTATATTTCCATCAATAATATCTCTTATGTATCCTGCAATATCAAATTTGTATGTGCCATTATCTTTATTATATCCAACTCCTAAATATCTTCCGCCAGATATAAATTCTCGAAGAGAATAGTATTCGTTTTCAGGGCTATAACCTATTAATGTCATGGCATCAATTGCTGGATAAGTATTTTCAAAACTTAAATAATCAGGTGCAGTTTTTACAACTAACTCGGCTCTGTAAATTACAATATCTCCAAGTTCTTTTAAATCTGTAATAAAAGGCATTTTTATTTTTGTTCTTAAACCACCCATTGATTGGATATATGCAACAGAATCTTGTGGAGAGCTTTCGTTTCCTATTTGAGAATAAAAACTTTGAGAACTATAGTCATGTTCAAAAATATTAAATCTTATGTTCGAGCTCATATTTGCCGATGTTTTATAAATGTATTCATTTGCTCCGTTATGAGCATATACTTTTATATTAAAATCTGAATTTACTTTAAGTTTTATAATTGCACCGTCATTTCCAATAGATTCTGCTTTAACATATATTCCTTTAAGGAATTTTTTATAATTATCAGCTGAAATAACATCTGATTTTAAACTAGCAATTTTATTTGCAAATTCTTGAGTTAATTTAATTGATATTATTGAGTCGGGTATATTTTTTGAAACTATGTCTTTTTGTCCTATTATAGTATCAGAGCTAGAAATAACATAAGGAGAATCATAATTCCCATAATAAGTTGTGTCTTTAACTAAGTCGTTACCTATCATATAAACAGTAAGGTGCTGAATGTTTTCTGAGTTTCCGTAATGTTTAAGATTTAAAGTGTCTAGTGGGATACTCAAAACAGCAGAATCAATAATGTGTTCATCTGTAAATAAAGGATGTTCGCTAAGGCCAAATTGGCACACAAAACTTGATTTAGATGTTCCAAAAATAGGGTCGGTATATACTCCTAACATAAGTGTTGAAGTTTTGTCAGAAGCAAGTGTGTCCATTAATAATGTATATACTTCAATTGACGATGTGTCTATTATATTATAGTCTAGTTTATCTTCTTCAGGTAAGATATTATACCCAATACCTGTTTTTGTTTCGCATGAAAAAATCAGCACAGAAATGCTGATTAAAACTAAAGATGTTATTTTTTTCATTATTTATATTTTGAATTTACCATGTTTGGTAAACTTTAATTATTTAACGTAAAAATATTAATTATAGTATTTTAAAATTAGCTAAGAATATCGTCATAAAATTTATCGTAAGCATTTATATACTCTTCTTGATTTTTATATTCAAGAAAATCTTTTTTGCTTGCTTTTATTTGTTTTAAAACGCTTTTGTTAATTTCTTCATTTCCTTGAATAATCGCATCAGAATATTCGATGGCAAGTTTTTGCAAGTTTAAGTAGTTTGCAGGTGCTAGTGTTTTTATGTCTTGCATTTTAATTCCATCGTATTCCAATTTCTTCTTTATGCTACTATTTAAGTTCCCTTCAAAACTATCATTGTAAGCAGAATAAACAACTTTGGAAATCTCAAAAAGAGGATCGTCTTTATATGATTTTTTTATAAATAATGGAACTAATGCAGACATCCATCCATGACAATGAATTATATCGGGAGTCCATCTTAATTTTTTAATTATTTCGATTGCTCCTCTTCCAAAAAAGATCATCCTTTCATCATTGTCGTCAAATAATTTTCCTTCTTCATCAAACATCATCGCTTTTCTTTTGAAATATTCTTCGTTATCAATGAAGTACACTTGCATTCTTGCCTGTTGAATAGATGTAACTTTTATAATTAAGAAATGGTCTGTATCGTCAATTATTAAGTTCATTCCGGATAAACGAATTACTTCATGCAATTGATTTCTTCTTTCGTTAATTATTCCGAAACGAGGCATGAAAACTCTTACTTCTTTTCCTTTTTCCTGAATTGCTTGTGGCAAATATCTTCCAATATAAGACATCTCTGTTTCAGGTAAAAAGGGCATTATCTCTTGTGAAATATACAGAATTTTTTTCTTTTCCATATAACTGTATCCTTAGTTTTTTTTATAATTTTGCAAATATACATAAAATCCTTGTTTTTATCAAGTTTATAATTAAAACATCATATTTTTTCTTATTATTGCAAGTTTTAGATTTAACTGTATTTATATATTATATGATAGTAGTAAGAAACAAATTAGACCTTAATTTTCATATTGCAAAATTTAAGAAAAACAATAAACAAATTGGGTTTGTTCCTACTATGGGAGCTTTGCATGATGGTCATATTTCTCTTATTAAATGTTCTAAACAAAAAGATGATATTGTTGTTTGTAGTATTTTTGTAAACCCAACACAGTTTAATAATAATGAGGATTTAATAAAGTATCCGAGAGAAGAAAAAGAAGATATTGAGAAATTAAAAAAAGCAGAGTGTAACATAGTTTTTATTCCGTCTGTTTCTGAGATGTATCCTGAGGAAGATAAAAGAGTATTTGATTTTGATGGTATTGATAAAGTAATGGAGGGGAAATTCAGAAACGGACATTTTAATGGTGTAGCTCAAATAGTTTCAAAGCTTTTTTCGTTTGTTAAACCAGATACTGCTTATTTTGGAAGAAAAGATTTTCAACAAGTTGCAATTTTAAAACATCTTAACGAAAATTATTTAAAACATTTAAATATTGAAATTATTGCCTGCGATATTTTGCGAGAAGATGATGGACTAGCAATGAGTTCTAGAAATAAATTATTAACTCCTGAGCATAGAAAAGCAGCTCCACTTATTCAAAAAGTTTTAAAAAAGTACAAAACTAGATATGAGGATTTTACAGTAAAAGAATTAATGAAATTAATTGAGGGCGAAATAAATAAAAATAAGTTTTTAAACGTTGAGTATATAGATATTGTTAATAATAATAACCTTAAAACAGTAAGTGAAATTGTTGAAGGTGAGACAACAACTTGTATCGCTGTATTTGCAGGTAATGTTAGATTAATTGATAATATTTCTTTTTAAAATTTTTATATGACAAATAAACTCAAAATAATTAATGATCCTGTTTATGGGTTTATTAATATTCCTTCCTCTATTCATTTTGATATTATCCAACATCCTTATTTTCAAAGATTAAGAAGATTAAAGCAATTAGGTTTGTCGTATTATGTTTACCCTGGAGCTACTCATACTAGGTTTGAACATGCAATTGGTGTTATGTATTTGCTTGGAATAGCTTGTATAGAATTAATACGAAAAGGTCAGGAAATAAGCCCAGAAGAAAAAGAGGCAGTTTTAATTGCCGGTTTGATGCACGATATTGGACACGGTCCATTTTCTCATACTCTTGAAAGAGCATTTATAAAAGATTTAAGCCATGAAGATTTGACTTTACTTTATATGAAGGAAATGAATAATCAAATGAATGGTAAACTTTCGCTAGGTATTGAAATTTTTCAAAATAAGTATAAAAAGAAATTTCTATATAAATTAATTGCAAGTCAGTTAGATATGGATAGACTTGATTATTTAAAAAGAGATAGCTTTTATTCCGGTGTAACCGAAGGGGGAATAGGGACAGAAAGAATAATAAAAATGCTTAGAGTTCATAATGATGAGCTTGCAGTAGAAGAAAAGGGTATTTATTCAGTTGAGCAATTTATTGTTGCAAGAAGAATAATGTATTGGCAAGTTTATTTGCACAAAACTGTTATTGCCGCAGAGGAAATGTTAAAAAGAGCAATTTTAAGAGCAAAACAAGAATGTAATAAAAATGGTGTCTTTGCAACTCCTGCACTAGGTTATTTTTTAGATAATGCTTATAACGAAAATTACATATTTAATGCATCTGAAAATTTAAAAACAACAATGGAAACCTTCTCTTTATTAGATGATTCAGATATTATTGTTTCTCTAAAAGAATGGACAAATCATTCCGATACAGTGCTGTCTGAATTAAGTAAAAGAATTTTGAACAGAGATTTATTTAAAATTGAAATAGGTACAAAGAAATTTGAAGAAAATAAAATTAATAAATTAAAACAAAAGGCTCAGGAAAAATATAACTTAAAAGAAGAAGATGTCAATTTTTTTGTGTTTACTGATATAATAAAAAATAAAGCATATAGCACAGAAAATGATTCAAGAATTAATATAATATTGAACTCCGGTAAGATATCTGATATTGCAAAAGCATCTGACTTGTCTAATATTGAGGCATTATCTAAAACAGTAGAGAAATATTATTTATGCTACCCAAAAGAATTAGAGTAAATTTTATTAAGAAAATTGTTAAAATTTGTTAATTTTTTATTAATTTTGTAGAAAAAACAGGAATGAAGTTTTCAGCAAAGCAAATTGCCGATTTATTAGAAGGAAAAGTTGAAGGTAATTCAGATGTAAAAGTCAATAATATTTCAAAAATTGAAGAAGGAAAAGAAGGAACACTTTCATTTCTTGCCAATCCTAAATATACACAATATATTTATACCACTGAAGCATCAGTAGTACTTGTAAACAAAGATTTTAAACCAGATAAAGAAGTTAAAACAACACTGATTAGAGTTGCTGATGCTTATCAGGCATTTGCTTCATTATTAGAGGTTTATCAGCAATATAAAAACAATAAAACAGGGATATCAGAAAGAGCAAATATTGAAACTTCTTCAAAAATAGGAAAAGATGTTTATATTGGAGCAGGAGCTTACATTGGAGAAAATACTATAATAGGAAACAATACTAAAATATATCCAAATTCGTTTGTAGGAGATAATGTTGTTATTGGAGAAAATACAATAATTTTTTCAGGAACAAATATATACTCAGAATCTATAATTGGAAATAATTGTACTTTTCATTCAGGGACTGTTATTGGGAGTGATGGGTTTGGTTTTGCACCACAAGAAGGAACGGAATTTAAAAAAGTGCCTCAAATAGGTAATGTTATAATTGAAGATAATGTTGAAATAGGAGCAAATACAACTGTTGACAGAGCTACAATAGGATCAACAATTTTACGTAAAGGAGTTAAATTAGATAATTTAATACAAGTTGCACATAATGTTGAGATAGGAGAGAATACTGTAATAGCAGCACAGTCTGGGATGGCAGGTTCTGCAAAAATAGGAAAAAATTGTATGATAGGAGGACAAGTTGCAATTGCTGGACATATAACAGTTGCGGATAATGTAAAAGCAGGAGCAAAAACAGGAATAGCTCAAAGTGTTAAAAATGAAGGTGCAATTTTGCAAGGGGTTCCCGCAATGGAACTTAGAAGTTTTTATCGTTCAGCAGCAGTTTTTAAAATATTGCCTGATATTAAAAGAAAAATTGATAAATTAATAAAAAAAGAAGAAAATAACTAAGGTTTATACATAATTATTGATGTTTGCATTAAGTTAAAAAATCCACTTAAAAAAATGGCAGAAAAACAAAGAACAATTCAAAAAGAAGTTAGCTTAAAAGGTAGAGGACTACATACCGGACAAGAAGTAAATATTACCTTTAAACCTGCCAAAGAAAATACAGGTTATATTTTTAAAAGAGTTGATTTGGACGGAGGTCCTGAAATAAAAGCATTAGTAGATAATGTTGTGGAAACTTCAAGAAGTACTGTTCTTCAACAAAATGGAATCTCAGTTGGAACAGTTGAACATCTTCTTTCTGCTGTTTATGGAATAGGAATAGATAATGTAATTATTGAAATTGATGCGCAAGAAATGCCAATTCTTGATGGAAGTTCTCAACTATATGTTAAGGTTTTAACAGAAGCAGGAATAACCGAGCAAGTTGCAGATAGAGAATATTTTTATATTGATGAAGCTATAACATTAATTGACGATGTTAAAGACAGTACAATTCTAGCCTATCCCGCAGAAGAATTAAGTCTAAATGTAATGATTGACTATAACTCTACTGTTCTTGGAAATCAGTATGCAAGTTTGGAGTCTCTATCTGACTATAGAACAGAAATTGCACCCTGCAAAACATTTGTATTTTTTAAAGAGCTTGAATTGTTATTAAAAAATAACTTAATAAAAGGAGGTGATTTAAGTAATGCACTAGTAATTGCAGATAAAGATTTTAGTCAAAAAGAGCTAGATAGAGTTGCAGATTTATTTCATAAAGAGCATAAAACATTCACAGGAAAAGGTGTTCTAAATGAAAAAGACATGACTTTTTCTAATGAACCTGCTCGTCATAAACTTCTTGACCTATTGGGGGATATGGCATTGATTGGGATGCCTGTTAAAGGGAAAATATTCGCATCAAAACCAGGTCATTTTACTAATATTTTATTTGCAAAAAAAATAAGAGAACAGATAAAAAAGAATAAGCGAAAAAATAAAGTGCCCGTTTATAACCCCAATTTACAACCAGTTTATGATATAAATGAAATTCAGAAAATACTTCCTCATCGTCCCCCTTTTTTATTAGTTGATAAAGTTATTGAACTTACAAATGAATACGTAGTAGGAGTAAAAAATGTTACAATGAATGAACCTTTCTTCGCAGGTCATTTTCCAAAAGAACCAATTATGCCGGGAGTTTTAATTGTTGAGGCTATGGCACAAACAGGAGGGATTTTAGTGTTAAATTCAGTAGATGATCCAGAAAATTATTTAACATATTTTCTTAAAATTGAAAATGTAAAATTTAAACAGAAAGTTGTTCCCGGAGATACTTTAATTTTTAAACTAGAATTAAGTTCTCCTATTAGAAGAGGAATAGCAAATATGAAAGCACAAGCATTTGTAGGAGAAAATTTAGTAACAGAAGGAGACTTAATGGCTCAAATTTCAAAAGTAAAATAGTAATTCTATTAAAAAAATTAGAAAAAAAAATAATTGAGCTGTTTTTTGTATTATTAAATAATATTTTTGCAGCTAATTAGTTATATAATTATAGAATAATGAAAAGCCCATTAGCAAACATACATCCCAAAGCAAAAATTGCAGAAAGTGCAATAATAGATCCTTTTGTTAGCATTTATGAAGATGTGGTTATTGGCGAAAGAACTCATGTTCAGGCAAATGTTGTTATTATGAATGGTGCACGTATTGGAAACGATGTAAAGATTTTTCCAGGTGCTGTTATATCTGCTGACCCTCAAGATTTAAAATATAAGGGAGAAAAAACAACAGTTGAAATTGGCGATGGAACAATTATAAGAGAATTTGCAACAGTAAACAAAGGAACTGTTGCAAAAATGAGAACCATTGTTGGCAATAAATGTCTTATTATGGCATATTCTCATGTTGCACATGATTGTATTTTAGGAAATAATGTAATTTTAGCAAATGCTGTGCAATTGGCAGGTGAAGTTGAAGTTGATGATTTTGCTATTATTGGAGGAGGAACTTTAGTGCATCAATTTACAAAAATAGGTGAACACGTTATGGCACAAGGGGGGTTGTTACTTGCGAAAGATGTACCTCCTTTTGTTAAAGCTGCTCGTGAACCCGTGTCTTATGCAGGACTTAATTCAATTGGATTAAGGCGTAGAGGTTTTTCAAATGAAAAAATTAACTATATTCAAGATATATACAGAATAATTTTTAATAGTGGGCTTAATTACAAAGATGCAATTAAAAAAGTTGAAATTGATATTGAAGAATCTGCAGAAAAGACTCTAATTTTGAATTTTGTGAAGAAATCAAAACGAGGTTTAATTACAAGTTATACATAGTGTTTTCTTTAATCTAAAGTAAATTTTCGTAATCTTCTCCTCTATTCATCCCCTCTAACTTAGACTTGTATTTTTTGCCGTACTGATCCCAAATAACAATAAATAGTGCAGTAAGTAAAGGACCTGCAAGAAAACCTATTACTCCCATCCATAAAAGTCCTCCTAAACTTGCGATAAGAGCCATTGCTGTGTGCATACCACTTTTTCCAGCATCTAATCTTGGGCGAATAATATTTTGGTTTATAAGAACAACTCCTGTTCCTGCTCCCAACAAAATAAAAGCAGTTGTATTATCTCCAATTAAAAAATGAATTAATACGGTTGGTATTAATATGCTATTAGTACCAAGCAATGGAATAATAGATAATCCTGCCATAATTATTCCCCAAAACACAGGCGAAGGAATTCCGAGAAGGGCAAACAATATTCCTCCATATGTTCCTTCAATAATTCCTAACATGAAAGAATTTATTACGATTCCATCAGTAACTCTTTCAATATTATACATTAATTCAATTTCGTCTTCATCTTTCAAGGGTATTAGAAATTGAAGCCTTTCAATAAGAGCATCTCCATCAGCGAACATATAATACATGAGAAAAAGCATAATAAAAACATGAATTAAAGTGTAAGATAAACCTGTAAAAGTTTTTTCTATTATGGTAACAGTCCAATCTGTTGCTGTTGAAACAAAACTGTCAATTCTTTTTTCAAAATCTGAAAGATGTAAATCTTGAACATAATCTTTCAAAACAGGAATGTCTGAAAAACGAGTTTTAATTTTTTCTTCTGTAAGTTGTTCTTTTATTGCCGGCCATTGTTTTTTTATTTTTGTGTAGTTTTCGCCAGCTTCATTTGCAACAATTAAAGCTATGAACATCAGAGGTATAACTATTACAAAAACTACAAGTAAGCTGGTAATTCCTGCTGCTTTCTTCTTGTTTCTTTTGAATTTTCTTACAAGCCAACGATAAGGTCTTTTAAACAGAATAACAAGAATAAGAGCTAAAAAGGCATCTCCTATAAAAGGCTTTAATATATTGAAGAAGGCAATTGAAAGTGATATTAATATAAAAAAAAAGAAAATTTCTTGAAGTGAGATTTTTATTTTGTTTCCCATTATTTCTCAGTTTTATGTGTTTTTAAGGAAATTGTTTTTTTAATTGTTATTGGCCAAGAATAGGCAGGTTCAGAGTCTTTTGAATATTTAATACTGACTATCCCTTTTACGTTTTGAACTTTTACAGATTTTTGAATTATGCCTGATGCATTGTTTATAATATCATTTCCTGTTGATGTTCCTTTCATATCATAATTAAAAAAGATATTATTTAAGATTAAAGTTTTGTCTTTTTTTGTTGAAATCTTTGAACTTTTATTGATATATGATGAATTTTTATCTATTGCTGTACAGATATAACTTGTATTATATATATCTAAGATGTTTATTGTTACTGTATCATTATTAGTCCATTTTTCTTGCAGATTTATTTTTGTATAGGGAAATTTTACAGGAAATAATAATTCTGACAATGCACTTTTACTGAAATATTCATTTGAGAGTTTGTCTGTTTTATTTAAAGAATCTTCAACGGAATAAAAATCTAATTTGTTAATTTTAAGAATTTTCCCTTTTTTATTTATTGTTAAATAAACATTCCTGTTTATAAAAGAACTTAGTAGCTCAGTTTCAAATGATGTTTTGTTTTCTGTACTGTCGGTATCAAATATATCAACATTGTTTTGTATTTTTATTTTGTAGTTTATTTTTTTATATGCAAACTCAATATAATATGTTGTGTCTGAGGGTTTTCCTTTGACATAGAAAGAGTATTTAAGAAAGTCGTTTTTATTTATGCTTTGATTTTCTCCCATTATTTCTTGTTTTGTTTCTGATAGTGATCTATATTCATAAATATATTTATCTCCAATTTTTAGATTTAATTCTAAATTTAGTTTTTTTTGAGATACACTATGTTTTATTGAGAAAAATGTTATAAATATTATTATAAAGAATTTCATTCGTGTATTTAATTATTTAGTATTTGTCAAATTTAATATAAAAAATCATTATACGGATAACGAATTTTATGAACTCTTACAACTTCTTTATAAATTGCATCTTTTAAAATGTTAAAGTTTTGTTTCTTTTTTGCCGAAATAAAAACGGAATTTTTTTCTTTTGCAAACCACATTTTTTTTAAATCTTCAAGAGAATAGTTTTCTTTTAAAATTGGAGTTAAGTCATCATCGTCTTTTTTTGTATATTTAAAATTGTCAATTTTGTTAAAAACTGTAAAAGTTTTTTTATTTCCTGCACCAATTTCCTCTAAAGTTTTGGTTACAACATCAATTTGTTCTTCAAAATTTGGGTGTGAAATGTCCACAACATGAATTAAAATATCCGATTCTCTTACTTCGTCCAGAGTTGATTTAAATGATTCTACTAAATGATGAGGGAGTTTTCTTATAAAACCAACAGTGTCAGCTACTAGAAAAGGCAGATTTTCAATTACAACTTTTCTCACAGTTGTGTCAAGAGTTGCAAAGAGTTTATTTTCTGCAAAAATATTTGATTTGCTTAAAAGATTCATTAGTGTAGATTTTCCAACATTCGTGTATCCGACTAATGCAACTCTTACTAATTTTCCTCTACTTTTTCTTTGAACTGCTTTTTGCTTGTCAATCTTTTCAAGTTTATTTTTAAGATGAGCAATTTTATCTTTTACAATTCTTCTATCTGTTTCAATTTCTTTTTCTCCCGGTCCTCTTAATCCAATACCTCCTTTTTGTCTTTCCAAATGTGTCCACATTCCTTTAAGACGTGGCATAAGATATTGGTATTGAGCAAGTTCTACTTGTGTTTTTGCGTGTGAGGTTCGGGCTCTGTTTGCGAAAATGTCAAGAATTAGGTTTGTTCTGTCAAGAACTTTGCAATCTATTGCTTTTTCGATATTTCTGAGTTGAGAGGGACTTAATTCATCGTCGAAAATAATTGTATCAATCTTATTTTCTTTTACATATGATTTAATATCATTAAATTTTCCGGAACCGACAAATGTTTTCGGGTCAGGATTGTTACGTTTTTGTTTGAAGTGTTTTTTTACAATTGCTCCGGCTGTTAATGCTAAAAATTCAAGTTCGTTTAAATATTCATTTACCTGGTCTTCGGTTTGTTGTTGGGTTATAATTCCAACTAAAACTGCAGTTTCTTTTTCTTGTTTTAAAATTCGTTTTTCAATCATTTGTTTTTTGTTTGCTGTTGGCTGTAGATTTTGTTGTTAAAGTCAGTAAAAAAAAACAGCCGTATATAAACACGGCTGTTTTTTTTTAAAAAAATATTTAGTATTAATTTAACCTGAATGTAACAGGAAGAGTGTACCAAACATTTACTTTTTTACCGTTTTGTTCTCCTGGCTTAAATTTAGGAAGTTTTTTTACAACTTTAGTTGCTTCGTCGTCAAGCAATGGGTCAACGCCTTTTTGTTTTATTACTTGTCCTATTCTTCCGTCTCGTTTTACTTCAAATTTCAAATAAACAGTTCCTTGAATTCCATTTTCTTTGGCAACGGTTGGATAAATAACGTTTTTTCCTATCCATTTTCTAAGGGCATTTACTCCACCTGGAAATTCCGGCATATTTGTAACATGAATGAATATTTTGTCTTCGGGTTCTTCTTCAACAGTTTCTAATTCTACTTCTTCTTCTTCATCAAACTCTTCAAAAGTAAATTCATTGTCTGAAATATCTTCATTGTTTTCAACAATTTCTATAATTTCAACAGTTTGTTGTTGTTGTTGTTCTTGAGGTTGTTCAGGAGGTTCAATTTCTTCGTTTTGTTGTGTTATTTCCATTAATTCTTCTTCTTCAACAAGTTCGTCATTACTAAAATCTGCTGTGTTTGAAGATGATTGCCAACTGAATGCAGAAACAAGAACTCCTATACTTATAACTAAACTTATTCCTAAGAATAGTAGTTTGAATTTTTCAAGATTTGCTTTTGGATTTTTTTTGATTTCCATTTTTTCTATTTTTTTAAAAAGTTAAAATATTGTTAAATTTGACATTAACTTTTGACTGCCTCAAAGTTAATTATTTTTTTGTTTCTGAAAAACAAAATTTTTGAATGTTAATTTGATTTAGTTTAATCTGAATGATATTGGCATTGAAAACCATACATTTACTTTTTTTCCATTGTTAATTCCCGGTTTAAATTTTGGTAGTTTTTTTATTACTCTAATTGCTTCTTTGTCAAGAAGAGGGTCAATACTTTTAAGAATTTCAACTTTTCCGATCTTTCCTGTTTTTGTTACTTCAAATCTTAAATAAACAGTTCCTTGGATTCCTGTTTCGCGAGCTTGTGCAGGATAGTTTACATTTCTTGCAATAAAAGTTCTAAGTACATTTGTTCCTCCTGGAAATTTTGGCATTGTAGATGCAATTATTAGTGTTTTTTCAATTGTATCTTCTATTTTTACTGTTTCAAGTATTGGGTCTCCTCCTGTCCATATCTTTATTGAAGTGTCAATTTTTTTCTCATTTTCAACTTCTTTAAAAACATCGGAAATAACTGTTTTTATTTCTTCTTTTTTAACTTGTTCTGGTTTAGGGGGGGGTGGTTCTTTTGTTTTTGTTATTATAACTTGTTCTTCATCAATAATATCTCCAATGTCAACAATTTTTAAGATTTTTTCTGATTGCCAACTAAATGCTGAAACTACAAACGTAATTGCAATTATTAATCCCAGCGATAAAAACAATGTTCTTGTTTTTTCAATGTTTGCTTTTAATTCTTTTTTCTTTTCCATGTCGTTTAATTTTGAGCATTAATAATATGTTTCCTTGTTTTTAATTTTCATAAAAATAACCGGTAAAATTTGTTCGCTTTTAATTGGTGCATCCATTGATTTTGCGGGTATCCAATCCGGCATTTCTTTTATTAATCTTTTTGCTTCATTATCTATTGTTGGGTAAATACTTCTTATTATTTTTACATTTTTAATTTTCCCGTATTCTGATATTTTAAATTTTACATAGACTCTTCCTTGTATGTCTTTTTTCAAGGCTTCTTTTGGGTACTTTAAATTTTCTTTAAAATATTTAACTAATGCTTTTTTTCCGCCTTTAAATTTTGCTTGCTCAGTTATTTTTGCAATTAAAATATTTGGATTAGGTTTTTTAACTTTTTGTTTGCCAGATATTAATGTGTCAATTGTTAATTTTATTTGAATATAGTTATTTGAGACATCTTCAATATTTTTACTTTCGTAGTTGAATATTCCCAACATAATAAGCAAAGCTATAATTAGGCTTATTTGTAGCAAGAGCCCTCTGCTTTGTTCTAATATGTTGTTTAGTTTTTTCAATTTATGTTTGTTTTAATAAAAGTTTTCAGGGTCAATTGTTTTTGCATCTTTCAGTAATTCAATATCAATTTTTGGGTATAACCTTATGTCTCCACTTTGTCCTATTATTTTAGCTTTTCCAATTTTATCTCCTTTCATAACTGTTGTTTTGTATAAGCCTTTATACTTAATTGTGTATCCGTCTTTTAATTTTTCTGTTATTGTGATTTCTTTTAAACCAAAAATATCTTTTTCTTCAATATTTGTTATTTTTCCGGCTTCTACTGAAAAAATATTTGAAAAACTTTTTAGTTCATAGCTTGTTTCTTTGTGTGAAATCTTTAAGTTTTTAAATTTCCTATTTTCAAAATACGGACTTATTATTTTGAAAGTACCTTTTTCAAATGGTAGGTGAAATTTATTTTGATTTTCTTGTTTGTTAATTGCGTATGTATTTATTGTTGAGCTTATTATCCATGTTGTCAATATTGTTATTAATAGTACAGGAATTGAAATTGCAAAACGTTTTTTTCGTATTTTTTCTGTTTCTGGGAATGTTATAAGTTTTATCCTGTTTGTAATTTCTTCTTTAGAAAAACTGCTTATAGTAATTCCGTGAGATTGATGTGTTGCAAGTTTTATAATAAGTTTTGAATAGTCCGGCACGTTTTTATTTCCTGTTATTTTATTATCAACAATAAATTCGTGAATAATTTTTATGTTAGCTGAAATTAATCTTGAAATCGGGTTAAACCAAAATACGGCTCTAAAAATTTCAAAAATTATATTGTCAATTGTGTGTTTTTGTTTTGCGTGAATTTTTTCGTGAGTTGTTATTTGATTTTTTTCTGCATCATTAAGTTTTTCAAAATCTTTATTTACGAAAATATCATTAAAAAAACTAAATGCCGGACTGTTAGTGCTTGTTTTAATAATATTGAAATCGCCATCTTTTATTATTTCTCCTTTGCTTTTTATCTTTATTATAGCAAATATACTTTTCAATATTATGAATGTGTACCTAACAAAACCTGAGAGCCAAACAATAAATAAAATTTCAGTAATTTTAATATTATCTAAAAATGACTTTTCGTTGTTTAAAAAACTGTTTTCTATATTAATAAATGTATTATTTCCTGTTTCTGAAACTCTAATAATGCTTTCAATTTTATACTTTAAAATGTCGGCATTAAATATTTCAGGTAAGAGTGGAATTATTATGCTAACAAACAGTATTAAATAAAAAAAGTATCTGCTCCAAACAAAATATGCTAATTTGAAATACAAATATCTGTAAAACAAGAAAAATATGCTTGTTAAAATTGATACTTCTAATATGTATATTAAAAAATTTTGCATTATTTTATTTTTTTGTGCCGTCGTTCTCTTCAATCAATTTCATCATTGCTTCAATATCTTTTTCTTCAAGTTTGTTTTCTTTTATCATGTATGAAACTACTTTTTGATATGAATTGTCAAAATAGTCTGCCATTACAGATTTGAAAATATGTTTCCGGTATTTTTTTTTAGAAATTTTCGGAGAATATTCATAGGTGTTGCCATATTGTTTGTATTTTAGAAATTCTTTTTTTTCTAATATTCTTACAACAGAAGAAATTGTGTTGTATGGTGGATTGTCTTTTAATTTCTTAATAACATCTTTTACAAACCCTTTTTTGATATCCCAAAAAATCTGCATTATTTCTTCTTCTCTTTTAGTTAAGGCTTCCATATTATTCGTTTTTTATTTATATAACGCAAAAGTATAACTATTATTTCAATTATACAACTTATTTTTAGGTAGTACAACGTAAAAATAAGTTGTATGACTGCAAGGTGCGTTTGTTTGTTGGGTTTCAAGAAATAAAAAAAATAAAAATTTATTAAATTTAAAAGATTTATATATTTTTGTTTTTTAAAAATGGGGGCATTAACTCAGTTGGCTAGAGTGTCACACTGGCAGTGTGGAAGTCATCGGTTCGAATCCGATATGCTCCACTTATATATTGAAAAATATTCAGATTAAGATTTTAATTTGTTTTTAAAAAAAAGCCTTGCAGTATTGCAAGGCTTTTTTTAATAATTATGTAAATAAACTTATTTAGTTAAGGCTTCCATTGTATCTTCAATATACCCGGGTGTACTTACAATTTTCATAAATTGTCCCATAGTTAATTCAGGCCAGTGGAGTGCTAAACGGTATTTTCCGTGTAACATTAAAACTTTTTTATCAATTACAATAATTTCATAGGGCATTGCAGCAATATGGTCTTCTCCTATTGTTGGAAGAAAATATGCTTCTCCCTCTTTTTTGCTTTTTAAAGCAACTCCATATATTGCAATTTTAGATTTTGCAAATTTCATTCTGTACACTTTTGAAGTGCCACCTTTTCCTGCTTTAAGGTTTTTTTCAATAGTTGAACAAGCTGTTTCAAAAGATTCCATTTCGTTAAGTTCAACAGGATCAGTGAAATATGGCATGCCCATCATGTAATGATATTTTTTAAGGTCTTTTTTAGATAGTTCTCCTCCAAAAGCAGAATAGTTGTCTCCCATTGATTTTAGAATTGCATGAACTTCGTCTGAAATATTTTTTAATTTGTCATAACTACTTGTTGTGTTTCTTAAATACGCATAAAATATATATTCCGGATTTAAAAGGCTTATAGTAACAACATTAGCTTTTTTTAGAATTCCAAATTTCATTACTGCAGCAATAGCTTTGTGAGTTTTTCCATATAGGGCTATTCCATATAGGTTTTTGTTGGTAAATGTAAGAACATACATGTTTGCTTTTCCTTCTGGATTGTATCCTCCAAGGTAAGTATATCCTTTTTCTTTGAGTTTAGTTTTGAGTTTAGCTTTTATGTCATTTACGCTTCCTTTTGTAGTAACCTTGTAGTAAGAGCTAAGTTTCTCTTGCGAATTTGCATTTATCGAAATTAAAAATATTGAAATTAGAAGAATGATTTTTGATAATGATTTCATTTTTTTGAGTTTTAATTTATAAAATATCTACATATTACAAAGTATGTATATTTATAAGTTTTTAAACATGATAAAAGTCAGGAAAAAATCAATATGTAGCTGTTGTTTGACATATTTATTGCTGTTTTGGGTGTAATATTGTATCAATTTTTACGAAATATTATAATTTAAAAGGATATGAGTTAGGCTATTAGAATTGCTACTCCTCCAGAATATCCTCCTCCAAAAACAGAAAAAATCAGAGTCTCTCCTTTTTTAATTTTTGAAATGTTTTGAGATAATGCAAGAGGAGAACTAGCACAACCTGTATTTCCTAATTCATTGATGTTTACAAAGACTTTTTCGGTAGATATTTTTAATTCTTTTGCAACTTTTTTAATTATTCTGATATTTGCTTGGTGAGGAATTAAATAATCAATATCATGAATGTTCATATTGTTTTTGTCCAATAATTCTTTAACTAGTTCCGACATATACTTTACAGCATTTATGTACACATCTTGTCCGTGAGGCATTTTAATTCCGCCTTTGTTTGGTTGCAAAACAACTCCTTTGTTTCCTTCTCCAATATTTGCAAGTCCGTATGTTAGAATGTCTTTTATGTATATATCATTTTCGGATAGTTTTTCTTTTGAAATTAAAACAGCAACTGCTGCATCTCCCCACAAATGCCCAGCTATTGGATCTTTTGGGTTGTAGTATGCGGTATTATGTTCGGAAGCAATAACTATGGCTTTTTTTGCTTTTTTTATTGCAAAATAACCTTCTACAATTTCAAGTGCATTAACAAAAGAAGAACATGCTGAAGAAATTGAAACAACTTTTGTATTTGAAATTTTAAAATGGTTTTGAATTGCATGAGCTAGTGTTCCAACTGTATCAAAAGGAGAATATGTTGCTCCAATAATTAAATCAACTTCTGTTATTGAAAAGTCTAAATTGGCAGAAAGATTTTCACATGCTTTAATAGCCATTGTGTTTGTGTTTTCGTCTTCTCCTGCTTTGCTTCTGGTTTTAATACCGGTTCTTTGAAAAATCCATTCTTCATCGGTTCCGTTTTTATTAAAAAACCAACTATTAGGAACTCTTTCTTTTGGAATATAATGAGATATTTTGTTGATATACATATGTAAGTTAATGCAAAGTTGAATAAAATAGTCTTTAAAAGTGAAACAGTTGAATTGTGCTATCTTCAAGTTGTGTTTGTTCTTCTTTCCCAAGATAGTCCACTACATAAACATATTTTAAATTTTTAAAATCTTGATTTAGTTTTACTTTTATTTTGTAAAAACTGTTTTTCTTTTCAAATTCATAAACTGTTCCGATAGTTATTCCTTCTGGAAATAAGGAGGAAAATCCCGATGTTACAATTTTATCGCCTTTATATAATGAGGAATAATCAGGAATATCAGATAAAATAATGTATTTATAATCTTCTTTATCCCAATTTAATGAGCCAAAATAATTTGTTCTTTTAATTTTTGCACTTAATTTCATCTTTGAGTTTAATAATGAAATTACTGTACAATAATTATTACTGACCGAAGAAACTACTCCAACTGCACCAGAATTAGAAATAACAGCCATATCTTCTTTAATACCTTCGCTTCTTCCAATATTTAATGTTATTAAATTGTTTGGTTTATGAACAGAATTTTTAATTACAATTGCAGAATGATAAAAATATCCAGTGTTTTCAATTTCTTTTGAAAAATTAAATCTATTATCAGGTAATTCTTTTTTTTTGTTTTTAAGTAGTTCGTTTTCTGCTTTTAGGATATCGTTTTGATGTTTAAGTTGAAAATAATTACCAACAAAACTAATTTTTTCATTAAATAAACCAGAAACAAAATTTGCAGATGATGTAAATATGTTTGTTTTTTCGGTATTCCTTACAGCAAGAAAAATTGAAATTGATTCTAATATTAAAAACATTATAAAAAAGTATGAACTTAATATAAGTTTAAGTAAGTTTTTCACCTGTCCAAAGTTCTGTAATTAATTAATATTAAGCAAGTTGAAAGTATTAAATTATTTCTTAAACTTGTGCAACTCAGCATATAAGAACACTTGTATTTAAAAGAAAGAAATAAGAATGTATAAGTAATGCTTCTTTGTGATAAATTTGTTTAATTCATTAATTTAAAATTCGGTTTTTTATAAGGTTATTTTATCTTTTCAGAAACTCAAATTTATCAACATTTTTCAGAGCGATTCCCGTCCCTCTCGCAACTACATGAAGAGGGTCTTCTGCAATGTGAAATTTAATGTTAGTTTTTTCTGATAATCTTTTGTCAAGTCCTCTTAGAAGTGCTCCGCCACCTGCTAAGAATATTCCTTTTTCATGAATGTCTGAATATAATTCTGGAGGAGTTTTTTCTAACACACTTATTATTGCAGATTCAAGTTTTGCAATTGATTTGTCAAGACAATGTGCAATTTCATCATGTGAAACGGGAATTTCTATTGGTAAAGCAGTCATTTGATGAGGTCCTCTAACAATAAATTTTTCAGGGACTTCATCAATCTCAACCATTGCAGCACCAACTTTTATTTTGATTTTTTCTGCTGTTCTTTCTCCGATTTTGATGTTATGCTGGTGTCGCATATATTCTCTAATATCTTGTGTGAAATCATCTCCTGCAATACGTAATGATTTGTTACTAACAATTCCTCCAAGTGAAATAACCGCAATTTCAGTAGTTCCGCCTCCTATATCAACAACCATATTTCCTGCAGGTGCCTCAACGTCAATTCCCATTCCAAGTGCAGCAGCCATAGGTTCAAAAATCATATAAACATCCCTTGCTCCGGCGTGTTCTGCCGAATCTCTTACTGCACGTATTTCTACCTCAGTACTTCCTGAGGGTATGCAAATAACTAATTTTAAAGATGGTGAAAAGAATTTTGATTTAGATGTTCCCATTTTAATTAGCTCTCTTATCATGAGTTCAGCTGCCATAAAATCTGCAATTACTCCATCTCGAAGAGGTCTAATTGTTGTTATTCCTTCGTGGGTTTTCCCGTGCATTTGTCTTGCTTTGTTCCCAATTGCAATTAGTTTGTTGTTGGCTCCTAATGCTACAATTGATGGTTCGTCTACAACAATTTTATCATTTTCTATAATAATTGTATTTGCAGTACCTAAATCTATTGCTATTTCTTTATTTAAAAAACTAAATAATCCCATTATATATTTTAATATTTTTTATTCCTGAAAAAAACTCTTCGGTATATATCTTTGTAATACAGCGAAGAGTTTGCGTTTATTTATATTTTTTTATTTTCATTCAAAAATATGTGTTTCAGATTTTGTTGAAACTTCAATCATTTTATTATATTCTTCTTCGCTCAAATCTTCATAATAAAAATTAACAGGATTTACAGGTTTTCCATTTATTCTTACTTCATAATGAAGGTGAGGTGAAACTGAACGACCAGTACTTCCAACAAGTCCTATTACATCTCCTCTTTTTACTTTTTGTCCTTTTTTAACTAAAATTTTGCTTTGGTGAGCATAATAAGTAATATATCCGAAACCGTGGTCAATTTTCACAATATTTCCGTAACCGCCGGAAGAACCACTTGCTTGAATAACTATTCCGTCTCCCGTGGCATGGATTTTTGTTCCTCTTGGTGCAGTTAAATCAACGCCTGTATGCATTTTCCATACACCCAATATAGGATGAAGTCTTCTTCCGAAAGAAGAACCAAATCTTGTTAACTCATCTAGAGCAATTGGTTGTATTGCAGGTATGGCAGCAGCCATTTTTTCCTTGTTTTTTACGAGTTCAAAAATGTCTTTATATGAATATGATTGAACTAGCATTATATTTGAAATAATATCTGCGTTTTTAGAAGTGTTAATCAATAAGTCAGAATTTTTATATTTTTTAAACGATTGATACCTGTCGCTACCTCCAAAACCTGCTTTACGTTTTGTTTCGGAAATTGGTTTAGCTTGAAATATCATTCTGTACACATTATCGTCTCTATTTTGTAATATTTTTAAGGTTTGTGCGGTTTGAGCAAGTTCCTTATTGTAAAGATTAAATTTTTGCTTTAGTGCATCGGTTTTTTCGGATAAGTATAATTCTTCTGGGCTTATCACAAAAGATGTGAAAATATAGAATAGTAAAATTCCAGTAACTACAGACATTAAAGCTTTAGGGAGAAAAGTTTTAATAATACTTTTAAAAAAAGGTTTTTCTTGAAACTCGTATGTTAATGTTTCAGGATTAAATTTAAAATGATTATTTTTCATGACAATTTTATTAAATTTAATGTCATAGTAATATAGTTTTAGGTGTTTTCAGAATTAATCGCCAAAAATAGGTATAATATATTTAAAAACACAATTTTTAACATTGTTTTTTTGCCGATACTGTGAAAGTTGATAACATATAATTGTCTGAACAACAATGAATAAAGAAAAACACAATAGTTAAATGTATGAAAGTTTTAATTTAAAAAATAGAAAGGTAAACAATTGTTGACGATTTTAGAAGAAATCTGTTGTTTCATTAAATATTCTAGATGTGATACCGAAATAAATTATTGTATTATTTTTTTTGTAAATTTTATTAGAAATTAACTTTTTATAAGTGCCTAATTCTATTCTTAAATTATAATTTGGATTTACTATGTATGAGAAATTAAAATCTATATATGACATATTTGTTTTTTCTCCTTGCAAGATAGATGTTTTATAATTATTTGGTCTTAGATTGTATGAGTTATAAATATTACCTCCATAGCTGATTGAGTCATTATCGTAACCTTTTTTTGCAAAAACCATTTTAGCTCTTATAGAAAATCTTTTTTTGTTGTATCTAATTATTGAAATTGCTTCTGCAAAATTAGCTCCTGTCGGATGTGCTAAATTTTGATGATAATTTCCATAATTAATATTTGAAATAGCATTTTTGGAAACAGTTGTTCCATGAGAATATGTGTATGGTCTAATAATATTTAACTCAGCTCTAAAAAACAAGCCATAAATATTAAGGAAATTATATGCTTTTAAACCTGCTTGAAGACCAAATTTATTTCCCCACCAACCTGATGATTTTTTAAGTTCTGAAATAATTAAATCGTCTAAAATAAATTGAGAATATAGGTGTAAAGATTTAAAAAGCCTTAAATTTAAGCCAAATCCCATTAATGAATTGTCGGCAGTTCCTGAATAAAATTCGACAGGGCGATAAAAAATTAAAGGATTGAAATATGCAGCTTCATAGCCTTTTTTATTTCCGCGGATATCATAAGGGTTTGTAATAATTGTTTCAAAGAAATTGAAATTTATTCTTTTTGAGATATTCAGGCTAAAATAATGAGTGAAAGTTGCCTTTTTAAAAAAATTAAAACTTTGCTTACCATTAAAAAGTTCAAAATCATTGAGTTTAGCTACTAACCAAATATATTTTATTTTCCAAATATCTATTGTTGCTTTTATGTATGGATATGAATTGCTATTGTCTGAAAGAAAAAGAGAGCGATAACCATTTCCAAAAAAATGTTTTCCGTTTCCTAGGTGAAAATAAATATTTTCATTTGCTTGATATGTTAGTTCGCCTGAAAAAGAAACATATGAGTAATTGTTTCGGTTGTTATTTAAAAATTTACCAAAATGAGGAATAATACCAAATGAATCAGCAAAATTTGTTTGAGAATCTGATAAATCAACGTTTGAATAAAAAAAGTTTGATGTTAAAAAGAGTTTATTTTTTACATTAGAATTAAGACTTAATCCAATTCTGTTATCAAGGAGTATTGAAGATGTTGTTTGATTGTAGTTTATAAGAGAATGAAATATTGGGTTTATTTTCAGAAAGGATTTGTTTTTTTCAATTTTAATTAAATCATAATTAAAAAGTTTGTTTAGTAATTTAGATTTAACAGGAATAATTGATGGCTTTTTAAAGTTTTTAAAATCTTTTGGGATGTATGGTTTTATTGTAAAATGAAACTTATTATTTGATGATATTGATTTTTCATTTTGATAAATTAGCTCAGAATTTAAATGTATATTTTGTCCGAAAATATTTAAAGATAGAAATAGAAAAAACGGGAGTATTATTTTTTGCATTTAAGTAGTTTTATTTTTTCTTATTTAATATTACCGGGACGTAAAAAATTATCATAGCTGCCAATAGGAAAACAAGTGTCAATCGCCTAATACCCATTGTATTATGGAGCAGCATGGCGGCTAAAATAAATAGTATATTTATAATTACAATTATGAGAACTGCTTGTTTATGTGAAAGCCCAAGTTGAATAAAAATATGATGAATATGTTGTTTGTCTGGTCTAAATAAAGGTTTTCTTTGAAAAAAGCGTATAAACATAACTCTAAGAGTGTCAAAAAGTGGAATTGCTAAAATAGCAAGCGATATTGCAGGAGATCCATATTTAGCATAATCAAAGTTTTTATTAATATTCATTTCGTTAAATTTTACAATTAACACCGTAATAATTAAACCTAAAATTAACGAGCCAGTATCACCCATAAATATTTTATTTTTTTTGCTGAATAAATTATATCGTAGAAAACCTGCTAATGCACCAATAATTGCAACAGAAATAATAGCATATTGATATTCTTTTATCAAAAAAAACCAAATTCCTAGCGAGCCTGCAGAAACCACTCCAATACTTGCCGACAATCCATCAATTCCGTCAATTAAATTAAACCCGTTTATTATCACAAGAAAAACAAAAATTGTTAAAGGAATCCCAATAAAACTAGGAATGTCAGTTATACCAAAAAAACCATGTAAGTTTGTAAGTTGTATATCTGAAAAAAAAATTATTATAAAAGTAACAACAATTTGTCCGATAAGTTTTGTTAGAGGAGCTATTACCAATATATCGTCCTTAATACCAATAAAAAATAAAATTATTGTACCTGCAATAATATATTTAAGTTCTGGAATTATTTGAATATTACAAAAAAATAAACTTGAAACTACAAAACCTGAGAAAATTGCAAGTCCTCCTAAAGTTGGTACACTATATGTGTGAACCGTTCTTTCGTCAGGTTCATCAAACAGGTGTTTTAATTTTGCAACTTTAATAATAGAAGGTATTGAAACCAAACTAATAATTAGTGAAGCAAGAAATGTTCCTGCAATAATATATATAGGTGGTATTGACTCAAACATTTTGTATGAAGTTTTTTACAAAGGTCATTATTTTTCTAATAAAAAAGAAATTTCATTAATGTTTTTACTTTTAATTTGCATTTTTGTACTTTAAAGATATTTTTTTGGAATAAAGGTTGCTTACAGATAAGGATAAAATGATATTTTAATTTTTTAAAAATAATTTTTATATGAAAATTCTAGTAACAGGTGGAACAGGTATGACAGGGGCACATTTACTTTTAAAGTTGGTTGAAAAAGGAAATGCTGTTTTCGCACTATACAGAAATAAATCTAATATTAAAAATACAAAAAAAATATTTAATTATCATAAAAGTAATGCAGATGAATTTTTTTCTAAAATAAATTGGATTGAAGGTGATATTACTGATATAAACTCTTTAAATGATGCAATTAAAAATGTGGATTATGTTTATCATACCGCTGCAACTGTTTCTTTTATTCCTTCTGAAAAAGATAGAATGATTTACAACAATGTAAAAGGTACAGCAAATGTTGTGAATGCATGTTTAAGAAATAATGTAAAAAAACTTTGCCATATAAGTTCTATTTCTGCACTTGGAAAATCTTTAAAAGGAGTAGATGTTTCTGAAAACACAGAAAGAAAAGGGAATCTTAATGTTTCAGATTATGGAATAAGTAAGTTTCGTTCAGAAAATGAAGTATGGCGAGGAATTGCAGAGGGATTAAATGCTGTTATTGTAAACCCTTCAATAATTATTGGTGTAGGAAATTGGGAACATGGAAGCCCAAGAATGATAAAAACTGTATGGAACGGGCTTAAATATTATACAAAAGGAGGAAGTGGATTTGTTGATGTTGAAGATGTTGCAAACATTATGATAAAACTAACTGAAGGTGAAATTGTGGGAGAAAGATTTTTATTAAATAGTGAAAATATGCCTTTTAGAACAGTATTTGATACAATAGCTGATAATCTTAATAAAAAAAGAGCAAATATTTTTGCTTCTAATTTTTTGTTGCATACTTTAAAGAATTTTGATAAGTTTAGACTTCTTATTTTAGGAAAAGAACCAAGAATTACTATACATACTTTGCGTTCTGCACAGAAAATTGAGAGATATTCAAACAAGAAAATTAAACAAGCTATTCAATACGATTTTAAACCAATAAGAGACTCAATAAAAGATATTTGTGAGGTTTTCTTGAAAGAAGTTGAACAAAAAAGATAATTTTGTCGTAATAGATTATAAATGAGAAGATTTTTATTCATATTAATATTTCTACTTAGTTTTTTTTGTGTTTCTAAGTTAGAAGCTCAAAATCCAATTTGGACAGATGGTACAGCATTTACTATTCAGAAAAAGAAGTTAGAAGTAAGTTTATTTAGACCATGGAAATATGGTCTTACAAAAAAAGATGAACTTTCTTCTCATATACTTGGCTCTATTTTATTGCCACATTTGTTTTATAAACGAAGGTGGGTGCAGTTTAAACTATTTGAACAAAGATTTTTATTCTCATCCAGACATGGATTGTATTACCCAAGATTTGCATTAAATTTGAATAAACGTATAAACTTTAAATATATAGAATTAGTTCCTAATGACCTTTCTATTCCTCATACACTTGCTTTTCAGAATGAAATTATTTTGAGTCATTTTTTAAATGAACCTACTCACTGTAGGGCAGGAGATAAATTACTAACAGCAAGATTAGGGTTTAAATATGCTTTGAAGTTCAGCCAATCTGAACATCCATTAATTTATCGTTCAGTTTTGTACAGAGAAACTATTGTTTTATACCCCGGTTTTGTTTGGTATGTTGGAGCAGATATTGATGGGCATCTTAACCGTTTTTTTAACTATTTTGCAGATTTAGATTATTATGCTCACGAATTTATAAAAAGTTGGTCAGTTGAAAGTAAATTAGGAATTACAGGTTATTCCGGAAAACATTTAACAGGTTTTGCTGGCATAAAACTTGGATATTCTAAAATTATTGGAGGAAATCAGTTCTTAATTATGCCGATTGCCGGGTTTTCATATCTTTTTGATTTAAGGAAAAAAGAAAAATTCAAAAATAGGTTATTTAAAAATGATGTTTTTAAACATGACAATTCCTTAGAACGAGATGATAAATATTATGAAATGGAAGAGAAACGTGAAAGTTTGAAAGATAGTATTAATTAGGTATGTTTAGAAAATATTTGAGTTTTATATAAAAATGGATAATAGTAAATTTCTTTTACATTATAACGCTCTAATTATGAGGTAGTTGAAATTTTAAACTATTCCTAATTTACAACTGAACTCCTAGAAACAACAGAACAAGCCCCAAAAAATCCATAAGCCCCACCTGTTATATTTGTATAAACATTACCTTCTTCAATGTCAAAAAAACCACCGTGCCATTGAGTTTCAATTAATAATGAACGAATGAACTCTTCGTGTTGTGGGCTTAATGAATATTTTATTTGAGTCATTTTTGTGCCTTGCGGAAAAAGTATTGTTTCATTATTTGAAGAAAAAATTTGATTTACATCAATTGTTGTTAGATTATAAAAAAACATACGTGCAGTAGTTTCTGAGACAGGTAAATCTTCATAACCAGAAATTTCTGACCAATCTAAAGTAACTTCGTACATAGATGAAACATCAGGATTAAAACTTGCGACATCTGCAACAATATAAAACATATTTTCTCCTTGAATTTGTTTGTATGGCAGAGGGTTTGAAATTGCAACAGGAATCATGTTTGCATTGGCCTTATATTCTTTATTTTTGTAATTTATTGTTAATGTATATGTTTCATTCACAACACCAGAAAACTTATTGTCAGAAATATAAACGCCATCATTTCCTGTATCTTTATGAAAACTGTAAGTTTTATTATCTCCTGAAACAGAAACACTTGCACCAGAAATAGAGTTTTCTGAGCCGTTCAAGTCTGAATATGAAAGAGATAGTTTTATAGTTTGGTTTTTATGTTCATTTGTTAATATTCCATCAACAACTAAAAACTGTTCTTTTGAGTTTTTAAGCTGCCAATTTTCTTTTTTCTCACAAGAATTTATCATAAAGAAAGCTAATATCAACATAAAGATTATTGATTTTTTTGCTTTTGAAATATATTTTTTATTGTTGTTCATTTTTAAATTGTGTTAATTCTAAAAATCTGCATAAGTAACTTACCTAAAACTAAAAGAATAAGATATAGAAGGCATAAAACCCAACAATGATAATGATGTTGGTACAAATTCTTTTTCTGAAATTAAATTGCCAGGAACTTTAAATTCTCCCGTTTTTGTTTCAATTTTATTGAAATTTACAGCAATTAAATTATTTCTTCCGTAAAGGTTAAATATTGAAAAAGTAAAATAATGCTTGTATCTTGCACCTTCTTTTACATTCAAATTTAATTTTGCAGAAATATCTAACCTGTGATAATCTGGCAATTTATCATTATTTTTCACAGAATATATGGGTACATTATATCCGCTGTAGTTATAAAAACCTGTAGGAGAACTAAATCTCATTCCGGAAGTAAAAATCCAACTTGCACTATACTCCCAGCGCTTTCCTTTATGATATGAAATATTCAAATTTACATTATGCGGTTTATCATGCCTTACCGGAAATTTTTTGTTGTAATTTATATCTTTAACTCTTGCAAAAGTTCGGGAATACGAATATGCAGCATAAAAATTAAAACTTCCTTTTTGTTTTTGCATCATAAACTCAAAACCGTATGAATATCCTTTCCCAAACCTTAATTCTCCTTCAATATATGGGTTTAAAAGCATATTTGCATGCTCTGCATAATAAACTAAGTTCTTAATGTTTTTATAATAAACTTCTGATGAAAAAGTAAGTTCAGGAAAATTCTTATTAAAACCAGCAACAAACTGATGCGATTTTTCCGGTTTTATGTTCACTCCGGAAGGCATCCAAACATCCAATGTTGTAAACGGGCTTATTGAGTTTGAAAGTAGTTGTAAATTCTGAATATGCCTGTCGTAACTTAATTTTAAAAGTGCGGTTTTTGAAAAAGCATAGCTTATACTTACCTGTGGTTCAATGTTATAGTAGGAATTGAAAATACCTTTGAGATACTTTGTTGTGTCGGAAACATTATAATTTTCATCATAATAAAAAACTGTTGAAGTTCCCATATTGTTCCAATTTATAAGTCGTAAACCGTAATTGACATTTATTTTTTGGTGTATTTTTTTGTCGTGTCCCACATACAAAACATTTTCAAGAACATCACTTGCATACACGGGGCGAGCAAAAAACACACTGTTCAAATTACCCGGATTAAAAAAATGACTAGAATTACTTATACCAAAACTTATTTTGTTTTTAGGGTTAGGGAAGTATGTAAAATCATTTTTTAAACTTAAATTTCCTATAAACGAATTCCAATATTTATTTTTTTCAACAGAATAATAAAGAAAATAGTCGTACTTACTTAAATATAAAGTTGTGTTTGAAAACAACTTATTGGTATATAATTTATTCCACCTTAGGGAAAATGCATTGTTTTGCCAAGAAATTGCACTTGAACCCAAAACCGGAACAACAAGTTTAAGTTCATCTTTCCCAGAATAAAGAGAAAAAAAGATGTGATTATTTCTGTTTATTTTTTGTTTAAATTTTATATGAAAATCAAAAAAACCTACTTCCGAATTTTCTTTTTTAATATAAGCGTTAATATGAGAACGCCTTAAATTTAGAAGGAGTGTGCTTCTTTCTTTTTTTATGGGACCATCAATTGTGTAAGAAGCAGTAAATAGACTTAGCTTTCCTGAAAATCCCCATTTATATAGGTTTCCATCTTTTGTTTTTATGTCAATTAAAGAAGAAAGTCTGCCACCGTATTTTATTGGGAAGTTGTTTTTGTAAATTTTCATATCATTAACGGCATCTGCTGAAATTGCTGAAAAAAAACCAAAAAGATGCGAAGGATTATATATTGGAGCATCGTCAATCATTATTAAATTTTGGTCTTTTTCGCCGCCACGAACATAAAATAAAACTGAACCGTCGCCATAGGAAGTAATTCTGGGAATTGATTGAATACTTTTTATAACATCAGCTTCGCCTACAAGACCAATATTTGATTTTATCATTTGATTTGTCAGTTTGCTTTGTTTTAATGGTGTCTTTTCAAAAACATCAGCATTATTATCTTCTGTAATAACAATTATTTCAATTTCGGAAGCATCAATTTTTAAATTCTGAGAAATTTTTATGTTAGAGCTTAGGTTTATTTCAATTTTTTTGCTTGCAAACCCGATAGATGAAAAATTTAGAATATATTTACCTTTAGGAAGTGTTAAAGAATAAAAACCATATTCGTTTGTCATGGTTCCAAGATGTAAATTTTGCAAACTTATGCCAGCACCAATTAAAACTTCGCCATTAAACTCATCTTTCACTAACCCACTGATTGTAAAGATGTTATCTTCTTTCTTCTTAACAATTACTTTCTTTTTTGGAATATTGAACTTCTTTTTTAAAACAATTTGTTTTTCAACGAAAATAAATTCGATGTTTAAATCGTGAAAAAGATTTTTTAGGATGTTATTTACCGTTTTTTTTCGGGCAATTAGTGTAACTTTTTTGTCAGAATTTATAGATTGTGTATTGTAAGAAAATTTAATATCTGTTTTCTTCTGGATTTCATTTAAAACAAAAGTTAAACTTTTATTTTTTGCAATAATTGTTATTTTTTTTTGAAGGTTTGCATTTTGTGAACTTGCAGTAAAAACAAGAAAAATAAAAGATATAAAAATTAATATTTTTGTCCTTTTTTGTTGCATATTTTTATGCTAAAAATTTATAAGCCAGACCCTGCGGTTTTTTAAAACCCGCAGGGTCTTCTTTTTTTGCGAATGCTATTTACAAGACTTTCCGTTTACAACAATTATATTTTTTTCTTTTTTAAATGAAATATTATCAAAAGTTGCTTGCAGAACATTTAAAATCTCATCAATTGTTTGGTTTTCAAACGAAACAGACTGTCTGCATTGTTTAAGTTGCGGATTTTTAAATTCAAATTTTACATTGTAAACAGCTTCTAATTGTTTAAAAATATTTTCTAAACTTTGGTTGTTGAAATTGAAGACTTTTGTTTTCCAAGCAATGCAATTTTTATTGAAAGTTTCAATTTTTCTTAACTTGTTTTCTTTATTGTCAAAAACAATTTCTTGTCCTGCTGTTATAATAAGTTTATCGCTTTTGTCTTTCTTTTTATAAACTGCAACTGTCCCTTCGGAAACTACAACCTTTCTTTCCAATAAATTTGAGTTTACATAAAATTCTGTTCCAAGAACTTCAACATAAAAACTTTCGGTTTTAATTATAAAAGGTTTTGTTTTGTCTTTTTCAACTTTAAAATAAGCATCTCCTTTTAGCTCAATTCTTCTTTCTTTTTTATTGAATTTTTTAGAATATAATATTTTTGAGTTCTTATTTATGCTGATTTTCGTTCCGTCTGGCAAGTTAGTTTCAACAACTTCATTTTGGGCTAAAATAACTTCTTGTTTAGGTTTGAAAAAGTATAATGTTGCAACAGACAGAAGTAATATTGCAGATATTGTTGCCGCAATACTGTAAATAGAAAATTTCTTTTTGTTTTTTTGTTTCGGTATTAAAATTTTATCATCAAAACCAACATTGTTTTTGAAGATTTGCCATTCATCATTAATATCAATACTTGCAATTTCAGAATTATACGAAGTATCTGACATAGCCCATACTTTTTGATACTCATTGAAGATGCTTTTGTTTTCTTTGCTTTCTTCAAGCCAATCAAAAAGTTGCTTCTCTTCGGTTTTATCAATTTCTCCGGAAAGATGCTTAAATATTAATGTGATATGTCGATTTTGTTCTTGCATTTAGTTTTGTCTAACTCTTATACACTTGTTTTTGGTTTTACCCTTGTTGTAATTGATTAATTTATCCATTAATGTATTAGTATTTGTTAAATCCTATTTGTTTTCTTTCTTTTGAATTATCTTTTTTTTCAATAAGTTCATCAAGATAAGTAAACACTAATTCAATGTTTTTATCTTGATTTTGAAGTTTCTTTTTAATTTCCTCAATTTCAAGTTTTATACTTAAATTATCAGTGAGCATTTCACGAATTTTTGTAAATATTCTCATTATTTGAATATTTACGTTTATTGCTCTGTTACTATTTAATATGCCTGAGAGCATTGCAACTCCCTGTTCTGTAAACACATAGGGCAAAGTGCGTCGTCCTCCCCAACTTGAAGTCGCAAATTGCGACTTCAAGTTTTTAAACTCAATTTCTGATAATTGAAACATAAAATCTTCAGGAAACCTTTTTATATTACGCCTTACTTGTTCATTTAGCCTTTTTGTTTCAACTCCATAGAGTTCAGCTAAATCTTTATCGAACATCACTTTTTTATCCCGAATAAGAAATATCTTATTTTCAATAATTTCATTTGGAAGCATTATATTTTCATTCTTTATTTCGTCCATTTATCTTAAATTATTCAACATCATAAAAATAATTACCATTAAATATTCCTTCAAATTTTTCCTGAGTTCTTTTAGTGCCGTGGACATATGAGTTTCAACAGTTTTTATTGAAATTCCTAGTTTTTCAGCAATTTCTCTGTATTTTAAGCCCTCATTTCTGCTCATTAAAAATATTTGTTTTGCTTTTGGGCTAATTTTATTTAATGTTGCATCAACTTTTTTCTGAATTTCAGCGGTTTCCATTTCATCGGCAAGCTCCCAATGTTTGTCGTGTTCGTTTTCTAAAATAAACTCTTGATGAGCAAATTTTTTGTTATCACGAATATGATTTAAACTCCTGTTGTTCACCGAAGTAAAAAGATATGACTTTACTGATTTTTACATGTCAATATCATCACGCTTTTCCCAAAGTTTCATAAACACATCATGTACAATGCTTTTTGCATCATCTGTATCTTTCACAAATTTATACGCAAAGGCAGTTAAGGGTTTGAAGTAGGTTTTAAAAACTTCTTCAAAATCTTGTTTTTTTAAAGATGATATGTTTTTTGTTTTGGTCAAATTATTTTTTGTTGCAAGACCCTGTGGGTTTTTGAAACCCGCAAGGTCTATTTTTTATTTTCCTTCTACAAAATCTTTTAAATATTGAAAATGTTTTCCGAGTTTTCCGTTTTCTGTTATTGTTGCTCTTTCTATTATTCCAGTTGTGTCTTCACCAAATAATGAAGGAAAAACTTTATCTATTAAACCTTGCCCAAAATCAAGAGAGGCATCACGAGGAACTTCTCCCGGAAGATTATCAACAGCCATAACTGTTACATTATTTTTGTTAAAAGCATCGCCTTCCACTTCCGTTTCTTTATTATAACCATAAAAAGGGTCTGCAATTGTTGATGGTCTTAATGTTGATGCAATTGGGTCGGCAATATCGCAACTTACATCTGCAATAACTGAAATTCTAAAATCTTTGTCTTTATAGTCTTCTTTTGTAATAAATTTTGGAGAGTCTTCATCCCAAAAATGACAAGCAACATAAACATCTGCAACTTTTGTGAAAGGTTTAAAAGTTGATTTGTACATTTTTGGATTTTTAAAAAAATGATGTAAATCAAATTCTTCTCCATCAATTCTTTCAACATAAAATTGTGGGTCTAATTGAGTGTAAACAGCTTCGTTAAATTCTTTATTAAGAAAATCAGCGGGAGAAACTTTTTTTATTCCGGCAGTTTCAAGAATTTCCATTGCACCATGAGCAACTCGTCCACCACCTGTTATTAAAAACTTTTTGCTCGGTATATTTATTTTTTTAAGATTTTCTTTCATTTCAAGAATATCGTGGCAATCAATTGCTCTTTTTAAGTTAAAAGTTCCTGTTCTTTTTCCAAGAGCAATTAGTCCGTTGTATGCACCAACTAAACCAGCCCAATTTCCAAAAGCAACAAGTCGCATTCCTTTTTCATCTGTAAAATATTCGTGGTCTAGCATTTTAATACTCTTCTTTAAAAATTCTTGAATCAACGGTCTGTTGTATTCTTGCTCTTTTGCTGTATGCGAAAAGAAAAGATATGTTTTATTGTTAAGAAGAGTAGGGATGTGTGCTTCCTTTACACCAACAAGAATATCGCAATGGCTCACATCTTCAACAAGTTGTAAACCTAGTTCTGTGTATTCTTCATCTTTATACGCTCGTATATTACTTGATTGAATAAAAAGTTCAACATT
>CAMZKL010000058.1 GCA_947311255.1 uncultured Chlorobiota bacterium | reverse complement strand
CGTCTTGGGCTATCTTGATAACAGAAATTCTTAACTTTAAAACCAAGCTCTGCTAAACTTGCAGCTGCAGCTCCACCAGCCAAACCTGTCCCAACAACTATAATGTCAAGATTACGTTTGTTTGCTGGGTTTACTAAATTTTGGTGAGCTTTATAATTGCTCCATTTATCTTTAAGTTTTCCTTCCGGAACTTTTGAATTTAATTTTGTCATAATTTTAATTTTTTAATCGTCGTGAAGAAAATTAGTTGATAAGCATAAAATAAAGTGGTATAATTGAAAAACCAACAGCAATTAAAATTGCATATAAAGTTCCAATAATACTTAAACGTTTTCTCCAAACTTCATTACTCCATCCAATTGTTTGAAATGCAGACCAAAATGCATGATTAAGGTGCAAACCTAAGGCAACAAAACCTATAATATAAATTGCTGAGTAAATAAAACCGAAAGATTCATTTGTAAATAAACCTGAAACTAAAGCATAAGAATTGTGCATTTCAACGCCATCAACAATAACTTTCCCCATGTCGTGAGATGCAAATTTCATTACATAAAAGTAATTCCCAAGATGAATTACTAAGAAAGCAAAAATAAAAAGACCAAGCCAAATCATGTTTCTGGCAGACCATTTACTACTTTCTTTTTGATTAAGCTTTTTATATTTTACAGGTGTTGCTTTCCAATTTTGAATTTGTATTATAACACCATATAAAATGTGAATAAAAAACCCAACTGCTAACAAAGGTTGCATAATTTGAATTATAGGATTTGTATCCATAAAATGTGTTGCAACATTGAAAGCATCTGAACCTCCCAGCAAAAATAAATTTGCTGTTAAATGCACTAATAGGAATGTTATTAGAAACAAACCTGATAAGCTTAAAATTAATTTCTTCCCTATGGAAGACGAAATAAAATTGCTCATAGAATAATAATTTATTAAATTAATTTGAATACTTTTGTAACAAGTCAAAATTAAAGACTTTTTTGTCTTTTATTTATGCTCAAAAACATTTTTTGTTTATTAATAATCATTCTAAATAATGAGATACTTAAAAATACCAAAAAACCTTTTTGTTAAAAATCGCAAAAAACTTCTTTCTAAAATTAATAATAAAGGTGTTGCAATAATAAATTCTAACGACCAAATGCCTAGGAATGGAGACCAGACTTTTAAATTTAGACAAAATTCCGATTTTTTCTATTTAACAGGAATTGAGCAAGAAAAATCGGTTTTAATTTTAAACCCAAATGCAAAAAACAACAACAAAGAGGTGTTATTTATTTTGAAAGCAAATAAAAAACTTGAAATTTGGGAAGGTCATAAATTAACAAAAAAAGAAGCATCTGAAATTTCCGGAATTAAAAATGTAAAATTTATTTCTGATTTTGAATTTCTTTTAAAACAAATTCTATTAATAGAAAATAATGTATTTTTGAACAGTAACGAACATTCAAATTTTAACACCAATGTTCCATATAAAGATGCAAGATTTATAAAAGAATTAAAAGAGAAATTCCCATTAAATACCTTTGAAAGACTTGCTCCAATATTATCTGAGCTACGATTACAAAAAGAACCAGAAGAAATTAAACTTATGCAAAAAGCATGTGATATTACAACTCAGGCTTTCCATAAAGTTCTAAAATTGATGAAACCAGGAATAAAAGAATTTGAAATTGAAGCTGTAATTACTAACGAATTTATTAAAAACGGTGCTAACGGACATGCTTATGAACCGATTGTTGCTTCTGGAATAAACAATTGTGTACTACATTATGTTTCTAATGATAAAGTTTGCAAAGACGGAGATTTAGTACTTATGGATTTTGGAGCAGAATATGCAAACTATTCCGCAGATACAACAAGAACAATTCCTGTTAACGGAAAATTTTCAGACAGACAAAAAGAAGTTTATAATGCGGTTTTACGAGTTATGAAAAAGGCAAAAAAATTTATGGTTGTTGGTTCAACAATTAATGAGATTAATAAAAAGGTTAATTCTTTTATTGAAGAAGAATTAGTAAATCTTGGTTTAGCAAACCAAGATGATTATAAAGATAAAAACAAAAAGGATATTGTTAGAATGAAATACTTTATGCACGGAACATCACATTTTATGGGTTTAGACGTACATGATGTTGGCTCTAAAGACACAATTTTTAAGGCAGGTATGGTAATGAGCTGCGAACCCGGGATTTATATTGAGGAGGAGGGGTTTGGCATCCGTTTGGAAAATGACATTTTAATAACAGAAGAAAAACCAATTGATTTATTGGCAAATGAGCCTATTGAAGTTGATGAAATTGAAGAATTAATGGGATAAAAACAAACAATAAAAACGCTTTCTACTAATATGCATTAGTATATTCTTGTTATACTGAAAGCTAAGGTGTTTAATTTGTGCAAATTTCTAAATTTACACAACAAAATATTGTTTTTAACCGTACAAGCAATTAACTTTACTTTTCAAATATTAATTCTTGGTTTTTTATTTTTGGAAAACTACAATAAAAAAGAGCAAAACAAAAAATGTTTTGTTTTGCTCTTTTTTAATACTTTTGCTTCCTTAAAAATATATAGTAATATGCTTGAAGTAATTTACGAAGACAATCATCTTCTAATTGTAAACAAAAAACCCGGAGATCTTGTGCAAGGAGATAAAACTGGCGATAAAACTCTCGCAGAAGATGTAAAGTCCTATATAAAAGATAAATACAACAAGCCAGGCGAAGTTTTTCTGGGAGTTACTCACAGACTGGATCGTCCAACAAGTGGGATTGTTATTTTTGCTCGAACAAGCAAGTCATTAGTTAGAATAAACAAAATGTTTGCAGAAAAAGAAATTAAGAAAACGTATTTAGCAATTGTTGATAAGGCTCCTCCAAAAATAAAAGACACAATAACACATTTTTTAGTTAGAAACAGAAAACAAAACAAATCTTATGCAAATGATAAAGAAGTTTTAAATTCTAAAAAAGCAATGCTAACATATGAAACAATTTTAGAATCTGAAAAGTACTATCTTCTTAAAATAAACTTGCACACAGGAAGACACCATCAAATAAGAGCTCAACTTACAAAAATTGGATGTAAAATAAAAGGTGATTTAAAATATGGAGCACCTCGTTCAAATCCTGATGGAGGAATTTGTTTGCATGCCTACAAAACAGAATTTATTCATCCTGTAAAAAAAGAACCTCTACTTATAAAAGCAAATCCTCCAAAAGATAATCTTTGGAACTTCTTTTTAGAAAACCTGAAATAATTATTTCTTTTTTTCTAACCTATAATATTGAATAAGGTCATCACTATCATTTTCCTCTGTTTTACCACTCATTTTGCCAAAACCTCTGCCAATCTTTCCAACACTCTTTCCAAAGTCTTTCATTTTAATTACTTCGTAAACAATTTTTTCATTCTTTTTCATTTTGAAAGTTTTTACCCAATCTGCAATGGTATCAGAATTAAAACTAACCTGCAAAACATATTTTCCTGGCAATAAGTCTTCAATTATAATTTCATCCGATGGGTATGCATCTTGCGATTCTTCGTTCAGCCACACCATAAATTGAGCAGTTTCTTCTTTCAGGTCTGTATAAATTTTTATTGAACCTTGCGAGAAATTTACAAAGTATGCTAGAATTAGACTT
>CAMZKL010000057.1 GCA_947311255.1 uncultured Chlorobiota bacterium | reverse complement strand
TGTTCTAATGTCTGCTGTGCTAATGTAGCCTTTTGCATTTTGAAATTCCCACAAGTAATTTAATAGTTGTGTTCTTTCGTTTTTTGTTTCTTTTACATTCATAGGAAATTATTTTTATTTTTCTATTATAAAGTTCCGAAAATGTACAATGTTATCCTATGACTTTTATCATATACAAATGAAGAAATACTAAAATCAGTTATTGCTCTGCATATCAGATGTATACAGATAACTAAATACAAAATAAGGAAGTTTTACATTTTATTTATAATGTTTCTTAATAGGAGGAAAGTAATTCACAAAAAAAGAGATGCTCTTATAAGAACACCTCTTTAATTTAGAAATCAATTGTATTATTTACATAAATTTATATCTATCATCTATAACATCAGCAGCTTCTTTAACAGCATCAAACGCTTCTCTGCTTACTCTAAAATAAAATCTTCTTTGAGCATTATTTTTATCATTTGAAACATCTATTTTATCAATATTATCTATTCCTGTTTTGGAGCTAACTTTAAGAACATAGACTCCGTTTTCCCCAATAATTGGTTCAGAAATTTTATCTTTTTCTGAATATACTGCTGTTGCTATAACATTATACTCAATACCATCATCATTAAGCCTTGAAGAAGAGAAGCTGATATTTTTAGCACTTTTCACAAGATTAGTTTCTCCTTTCATCTCAGACACAAACTTTTCTGCTTTTTTTTGTTTCACAACTTTTGCAGTAATTTGGTTTTTTATTTGATTTAATGGAGCTATTCCTTCTTCTCTTACTTCTGTAACAATTCCAACAATAAACATGTCTCCGTCTTGAAAAGCAGATGAAACAGATTCTTTCTCAGTATCATCATTAAAAATCCAATTAATTATTGAACTAGGATTCTCGATACCAGCAATTACTTCTGTTTCAGGAGCAATATTATTTGCAATTCTTTTTGTATATCCTTCTTTTTCTACTAATTTATTGAATTTCTCTATACTATTATCCGAATTTGAAGAAAAATCTCTTGCTTTTGCAAAATAGGCACTTACAGTAGTGTTTCCTGGTCTAACTTCTTGAGATAATAATGCTAATCTAACTTTTTCATTAGAATCTTTGCTCATTCCAATTATTTCAGCAATATGAACTCCATATTTAGTTTCAACAATCTTTAGTTCTCCTTTTTTGGATTTAAAACATTCATCACTAAATTCTGGTCCAAATTGGTTTAAAAATGAGCTTTCTGCTAACATTTCTAAATCTCCACCTTTTTCTGCTGATTGTTTATAAATTGAATTTTCTTTAGCAATTTCGGCAAAATCTGCTCCTTTTTTTATTAAATTTAGAAGACTGTCTGCAACTTCTTTTGCTCTTTTCATATCAGCAATCTTTTTACCATCTGGTTGTATTAAGATATGTCTTACTTCAATAGAATCCGGAATTGAAGTTCTGTCGAAAACTCTTTTCATAACATAACTTCCATTTTCAAGAACTGGCCCAAAAACTTCATTAGAGTTTGCATAAAAAAGGCTTGAATCTTTAAGTTCGTCAAAAGAAACATGAGGATATGAAAATTTAACTTGTGAATTTGCATTTATATAATTAATAATATCTTGGTTTGTTGAATCAACAGAAATTTCTTTAAATTCTTTTTTATAATATTCTAGCTCTTCCCTTGCTACTTTTTTATCTTCTTCGGATGGCAGAATATTAAAAGTTACATAAGCAATGTCTCTTGTGTGTTTTTGTTCATACTCTGCTTTGTGTTCTTCATAGTATTTTTCTAATTCCGCATCACTAACATTGATAGAACTATCTGGTATTGTATTATATTTTTTGACAGCATAATCAAAATCAACAATTTCTGTTCTTTCTTTGTATAAGTTTTTAGCTTCAAGATTTGTAACATTTATTCCTTTTGAAATAAGAGCCATATACTTTGTATATTTTCTATTATTTTTCATTTCTTCTTCTAAAAACTTTGCAACTCTGGCTCCATCTTTTGTTTCACTTGAATTAGAGAAGAAATTAACTGCTGCTTGGACATTAAAGTTTCCACTTTTATCGGAAAAAACTTGTTTTGTTAATGGGTCAAGTCCTGTTTGAATATTTTCGCCGCTAATAATTTTAGCAAGTTCCATTCCACTAACATCAATTCCAAGTTCCTTATAGGTGCTTGATAGTGCATAATCTTGAACTATTTTATTCCAAACTTGGCTTTTAACATATTTTTTGTTAGCATCTGAGATTGAAGTTTCTCCGGTTAACATTTTAAAACCTTGCTCATAATTATTATAGCTTATTTGATAGTCCATAAGCGAGACACTTTTTCCATTTATTTCAGCAATATTTTGTTCATTGCTTGAAAATATTTTACTTATATCTCCTAGTAAAAAAGCAACTAATGCAATACCTATAACGATAGCAATAACTGGTCCTCTATTCCTAATTTTCTGTAATGTAGCCATTTCTGAATTATTATTATTTTTTGTTCAATTTTTAGAATTTGCAAATATATAAAAAAACTTATTATAATAAATTTTATAAATATTAAATTTTAAATTTCTCCACTAAATTCTTAGAAAAACCTTATTTTTTATTACTTTGTGGGAAAATTATGAAAAAATGGTTGAAATTTGTGCATTAGCTTCCGGAAGTAATGGAAATTGTTATTATGTGGGTAATAAGGATGAAGCTGTTTTAGTTGATATTGGAATCTATTATAAAAAACTTATTGAAAGATTGGAAGATGCAAATTTAGATAAAAATAAAATTAAAGCAATTTTTATATCGCACGAACATACGGATCATATTCAGGGAGCACGTTCTACAAGCAATAAACTTGGAATACCGGTTTATTATACAAAAAAGACTTATTTTAAAAGTTATAAAAAAAACAGGTCTGAAAATTTCAAGATTTTTGAAACTAACACACCTTATATTATAGGAAATATTATTGTTCATCCATTTGCAAAACAACATGATGCAATTGACCCTTGTAGTTTTAGAATAGAAATAGCTGGACACAGTATTGGTGTTATGACTGATATTGGTGATATTGATGAAATTTTCCAAAAGGAATTTTATAAGTGTGATGCTGCATTTTTGGAAGCAAATTATGATACAGATATGCTAAGAACAGGATTGTATCCTTATTTTCTTAAAGAAAGAGTTTCTTCACCAAAAGGACATCTGTCTAATACACAAGCATTTGAACTAGTTAAAAATTTTGCTTCTTCAAAATTAAAAACTATTTTCCTTTCTCATATTTCTGCTGTAAATAATACGCATGAGATTGCTCTTGAAAGTTTTTCTGAACTACAAGATAAATATGATATAAGACTTACAACGCGAAAAGGAATTTCTGATGTTATGAGAATTTGACAATTCTACTTCTATAAAAAAGCCCCTACCGAAGCAGGGGCAAAGTTCTTTTGAACTACGGCATATAGCCTTATTGTGATAAGATTACAAAAGGAATTTGTGTTCTTATGTTTGTAAAAATAGATATTTTTTTGTACTTTTCAAAATCTTTTCACAAAAAAAATATCAAATGGCAAAAATACTCGGATTAGATTTAGGCACAAACTCAATTGGTTGGGCAGTTGTTGATGATGAAAAAAAGAAAATTCTCGGAACAGGTATTAGAATTTTTCCTGAGGGGGTAGTTGATATGGGGAAAATTAAAGAAGTTTCAAAAAATGCTGCACGCAGAGAAAGCAGGCAATCTCGCAGAGGATTTTACAGACATCGTTTAAGAAGAATAAAACTTTTAGAAACACTTATTGAATTTAATATGTGTCCTTTAACT
>CAMZKL010000056.1 GCA_947311255.1 uncultured Chlorobiota bacterium | reverse complement strand
TGTCGGTGTAAATTTGTTAATTAATTGATTATAAGAGAATAACATTACTGCTATTTTGCAAAAATATTCACACCGACACTTTTCGGATAGGACTCAAAATTTCAACTTCTCATTTACAGCCAATTAACAAACCCTAACAGAGTTCTTCTTCGAGTGTTTAACATTTTTAGACTGAACTCATTAAAACCTTAGCATTAAAATTTATTTACTGTTTGATGTTTTTTTAGTACCAAATAAATGCTTAGCTACTTCTCATTAAGCAAAAAACATTCAAACTTAACGATTACTTAACAAATAACTTACAATTGTTTAATATTTTCTTAAACATTCCTTAACCTATTTTTTTATAAGTCGGATTACTTTTGCAAAATAATTTAACAGTCATAAAACTATTAAAATTTTTATTTAAATTAAAAACAAAGAAAAATGAAACAAAATTTATTAAAATTTACCGCAATTGCAATACTTGGTGTAATTATTACATTAAGTTCATGCAAACCAGACCCAATTAAACCTACGCCAGTAGATGAAGATGCAACAACTTTTGTTAAAGATGCAAATGGAAATATTGTTGTAACAGATAAAGGTAAAGGTACAGGTAATTATACATTTAAAGAAAGTGAAGTATATGTTCTTAACGGATTAGTTTTTGTAAACGATGGACAAACTTTAACAATTGAGCCTGGAACATTAATAAAAGGAAAACCAGGAACAGGCGAAAGTGCAAGTGCATTAGTTGTTGCAAGAGGTGGAAAAATAATGGCAGCAGGAACTGCTGAAAAACCAATTATTTTTACTGCCGAAGCAGATAACAGAGAAGGAACCGGCGTTAGTGCCGATGCAAGAGGTCTTTGGGGTGGTGTAATTATGCTTGGAAAAGCTACAACAAATAACCTAACAACAGATAAAGCAATTGAAGGAATTTCTACAAGCGAAGCAAGAGGTTTATACGGCGGAAATAATGATGCAGATAATTCCGGAACATTAAAATATGTTTCAATTCGTCATGGTGGAACTGATATTGGCGAAGGTAATGAAATAAACGGACTTACACTTGGTGCAGTTGGTAGCGGAACAACAATTGATTATCTTGAGGTTATTGCAAACAACGATGATGGTATTGAATTTTTTGGAGGTTCTGTTTTTGTAAAACACGCATTAATAGTAAAATGTAAAGATGATTCTTACGATTATGACCAAGGTTTTCATGGAAAAGGACAGTTTTGGTTAACTATTCAAGCAGCCGATTCTGACAGAGGTGGAGAACATGATGGAGGACCAAAAGACAATGAAATAGGAACACCTTATGCAAAACCGGAAATTTATAATGCTACATACATTAGTGTTGAAGGTGGAGAAAGCAAAACTTTTACATTAAGAGATAACGCAGGTGTAACTTATGCAAATTCAATTTTTATGAATTTTGACAAAGGTGTTGACATTGAATATCTTGAAGATGGTGGAACAATGGCAGGATGTTCATATAAAATGTGGGAAGACGGATATGTTCATGTACAAAACAATGTTTTTTATAATGTAGCAGGACAAACAGATGGTTCAAATGTTGATGCTAGTGTTTTGTTCAAAGTTTCAACAGCGAAAGATGCAGATGGAAATCATTTGCCATGCCCTCAAACTATAAAAGATGCTTGGGCATTAGCTTTTGCCGGAAACACAAACAAAATCGCAGACCCTGGTGTAACAGCAAATAATCCTGTGCCTACAAATGCACAAACAGATGATATGGCAACTTATCCTTCCGGATTTGAGAATGTTTCTTACAAAGGAGCATTTGGTAGCTCTAACTGGGCAGCAGGTTGGACTTTAACTTTCCCTAGTAAATAAATAAACAACAATTTCTTTTTATTACCGACGGGTTTTCCCGTCGGTTTTTTTCTAACACAAACAAACACAAACAAACAAACACAAAAAAATGAAACAAGTTATTATTATTTTATCTCTTTTCTACCTGTCTGTATTTTTTGTAAATGCCCAAGACAGAGGAACAATACGAGGAAACATAACCGATAAGGAAACAGGGGAAGCAATAGTTGGGGCAATGGTTATAATAGAAGAAACAGAACCTGCAATTGTTACCTTATCAGATTTTGACGGAAATTACAGTTTAGAAAATGTTCCGGTAAATGCAAAAAAATTTACAGTTTCTTTTCTCTCTTATAAAACACAAATAATTGAAAATTTACATTTAATTCCCGGTAATACAGAAATTCTTAATCTTATTTTGGAAAAGATTGCAGAAGATATTGATGAAGTTGTAGTGAGTGCAAAATCAATTACAAATACTGATGCAGCAATAAATACTGTTCAAAAAAACTCTGCAGGTATAATAAATGGAGTATCATCGCAACAAATGTCTAAACTTGGTGATAGTGATGCTGCATCTGCATTAAAAAGAGTTGCAGGTATATCCGTGTCAGGAGGTAAGTATGTGTTCATCAGAGGTTTAAGTGATAGGTATTCGAAGGTTACATTGAACGGTGCAGAAATCCCAGGACTTGATCCAAACAAAAACACAGTTCAAATGGATATGTTTCCTTCAAATATAATTGATAATATTATTGTTCATAAATCATTTACTCCGGACTTACCGGCTTCTTTCACAGGAGGGTATATAAACGTAACAACAAAAAGTTATCCTGAAAAATTTACATTGCATTTTTCTAATTCAATCGGGTATAATAGTCAAGCAAACTTAAATGAAAATTTTATAAGCTACGAAGGCGGGAAATATGATGCTTTGGGAATTGATGACGGAATAAGAAATATTCCTGAACAAGCAAATGATATTCCTGCAATTTATCAAAATGATGAGAAACTTGCAGAAATTTCAAAATCATTTAACAAAATAATGTCAACAAGTACAAAGAAATCTTTTCTAAATCATGGACATTCACTTTCAATAGGAAATCAAATAAAACTATTTGGTAAGCCTTTTGGGTTTATTCTTTCAGCTAGTTACGACAGGAAATTTAAATACTACGACAATGGTCTATATGCAAAATATGATTATACACACTCGCAAAATTCTTCGGGAGTAATGAATTTATATATTTCTGAAAAAGAAAAAAAAGGAGAGGAAGATATAATGCTTTCTTTACTCGGTGGTTTTTCATATAAACTAAACAGGAATAACAGCTTAAATATTTCAATATTAAAAAATAGCAGTGGGTTAAAATCTGCAAGATATAGAGAAGGTCCTAGGCCGGAAGACGATATTTATATGCACGAACACACATTAGGTTTTCAAGAAAGAAATTTTACATCAGCTCAAGTTTCCGGAAAACATATTTTAACTAACTTTTTAAATATTAGAATAAATTGGATTAGTTCATATACCCTATCAAAACAAAACGAACCGGATTTGAGGTTTTTTTCTTATGATAATACAGGCATAAATTCAAGTGCTTATGCTGTTCCGGCACGCTTTTACAGGTTTATGACAGAAAATAATGCAGATAATAAATTAAAGTTTGAAATTCCTTTAAACATAAAAGGAAAAAGTGCAAAAATTAAATTCGGAGCTGCCAATACTTATAAAAGTAGAAACTCTGATGAAAAGAAATTTGACATCTTCTCACAAGGAATTGAGTTTAACGGAAATATTTCAGAATATATATCCGATGAAAACATTATTAAAGATGTTAATAATTCGCCCAAAGGCATTTATATAGGAAATGATACAATTACTGACAGGTTTAACAGCTACCAAGCTAAAGAAAATGTGATGGCAGCATTTGGAATGATTGATATTGATATTACAAAAAAACTTAAAATAATTACAGGAGCAAGATTTGAAAACAATTCTATTTTTGTTGAAAATAAAGTTCCAACTTATCATCATAAATATAAAAAAGCAGAAAGAACTTATCCTGACATCTTGCCTGTTTTTAACACACGTTATTCTGTAAATAAAAACATGAACCTAAGGTTTGTATATTCTAAAACTGTTGGAAGACCGGCATTTAGAGAAATTGCACCCTATGCCGTTTATGATTTTAAAGAAGGTTGGCGTGTAGTAGGAAATCCGGATTTACAAAGAACAATAATTGATAATTTCGATTTAAGATGGGAAAAATTTGGGTTGAATGGCGATATTATTTCTGCAAGTGTTTTTTACAAATATTTTAAAAATCCGATTGAGCTTGTTGATGATGCTCGTGCAACAAATACCGAGTTTCATTATGTAAATATTGATAATTCAAAATTATATGGTATTGAATTTGAATTTAAACAACACCTAGGATTTATTAATCTACATAACTTTATGATTGGAAGCAATATTACGGTTCTAAAATCGGAAGTTGAGTTTCCTGTAAATTCAAACACAGAGGAAAGTGCAATTTTAAAAAGACCTATGTATGAACAAGCACCATGGGTTGTAAATGCGTTTTTATCGTATGATAACAAAGAGTTTGGACTTAGCTCAAATGTTTCTTTCAATATGGAAGGAGATAAACTTGCAGTTGTAATAAGAGGGGATGCACCTGATATTTATAAACGTTCATACCCAAATTTAAAATTTAACATTTCAAAAGCCATAGGGAAGAATTTTTCTGTTAAATTTTCCGTAAAAAACATATTAGATAAAGTTCATAAGAAAACTTATGATATAGAAGATAAAGAATATATTTTTCAATCTTACAGCTTAGGTAGAACTTACTCATTCTCTGTAAGTTATAATATTAATTAATATTTGAAGTTTTTTATAATTTCAAATGTGTGTTTTGTTTGTGAAGCCTGATTTTTTTAATCGGGCTTTTTTTATATTGTATAAAAGTTTTTGCAAAAATATTTTATTGTTTTTCCTTTGTATTTAAATATTAAATTATTTTTATGAAAGGCAAAGTTTTAGATTTTATTGTTATTATTATGTTTTTTGGGAATATCTTGAATGCTCAATCCGACAGCTCAAAAGTTAAAAAAATTGTTAAAAAAATTGATATTTCTGGTACATGGTATTTGGCATACAATAAAAATATTACTGACAGCACAAATCAATTTCTTTTAAAAAGAGGATATATTACTTTCAAATCAAAGTTAAATTCAAATCTTTCAATTAGATACACACAAGACATCACTCTTGACACAGAAGGTTCTGATGCTGGAAATATTGAAATAAGGATGAAATATCTTTATCTGAAGCTAAAACCTTTTCAAAAAGGATTTTTCAAAAATTCTTTTGCAGAATTTGGTTTAGTTCACAGACCTTTTGTTGATTTTGAACAAAAAATAAACACGTACCGTTCTCAAGGTAAAATGTTTATTGAGAAATCAGGAATTGTAAACACCTCTGATTTTGGTTTTTCGTTTAACGGACTTATTGGAGAAAAATTAAGTTCAGAAACACAAAAAAAAGTAGGGAGTCATTATCCTGGTAAATACGGAAGTTATTCTATTGGGATATATAACGGAGGAGGATATCATGCAATAGAAAAAAATAACAATAAAACAATTGAAGGCAGACTAACCATAAGACCTTTGCCGGAATTTATTCCGGGGTTGCAGTTTTCTTACGGAGGAATTTTGGGGAAAGGAAATAAAGATGACATAACAAAAAAATTTATAATGAGCTTGTTTGCAGTAACATACGAAGATAAACATTTTATTTTGTCTGGGCAGTACTATACAGGGCAAGGAGATTACAAAGGAAAATATATTGATATTAAAATGAATGCTGCAAAAAACGATGGATATTCTGTTTTTGGAGAACTTAAAATTCCAAAAACTTCCTTTGCTTTATTCGGAAGATATGATAATTTTGTTTCTAAACAAGAATTAAATTTTAGTAAAACATATTATTTTGGAGGAGTAACATATCGTTTTTTAAAAAATAAAGTTTTTGCATATTATGGAAATGAATTAATTGCAGGAAAAAAAGAAGAAGTTTTTGAACTTGTTTTAGAAGTTGTTTTTTAGACAGAGTTGAACAATAGAAACTATTTTGCATATGCGAGCTTAAATAGAAACCTGAACTTCAAAACCTGCATCTTTTACTTTTTCTGCAATTTCATTTAATTTATTTGGAGTAACTTTATTTAATCCTTTTGAAGGAGTATCTCTTTCTATGGTATAAATCATGACTTGTCTCGGTTTGATTTCTTTCAAGAGTTTTATCCATTCAAAAACTTCGTTGTCGCCTGTGTTGTCAGCAGATTTATTTTTGTATCTTCCTGAAAGAAACATAGTTTGAATAATTAAATTACCATTAAAAAGTTTTAAATTCTCAACTAATTTTGAAACAGAAAAATTAGGAAGAGGATTATTCATAAATTTAATTGTACTGTCAAGAGCAGAATCAAGTTTAAGAATATTATCATCTACCTTATTAAGAGCATCAAAAACACTTTTTTTATTAAGCATAGTTGCATTGGAAAGTACTGCAACTCTTGCCTTCGGGAAGTATTTATTTCTTATTTTAATTGTATCTTCAATTATTTCGGCAAAATCTGGATGTGTGGTTGGTTCTCCGTTTCCGGCAAAAGTAATAACGTCAGGAGGATTATTATTTTGCTTCATTTGGGAAAGTACTTCTTCTAATCTTTGTTTTACCTCTTTTCTTTTGTGAAATTGCCTTCCCTTAAATTTGTCTTTATAAGTTCTACCACATTCACAATAAATACAATCAAAATTGCAAAATTTATAATCCAGAGGAAGTAAGTTTATTCCAAGAGAAACCCCAAGCCTTCGACTTTTTACAGGTCCAAAAATTATTTCATTAAACAAGAAAACTGCCATTTTTTTTTCGGCAAATGTATAAAAAACATCATAAACATTTCAATATAAAAAATATTGTTGTCGAATTATAAATTATAAATTAAATTTCTTAAAATCACCCAAGATTATGGCTAGTATTAACTCTAATATTATAATTTTTAAACGAGCCAAAGGAATTTTTTTTGGTTTTTACGAAAATGTTGAAACAAAAAAAAACAGTAATTAGCTTTTGCTAATTACTGTTTTTTTTAAAATGAAATTTATACTGCTTCTTTATTTAACTATTAATCTTTTAGTAAAAGATTTTTTATTATTAGAAAAGTTCAATAAGTATATACCG
>CAMZKL010000055.1 GCA_947311255.1 uncultured Chlorobiota bacterium | reverse complement strand
CTAATTAATTGATGTTGAATAAATTCCTTGTGTTTTCTTGTTAATGATATTTATTTTGCTCTGCACATAGGAACACTTGCTTTCTTATGCAAGTAATCTGTATGCTGTGTTATAGTCATGCCCTTGGGTGTCAAAATCTTTGTTGTGGGTGTTTCATTGTAATTTTTTTAGTAGTTCTGTCTTTTTATTTGTACGGATTTTTTATTATAATGTTTCAGTTTTTTTTATTTAGTGTAAATAAAAACAAGTAATGCTAATTCATTTTCTTAAAATGAAACATTACTTTCAACATTATTTAAAATTTGTTTATTTGTTAATCATTTTAAGAAAATCGTTTTCCGAAATTATAGGAATTTTAAATTTCTCAACTTTTTCAAGTTTTGAAGGCCCGACTTTATCACCTGCAAGAAAATAATCTGTGCTTTTTGAAACAGAGCTTGTATTTTTTCCTGCGTTTTGCTCAATCATTTTTTTTAAGTCATTGCGAGAGTGTTTTTCGAAAGTCCCTGAGATTACAATCTTTTTACCTTTTAAAATATCTGTTTCTCCTTCAATTTTTTCACTTTTAAATTGCAAACCTGCATTTTTTAGATTATATATAATTTTTATATTCCGTTCATCTCGAAAAAAACTAAAAACACTTTTTGCAATTCGTTCGCCAATTTCATCAACTTTTATTAATTCTTCTATACTAGCTTTTTCAATATTTTCTATGGTTTTAAAATTTTTTGCAAGTAGTTTTGCAACAGTGCTTCCAACAAAACGAATTCCCAAAGCAAATAAAACTCTTTCAAAAGGTGTTTTTTTTGATTGTTCTATACTCTCAAGTAAGTTGGCAACAGATTTTTCTTTAAATCCTTCTAGTTCAAGTATTTGCTTAGATTCTAATATGTAAAAATCTGAAATGTTTTTTAAATGTCCGGCATTGAACAAAGCATTAATTGTTGCTTCGCCGCAGTTTATGTCCATTGCTTTTCTGCTAACAAAATGCTCCATTTTTCCTTTAATTTGTGGTGGGCATGTAAATTCATTGGGGCAATAATGCTTAGCTTCTCCTTCTTCTCTTTTTAGTTTTGTTTTGCATTTAGGACAATGAGTTATATATTTTGTTGGTTCTGAAAAAATGCTTCTATTGTCTTTATCAACAGCTACAATTTTCGGGATTATTTCGCCCCCTTTTTCTACAAAAACAGTATCATTAATTCTAATATCTAGCTCCTTAATAATATCTGCATTATGTAAAGAAGCTCGTTTTACTGTTGTGCCGGCTAATTGGATTGGTTCAAGATTTGCTACCGGCGTTATTGCTCCTGTTCTTCCAACTTGGTAGTCAATAGAAATAAGTTTGCTGGCAACTCGTTCTGCTTTAAATTTATATGAAATTGCCCAGCGAGGAGATTTTCCTGTAAACCCAAGTTCGTCTTGCAAATTTTTAGAATCAACTTTAATAACTATTCCATCAATATCGTAGGGTAGGTTTTTTCTTTCTTTGTCCCAGTAATTTATAAAATCAAAAACTTCATTAATATTATTTGCAAGTTTTTTATTATCAGAGATTTTAAAGCCCCAAGTTTTTGCAATGTTTAAATTTTCAATGTGCGAGTCTGATGGTAAATTCTCTCCAAGAAGAATATACAGGAAAGCATCTAACTTACGTTTTGCAACTTCTGCCGAGTTTTTCATTTTAATACTTCCAGAAGCTGCATTTCTTGGGTTTGCAAATGTTTGTTCTCCAATATCTTCTCTTTCTTTATTTAGTTCAGAAAAAATTTTGTGAGGCATAATTATTTCTCCGCGTATTTCAAAATAATCTGGAAAATTATTTCCTTGAAGTTGCAAAGGTATTGAACGTATAGTTCTTACATTTTCTGAAACATCATCTCCTTGCGTTCCGTCGCCTCGTGTAATTGCTTGAAAGAATTTACCTTTTTTGTATTTTATGCTTATTGCCGTTCCGTCATATTTTAATTCGCAAGCGTATTTGTATGGTGTGTTTTCTCCAATTAGTTTTTTTATTCTGTTGTCGAAATCACTTAATTCTTCAAAATTGTATGTGTTTCCCAAAGAAAGCATTGGGTATTCATGTTTTACCTGTGTAAATGTGTTGTCCTTGTCTGAACCTACACGCAGGGTAGGGGAGTTTAAATCATTAAATTCAGGGTATTCTTTTTCTAATGCTTCTAATTCTTTTAGCATCATGTCATAATCGTAATCCGAAATTGTAGGCTTAGATAGTACGTAGTAATTATGATTATGATAAGAAAGTTTTTTTCTAAATGATATGATTTTATTTTCGGCTTCTTGTTTTGTCATTTTTTTGGAATAGAATCTGTATCTTCAACAATAATTTTTTTCCCAAAACTAAAAGCAGAAAAACGAACATATCTTTTTGGGTTTTCCTTAATGTCAATTAATAATTTATCAAGGTCATTAGAAGCGTTTTCTAATTTGTTGTATAATTCTTTATCATTAAGAAGTAAGCCCAAAGTACCGTCTCCTTTTTCAATTTTGTTCATAATTTTACTGAATTTGTCAAGAGATGCGTTTGCATTGCTAATAACTTCTGTAATATTTGCAGCAGCAAGAGTGTCACTAATATCGCCAAAGTTTTTCAAAATTCTTTCTATATTATCATTGTTTTTTTCAAGATTATTTGTAATTGATTCTGCATTTTCTAAAATAATTCTTATTCTATCTTTTCCTGAAACTAAAATGTTATCAAGTTTCACAGAAGATTTTTCCAGATTTATAAGTGTAGTTTTAATATGTGCAAAACTAGATTTTATATTTGCCCTGGTTTTCGGATTAAAAACAGCACGAAAAGCAACAAGTAATGAGTCTAAGGTTCCAATCATACTTTCTGTTTTTATTTTAAGAGGCATAATTTGAGCGTTTACTTCTTCTGAAAGGCTTGCTTCAACATCGGTTAATAAGGTGTCGCCGGATTTGTAAAATTTTTTAGAATTTTTATTAATTAGAATTTCCAAGCCCATAGTTCCCATTAAATCAATACTTTTAATTAGAGCAATTGAACTGTCCGGAATTTTTATGTCTTTTCTTATGTGAAATTCTACAACTAATTTATTTAAATTTTGCTTAAGAAAATCTACTTTTACAACCTTCCCTATTTTTGTTCCATTTAAATATACATGATTTCCAACAGAAAGTTCTTTAACATTAGAGTATTTGCCATAAAGTTTAGTCTTGCTTGTAATTAAGTCATTGCTTTTTATGTAGTTTACTCCCCATATTGCCAATGATATTATTATGGTAAAAAATATTCCTGTTCTAATTACTCTTTTTTGCTCTCTTGTCATTTTTTCATAATTTTGTTATTAGAATAATAGCTTTAAAAAAACTAATTATTCAATAATTGAAGTGCATCTTTAACTGTTATGTATTTTCCATTATTTAAGGCAATAACATAAGCCTGAGAAACATTTTTTCTTATTTTAGTTTGAAGTTCAGCAATTTCTTCATATGTTTTTGCATTTCCTGTGAAATATCTGTAAAAATTTCCGTCTTTAACTCTTTCAACATTTTCAATACCATTAAAGTTCTCTGGAATTGTTTCTATTTCTTTTGAAGAATATGCAATTTGAATTTTAAAAGTAATATTATTTTGAATATTGTTTTTTTTGCCTTCAACTAAGTCTTTATAATTTTTAATTGCTCTGTAAATAGCAGAGGCAATTATTGCCTGTCCGTTTTCAGACATTAAAAATTTTTCTTCATCAAGATTTGTAATAAACCCGGTTTCAATTAAGATACTTGGCATAGAACAGTTCCATAAAACAACAAGTCCTGCCTGTCTAACATCTCTGTTTATACGTTTTGCCTTATCTTGAAATTGATTTTGAATTTCTCCTGCAATTCTTATACTTTGGTCAAGATATGAGTTTTGATAAAGAGAAAAAATTATTTCTGTTTCGGGAGAGTTTGGGTCAAAACCATCATATTTCATTTTATAATTATCTTCAATTAAAATTACAGAGTTTTCTCTTTTTACAACTTCCATTTGTTTCGCAGAGCGGTTAAGCCCCATAACAAAAGTAGATGTTCCTGTTGCAGTTTTAGACCTACTTGCATTTACATGTATTGATATAAATAAATCGGCATTGTTTTTATTTGCAATTTCTGATCTTTTATGAAGTTCAATGAATTTGTCTGTTTTTCTAGTGTAAATAATTTTAACATCAGGAATGTTCTCTTCAATATATTTCCCTAATTTTAAAGCTAACTTTAAAGTTAAATCTTTTTCTTTGCTTTTTTTGCCTATTGCTCCTGGGTCTTTTCCTCCGTGTCCAGCATCAATAACAATAATATTTACATTGTCAGTTTTGTCTTGGGCATAATTTATACTAAAAATAAATATGCTTGATATAACAAAAATTATATTTTTAAGTTTTATCATTTTAAGATCTATATAGTAGTTTTAACAAATATTAATACAAAACGTATCATAAAAATAATGTTATTATTATACTTTTGCAATATAATTGTTATTTGAATTTCAACAAAATTAATATATTTAATTATTAAAAAGAGATTATTTCATATAAAGTGCTTTGTTATAATATTTTTTGTGTTAACAGTTAATGTTTCTTTTTCTCAGCAAGATACTGTTTATCAGCAAGTTGTAAAAGATGTTATTGTTGATACTCTTAGTTTAAAGAGTATGAAAAATGATACTATTCAAACAGATAGTATTGCTTCTGATTCAATAAAGTCAAATATAATATCGCCTGATGCAATTGACCAAGTTATAGATTATTCCAGTAAAGACTCAATTCTTTTTTCTATGACAGAAGAGAAAATGTTTTTATATGGTATTGGAGAACTATCTGCTACTGATATGAATCTAAAATCTTCGTATGTTGAAATAAGTACAGAGGATAGTTATTTGTTCTCAAAAAGTATAAAAGACAGTTTATCAATAGTTAAACCAATTTTAAAACAAGGAGAAGAATCATTTACGGTTGACAGCATAAAATATAATTTTAAAAGTAAAAGAGCACTTGTTTTAGGAGCTAAAATGAAGCAAGACGAAGGTTTTTTCTTGCATACAGAAATAGGAAAAAAGCAAACTAATGGAGAGTTTCATATTAAAAACGGAAAATTTACAACTTGCAATTTAGACCATCCTCATTATTATATTAGATTATCAAAAGCAATAAAAATTCCGGATAAGCATATTATTTCCGGTCCTATGAATTTTTATATTGCAGATATTCCATTACCCATAGGCTTGCCTTTTGGTTTATTGCCAAACCCAAAAAGTAACTCCTCGGGAATTTTAATCCCTGAATATGGAGAGGATAATAACAGAGGGTTTTTCCTGAGAAATGGAGGTTATTATCAGGTTTTTAGTGATAAGTTTGATGCTGCATTAACAGGAGAAGTTTATACAAAAGGAGGATGGGGGCTTACTCTAAATACAAATTACAGAAAACTGTATAAATACTCCGGAAGGTTAAATCTTTCATACAGTAAACATCAAAACGGCGAAAAAGAATTGCCAAACTCTGTAACTTTAACAACTTTTTGGGCAAGAGGTTCGTACAGGAGAGATGCAAAAGCAAATCCTAATAGCAACTTTTCTGTTAATTTAGACTTTGGTAAATCTGAGCATACTGCTTTAAATTCAAAAAACATTAATGAAGCAATAAGTACACAAAAGTCTTCAAACATATCCTACTCATGGGCAAAACCCGGAAGTATATTAAACTTTTCAGCAAATTTTGGTGTTAATCAAAATACAAAAACTCATTCTGTTAATTTGAACTTGCCAACAATCTCTTTAAATGTTAAAAAACAATTTCCGTTTAAACAAATTGGAACTGGAGGTTCAAAATGGTATCAAAAAATAGGTTTTTCTGTAAATGTTAATGCAAAAAATTCAGTTTCAACAGGAGATTCTACACTTTTTACAGAATCTACTTTTAATAAAATGAAAAATGGACTAAAATATTCAATACCAATTAGTACTTCTTTTAAATTGCTTGAATTTATTAATGTTTCTCCAACAATAAGTTACACTGGTAGGCTTTATTCTAAATACTTAATAGAAAGGAATATTTTATATGTAGATAATGATGAGCTAAAAGAGGGGATAACAAATGATACTATTAACAAACTTTCCCATCCTTTTAATTTTAGTTTTTCTGTTCCCTTTTCAACAAAAATATATGGGACTTTTAATATAAATAAAGGTCGTTTTAAAGCCTTGAGGCATGTTATGTCTCCTTCTGTTTCATATAATTATAGACCAGATTTTGAAAAAGAATTTTGGGGGTTCTACGGATATAATCCTGAGGATAAGGCAACTCCATATTATTCTCATTATGATAAGTTTGTTTATGGAAGTCCTCCAACTGGAAAATCCGGAGCTGTAAGTTTTAGTTTAGGGAATACTTTTGAGATGAAGATGAAAAATAAAAACGATACTATTGAGCAGGATAAAAAAATTAAGATTTTAGAAAGTCTTAATATAAATACTTCGTATAATTTGGCTGTTGATTCTTTGAATTTATCTCCAATAAGAGTTTCTGGAAGCACTAGATTTTTCAAGAATTTTTCGGCAAGGTTTACTGCCAATTTTGAGCCATATATTTTAAATGAAGATGGAAAAAAAATAAACACTTATGAATTTGTTAAAAATAGGAGGTTAGCTAGGTTTACAAATGCATCTATTTCTTTTTCAGGTTCTTTAAAACCCAAAAAAGACAAAGATAAATCAAATGAAAATACTAATATTGAAACACCTTTTTATTATTTCTCAAATCCTGAGATACCATATGCAGATTTTGATATTCCATGGAATTTAAGTTTAAGTTATAATTTTGTTCTTAGAAAAAAGTTTATTAAAAAAACCCAATCGTTTGAAACAGATAAAACTCAAACTGCAAATTTAAACGGTAGTTTTTCCTTAACAGAAAATTGGAAAATTACTGCAAGTTCAAGATATGATTTTTCAGCAAAGAAATTTGTTTCTGTTAATGTTTCCGTACATAGAGATTTGCATTGTTGGGAAATGAGTTTTAATGTTATTCCGTTTGGAAGCCATAAAAGTTATACATTCCGTATTAATATAAAATCTTCTGTAATGAAAGATTTAAAATACGAAAAAAGGAAGAATGTTGATAAAACTCCTTTTTATAATTAAAAATTTTTGAATTATTCTTGCTGTGAGTATGTGTGAACACTGTTTTTTGCAGAAGGCATATAGTTTACACCAAACCATGCTGCTAAAAGAAAAACAAAAGATATACTTAATACCCAAAAATGTATCTTAATTTTTCCTTTATGAAAAGATCTCAGATGAATATAAATTAAGTACACTAAAAATGTTAGTAAAGCCCATGTTTCTTTTGGATCCCATGTCCAATAATGTCCCCATGCTTCTTTTGCCCATAAAGCTCCAAATAACAATCCAAGAGTTAAAAATGCAAAACCTATGAAAACTATATTGTCTGCAATTTGCAACAACTTTTTATTGTCTTTATTTTTAAAATTAACCAAACCTACAATTGCAACTATCCAAGAAACACCAAATACTGCATAAGACAAAATATAAACAACAACATGAGGTACAAACCAATAGCTTTGGAGAGCAGGCATTAAAGTTTTACTGTAAGTTTCAGGATGAGTTAAATTTATAATTATAAAAACGATAGCCATAAAATTGCTATATCCGAGAAACCAAAAGAACTTCCATCTGTTAAAAGTTATTATTCCAATAATTGGAAGAAAAAACGCATACCATAACCTTGTTTCTCCAAGAGTTCTTAGAGGAGGTCTATCAAGATTTATCCAAAGAGATATTATAAAATAAACAAATAATAATATTGCTAAGACAGAAGATGTGTTTGCAATAATAGTTTTTAATTTTTTGTTAATTGGCAATATTACTACCAAAGAAGAAATAACTAAAAGCACTATACTTGGGATTGCTATATATGGAAAATTTATCCAGTTCATTGTGTTTGGGTTTAATGTTTTGTCGAATTATTAATTAAAAAATCAGTTAATTATGGTCTACTTCTTCCTCTACCTCTTCCTCTACCTCTTCCTCTTCCTCAATAGATTTTCCTCCTAACCAGAATAAATAGAATGCACCTCCAATTAGTAAAAAAATTCCCGTAAAAACAACTGGTAACCATGGGTCTCTACCTGCTTCAATAACACTATAGTTGGACCATCTCCCTTTTGTGTCATCATATCCTGTTTGGTATAACTTCCAACCCATTATGGTTTTAGGGCTATTTACTTTAAGTGTAAAAGTTTCTTTTTTCCCTTCTGGAAGATATGCAGTAACATCGGAGCTGTATTCTTTTGGCTCAGGACTTAGCATAGCAAAATAATAATTTTTGGTAGCATAAATATTTTTTCTAAACCAAACAAAATTACCACAAGTTATCCAATCTTTATTTATTAATTTGTTATTCTTATCATAAATCTCAACAAATGCAGAAGGAAGAGAACCTAAAGTATCTGTTTCGTTAAAACTTGCATAAAAACTATCAGCAGGGGCAGAGGAGTACAAAAAATCAACTACTTTTATTTTCCATTCTTTAAAATCGGCTTCTGCATTATTTTTAGCACTAAAATTTCTGCTATTATTTTGTTTAATAATATTCCCTGTTTTGGCATCAACCAAAACAATTTTTGGATTGTATTCTTTAATGTCAAATTTATTTAGCTCCAATTTAAAAGGAGTATTATATCTTGTTTCCGAATTAAAATCTTTTACAATATCAGTTGGTTCTCCATTGTTCTGTAAAATAAAATATGTCCTTTTTATATCTCCATCACCTGCAATTCCTGCAAGTATAATTACATATAGACCAACATGGCTTAACAATACACCTATCCTTTTCTTTTTAATGGGCATAAAGTTTTTTACTGTTGCAAACCCCAGAGTTGTAACAAAAAAGATATATCCAAATGCAAATATCCAGCTTGTTGTTAAATGCGTAAGCCCAAGATTATATAATAAACTGTCATTCATAACCATTCCTGTGCTAACTTGAGGAATGAAACCTAGCAAAGCAGCTAAAAAAGCAAATAAAACTGTTGAGCTAATTGCAGCTGGGATACCCGATAACCATTGAACTATTTGTCGTTTATGTTCAAACTTATAAATAGCAAAAAGCAATAATGTGTATGTTACAATCAATGAAAGATTTGTTGGGAAAGCTGGCGAGTTAATAGGCTTTTTGGTTAACAGACCTAAAACTAACCCAATAATAATTAATAATATAGAAATTAAAACGCCTTCTTTATATTTCCAAGGATGCTGAAATAGTTTTCTTTTTGTCACAATATTTTTTTTATAAAAATTATTAAAAGACAAACATATCTCTTTTTTTTGAAATACTAAATTTTTTTAAAATAAAATATAAAAGCAAAAGATTAAACTGTTTTTTTTGACTAGTTTATTATAAAATATTAATTTCGCAGTTTGTAATAAAAATATGTTCTTATACTATTTAAATTAAAATCAAAACCCATGTCTGATAAAAGTAAAAATACAGAAAATAATTTAGACTCAATAAATGAGAATAAAGAATTAAGTCCCGCAGATAAAATATTGCTTAGAATAAAACAAAAAAAGAATCAAAACGAAGAAATTGTTGAAGAAACTACAAAGGAAACAAAACAAAAAAATACCTTAGAAGTAAAAGAAGAAGAAAAATTAGAAAAGCCTAAAGAAAAAGTTCAAACAAAACCTATTGAAAAAACTTCTGAAAAAACTCAAAAAACTATTATAGAATATTTTTCTAAAAATACAGAAAAAGATTCTTTTAAAGAAATTGACACAAAAGAAATAGAAGAAAAACAAGCAGAATTATCAACTGCAACTGAGCAAATCGAAGAAGAAGATAAAGAAATTGAAATTGATTTCAAATCCAAAACAAAAGAAGAATTATTAAGTCTTTTTGCTGATTTATTAACAAAAGATGATACCTCAAAATACGAAAAGCAAGTAAAAAAAATCAGAAATGAATTTTATAATATTATAAAAACAGAAGACAAAGAAAGAAGAGAAAAATTTATAAAAGATGAGGGGAATATTGATGATTATGAGCCTATAAAAGATGAAGATGAGAATAAATTTAAAGAACTATTTCAAAAATTTGTTGATAAAAAAGAAACTTGGGAACTTAGGTTAAAAGAACAAAAAAATAAAAATCTTGAGCTGAAATATCAAGTAGTTAAAGAAATAGAGGAGTTAATTAATAAACCGGAAACATTTAATCAAACCTTTAATAAGTTTAAAGAGCTACAAACAAGTTGGAACAAAATTGGTTTAGTGCCAAAAAAAGATGCCAAGCCATTATTTGATGAATATAACAAACAAGTTCAAAAATTTTACGATTATCTTGAAGTTAATAAAGAACTAAGAGAATTAGATTTCAAGAAAAACTTAGATTTAAAAATTAAATTTTGCGAAAAAGTAGAGGAACTTCTTTTAGAAACAAACTATTCAAAAGCAAAAAAAGAGCTTCAAAACCTTCATAAAAAATGGAAAGAAGCAGGTTCTGTTTCAAATGATAAAAGAGAAGAAATTTGGAGTAGGTTTCAAGCAGCAACTATAAAAATTAACGATAAGTTTTCTGAATATATTGAAGAAGTTAAAGCTCAACAAGAAAGAAATCTGGAATCAAAACAATTTTTAGTAAGTAAAGCACAGGAAGCTTCCGAAGGAGAATACTCTTCGCATAAAGAATGGAAAGATGCTTCAAATAGGGTTATTGAGCTTCAAAAACTATGGCGAAAAATTGGATATGTACCAAAAGAACATAATAACGAAATTTATAATCAATTTAAACTTGCTTGCGATGCGTTTTTTGTGAGGATTAGAGCATTTTATGAAGAAAATGAAAAACACAGAGATGATAATTATCAAAAAAAGTTAGATTTATGTAATCAGGCTGAAAGTCTTCAGGCAAGTAATGAGTGGAATAATACTACTGAACTTTACAAAAAAATTCAACAAGAATGGAAAGAAATAGGCCCTGTTTCTCAAAAATATTCAGACGAAATTTGGAAACGTTTTAGGAAAGCATGTAATACCTTCTTTAACAGAAAAAAAGAACACTTTAAAGATAAAAAATCTAAGGAAAGAGAAAATTTAGTCCTAAAACAAGAAATTATTAAACAAATATTAGAGTTTGATTTCTCCGGAAACCAAATAGATGACTTAAAACAATTAAAAGAATTTCAAAATAATTTTACTACCATAGGTTATGTTCCATATGATAAAAAGGATCAAATATATAAAGAGTATCATAATGCTATTGATGAGCAATTAGGAAAACTAAATATCAGCAGAGAAGAACAAAATGAATTGAAATTTAATGAAAATGTAGAAATTATAAAAAGTTCGCCGGGAGCAGAAAGGTTGGCATACAATGAAATTTCTAAATTACAAAAGAAAATTGATGTGCTTAATGATGATATTAAAATTTGGGAAAATAATATTGGCTTTTTTGCAAGTTCAAAAAACTCAGAATCAATGATTAATAATATAAATGAGAAAATTGAAAAAGCGAAAGAAAATGTTGTAAAACTTCAAAATCAAATTGACGAATTAGCACAAATAAACGATTAATTTCAATCCTGAGAATTTGAAAGAAACAAATTATATATTTATAACAGGTGGAGTAACATCTTCACTAGGCAAAGGAATTATTTCTTCTTCTTTGGCTAAATTGTTGAAAGCAAGAGGGTTTTCTGTAACTATTCAAAAATTAGACCCATATATTAATATTGACCCAGGAACATTAAACCCATATGAACATGGAGAATGTTTTGTTACAGATGATGGAGCAGAAACAGATTTGGACTTAGGGCATTATGAACGATTTACAGATGTTAGAACTTCGCAAGCAAATAATGTAACAACTGGGCGAATATATCAAACAGTTATTGATAAAGAAAGGAGAGGAGATTATCTTGGTAAAACAGTTCAAATTATTCCTCATATTACAGATGAAATCCAAAGAAGAATAAGATTGCTTGGAAAAGAAGATTATGATTTTGTAATTACTGAAATAGGAGGAACAGTAGGAGACATTGAGTCTTTTCCTTATATTGAAGCAATAAGACAATTAAAATGGAACTTAGAAGGAAGAACTATTGTAATACACTTAACATTAGTGCCTTATCTTTCAACTTCAAAAGAACTAAAAACAAAACCAACTCAACATTCAGTGAAAATGTTGCTTGAAAATGGAGTACAACCAGACATATTAGTCCTTCGAACCGAAAGAACTCTAACAAAAGAAGTGAGAGAAAAAGTAGCCAAATTTTGCAATGTAAATTTAAGCTCTGTAATAGAATCTATTGATGCTTCAACAATATATGAAGTGCCAATTTTAATGCAAAAAGAAAAGTTGGATGAAGTTGTTTTACAAAAATTTAAAATACCATATAAAGAAACAGTTGATTTAGAAAGATGGAAATCTGTAATTAAAAAAATTAAAAATTCAACATGTTCTCTAAAAATTGCACTTGTTGGGAAATATGTTGAGTTGCCCGATGCCTATAAATCAATTAATGAATCCCTAATACATGCAGGAGCCGCAATTGATTGTAAACCAAAAATTACATTTCTTCATTCAGAAAAAATTGAAGAATCAAGTGTAAAAAAATTACTGAAAGATTTTGACGGAATAATAGTAGCACCAGGTTTTGGACACAGAGGGATTGAAGGAAAAATCACAGCAATAAAATTTGCAAGAGAAAACAATATCCCTTTTTTTGGAATATGTCTTGGAATGCAATGTGCAGTAATTGAATTTGCAAGAAATGTACTAAAACTAAAAGATGCCAATTCAACAGAAATGCATCAGAATACACCATTTCCTGTTATTGATTTAATGGAAGAACAAAAAAATATTAATGATTTAGGTGGGACAATGCGGCTTGGGGCTTATAAATGTGTTCTTAACGAAAAATCAAAACTTATTAAAGAATATAATAAAAAAGATATATCTGAAAGACATAGGCACAGATACGAGTTTAATAATGAGTATAAAAAAGAATTTGAAAATAAAGGAATGATGGCAACAGGAATAAACCCAAATTCTGGTTTAGTTGAAATTGTTGAAATTGAAAACCATAAATGGTTTGTAGGAGTCCAATTTCATCCCGAATATAAAAGCACTGTATTAAACCCACACCCTGTTTTTATTTCATTTTTAAAAGCATGCAAAAAAAAGTAATAAATTAAATAAATAACCAACAGCAGAAAGCCAACAGCGAAAAATAATAAAAAATGGATAAAAATCAAATAATAGGAATAATTCTAATCTTTGCTCTTTTAATAGGATATGGCATATACACTAGCCCCACAGAAGAACAAAAAGCTGAAATATCAAGAAAACAAGATTCTATAAGAAGAGAAAATTCAAGACTATTACGCTTAGATTCATTAAGAAAAATTGAAGATTCAATTTCCGAAGTCGAAAAAAATAAAGCTCAGATTAATGTTGATAGTACAATTGTAGATTCTGTTAAACTAGTTAATTTAGATAAGAATTACGGTGTTTTTGCAAATTCTGCAAAAGGAATAGAAGAATTTATAACACTTGAAAACAAAAAAATAAAAATTAAATTTACAACAAAAGGAGCTTATCCGTATTACGCTGAATTAAAGGAGTTTAAAACACACGACAGCCTTCCTCTAATTCTTTTTGAGAATAATGAAAACATCTTTAATTTAAGCTTTTCAGCAAAAAATAATAGAATTAATACTTCTGATTTGTTTTTTGAAAATATAAGTGGAAAGCCTGTTATTGATGCAAGTACAAACAAGCAAAGTGTTACATTAAGAGTAAACGCAGGAGAAGGAAAATACATAGAATACAAATATACCTTGCAACCAGAATCTTACTTACTTAAATACGATGTTAGATTTTATGGACTTGAAAACGACATAGCTTCAAATGCTAGTTATATTGATATATTGTGGAAAGCAAAATCAAGAAGACAAGAAAAAGGTGCAAAATGGGAAAACCAAAACACAACAATTTATTATAAAACAAAAACCGGAGAAGTAGATTATTTAACAGAAACATCTGATGATAAAGAAGAAAATATTGATCTTAAAGTAAAATGGATAGCATACAAAAACCATTTCTTTTCATCTGTACTTATTGCACATAACTCTTTTAGCGAAGCAAAATTAAAATATGAAAAAGATGAGCTGGAAGAAAAATATTTAAAAGACTTTGAAAGCAATATTTATTTAGAATTTGAAAAATCAAATGATAAAAAATACGAGTTTTCATACTACTTAGGTCCTAATGATTACGATATTTTATCTGACGTATCAGTTGCCGAAAAAGATAAATTGGATTTGGAAAAAATGATTCCATTAGGTTGGACTGTTTTTAGATGGGTAAATATATATATCATAATTCCGTTGTTTAATTTTCTCGGTTTAATCTTTGGAACAAATATGGGCATTATTATACTAGTAATGACCTTGTTAATAAAACTTGTTCTTTTTCCTCTAACTTTAAAATCCTTTAAATCATCTGCAAAAATGAGGGTTTTAAAACCTCAAATTGATGAAATAAATAAAAAAATACCAAAAGAAAAAACAATGGAACGTCAGCAAGCAACAATGGCTCTCTACAAAAAAGTAGGAGTAAATCCTATGGGAGGTTGTTTGCCAATGTTACTCCAAATGCCTATATTAATAGCAATGTTTCGCTTTTTCCCCGCATCAATTGAACTCAGACAAAAAAGTTTCCTTTGGGCAACAGACCTGTCTTCTTATGACTCTATATTCGATTTTCCAGCAGGATTTAGCATACCTATGTATGGAGACCACATAAGTTTGTTTACCCTACTTATGGCAGCTGCAATGCTAGTTAGCCAATTATTAAACAAAAATCAAATGTCGGGCGGAAATGCACAAATGCCAGGAATGAAAATGATGTTGTACATGATGCCTGTTATGATGCTTTTATGGTTCAATAATTATTCTGCCGGTTTGAGTTATTATTATTTCTTATCTAACATGGTTACTATTATTCAAACATTGGTAATCAGAAAAATGATTGATGAAGACGCATTGTTAGCAACACTTAATGCCAATAAAAAGAAACCTAAGAAACAATCAAAATGGCAATCTAGATTGGCTGAAATGCAAAAGCAACAAGAACAACAAAAAAAGAAAAAAAGAAGATAATTTGCTTATAAAATTTATTTAACTGCATTATTCAAACGTTTTGGGACTTTTCATGAAATAGAATTTTTTTTATTTATGCTAGACTTTAAAAAATTAATGGAATTCCTACAAAAATACTAACAAAAAGGGATACTGCTGTATTAATGCATAAAGCGGGTTAAAATATTCACAATATTTTTTAATTCATTTTTTTTAAAAATTGGTTCAAAATATTCAATAAAGCCATTCAGTTCTTTAAGTTTTAAAACTTTAACAAATTTAAACTCATTTTTAGGCTTGTTATTTATCATTACTAACAAATTTTTAATTGGAATTTTCTTTTCTCCCCAATGATGAGAGTTTGTAAATTCAAAATCTTGCAAATTATTAAGAAAAACAAATAAAGCGTAGCTTGTTCTTAATATTTGGTCAATAGGAGATCTTAAATCAAATGATTTTATAGAACTCTTGCTCCAATTCTTAGTTTCTAACAAAAAAATACCTGAACGAGCAACTAATAAATGATCTATTTGTATCGAAAAAATTCTATCTTTAGTTTTTTTATTATAAATTGGAGGATCAAATTCTAAGTGAAAATCATTAAAAAGAACATAATCATCTGAAAGTTTTGATAATTCTTTTACAACCATATTCTCTCCAATAGCACCAGCAATCAAGGGGTATAGTTTGTCAATTGTACTTTTAATATAATTCAGTTCGTATATCTGTGTTTCACTCCTTTTTTTAATTTCTTTACCTTTGTTTTCTGTTAAATATGAAATTTTACTATTAAGATTACTAATTATATTCTTTATATTTTGTTGTTGATTAGAAACTATGTAATCAAAATTCTCTATTAAATAATATCTTTTTCTCTCTTTTTTTCTTAATTTATATTTAATAATATGCTTTGTTATGAAATTAGTTTTTATGTTAGCAAGTCTTTTTATATCAATATCTATGCTTTCAATATCGTGTTTTAATAAAGAAGGTAATTCTTCTATTTTTTTATTCCTATTGTCAATTTTTATCCTAATACTTTTTATTTCTTCAAGAATTTTATTCTCAGTATTTTTTAATAAGGTATTTTTCTTGTTTTTATATTCTCTTATAAATTCATTAATATCAGATACTGAATTGAAAATATAAATATCTTTTTTATTTAATTCTTTTTTTAGTGCTTTGAGTGATTCAATTTTACCTATTATTTTCGTCATAATTGAATGTCCTTAAATGAAGAATTTTAAGAAATTCTTGTTTTATGATTTAACAACAAGAACACATAAATATAAAATTATCAAAAACTATTTTTTACCAAATAAAGCACCAATGTCATCTCCCACAGAGAAAAGAATATATAGGATAACAATGAAAGGAATAATAAAACTTTGCAAGAATATTAGTAGAATAAAAGAAATAATTATAAAGATATATTTTGAGTTGTTTTTTGAAAAACTGTAATCTTTAAATTTAAAAGAAAACATTGGCAAATCTACTAGTTGAAGAATACTAAAAACAACAATAGAAACAGCATAAAACCAAAAATTTGTTAAAATATATACTTGAATACCAATAATTGCAAGAATAAAGTCAAAAGGTAAGTTAACATCTAACCAAGTTTTTAAAATAATTAAATTGTTAGGGTCAAAATTGTAAAGCAATGGTAAAGATGCAAAAAACAATGCAGATGCAGGAGTTGCTAAACCCATAAATGATGAAGATTGCCTATCATCTGAATTGAATTTTGCCAAGCGTAATGCTGCTGCAACAATTAATAATATTGGAGAAATCATTATTATGATGTCAACAAAAGCCAAATCTACAGAAAAGCTTATAATCTCAAGTGCATATTTTTTCAACATTTGAAAACTTATAACAGCAGGAGCAATCCCAAAACTTACTAAATCCGATAAAGAATCTAGTTGAGCACCTATTTTAGATTCAGATTTTAGTAATCTGGCAACAAAACCATCTAAAAAGTCAAATATTAAAGCAATAAAAATAAATAAAGAAGCCAAATATAATTTATCTGACATTTCAAAGGCATAAAATATTGCAAAACTACCGGCAATTAGATTAAATAACGTTAATATGTTAGGTATAGTAAAATATTTTAAATCGTTGTTCATTTCTTTAAAGTTTTATATTTAGTTAGTATTGAGCATATTAAGTTCTTTTGGTTATTATAATAAAAATTATTTTCTTATAACATTAAGAACTTTGCTTTTAGTTAAGTGTTTTGGTTTGTTTCCTTGGTCATATTTTTTTTATAAAAGCAGTTTTTCCATAAGCATTTCATAATTTAATTTAAAAAAAAGACAATATGTTTGCACTTTTATAGTTTCTAATATTAATGTAAAAATATTCAAAATTTACGAAATGCCAAAATTTTTAGTACTGATTTTTGTTTTTTCTCTGCAACTTGCTCATTCCCAGATAAGGATTTATAGTAACGAATTTCTTTCAGTTGGGGTAGGAGCAAGAGCTTTGTCAATGTCAAATTCTGTTGTAGCATCTGCAAATGATGCAGAAGCTGCTTATTGGAATCCTGCCGGCTTGGTAAATCAACATAATAAATATCAAGTTTCTGCAATGCACTCTGAATATTTTGCAGGAATTGCAAAGTTTGACTATCTGGGTGCTTCATTTAAAACCGCTGATTCAACTGTTATTGGAGCAACAATTTTAAGATTTGGAATTGATGATATACCAAACACTCTTGAGCTAATTGATGCCAATGGAAATATTGATTACAGTAGAATTAAACATTTTTCTGTTGCAGACTATGCATTTTTTTTATCCTATGCCAAAAAAACCAAAATAAAAGGATTATCATATGGAGTAAATGCAAAAATTATATACAGAAACCAAGCACAATTTGCAAAAGCATTTGGATTTGGATTTGATGCAGCCTTAAATTATAAAAAAGGAAAATGGATATATGGAGCAAATTTCAAAGATGTAACTTCAACTTTTAATGCATGGTTCTATAATACAGAGGATTATAAAGAAGTCTTTGAAGCAACAGGAAATGAAATACCGTCTAATAGTGTCGAAATAACTATGCCGGAATTACTCCTTGGAACCGGAAGAATGTTTAAAATTAATGAAAAATATAATTTATTTACTGAAATAGGTGCAGATATAAGTTTTGATGGAAAAAAACATACCCTCTTATCTTCAAAAGCCCTAAGCATAGATCCTCACATTGGATTAGAAGCCTCATATAAAAATTTTGTCTTTTTAAGAGCAGGGACTGGTAATTTTGCAATAATTCAAGATTTTGAAAAAGATAAAATGAATTTTCAACCAAGTGTTGGGCTCGGTGTCAAAATATTTAATCTTAGAATAGATTACGCACTTACAGATATTGGAGATCAATCAATAGCTCTTTATTCAAATGTGTTTTCTCTAAGCTATGGTTTCAATGGGACAAACTAATTTATACTAGTAACTTTTTTTCATTTCATACGTTCTATTGACAAACAACTCAAGTTTACCTATAAAAATCTTCATAAAAAAGCATTTTTTTCCGAATAAAGTTGTAATTTCGCGCCATGTTTAAAAATAAATTAAATATAATTCTAATAAGCGTTTCTGTAATTTTCTTATTTCAGTCTTGTAATTTTAGTAGAGCAAAAAAAATATCGAACCCTTCAAAAAAGTATGCAAGGGCTATGGAATATTATGAGTTTGGAAAATATGCAAAAACTCAAATATTACTTGAAGATGTTATCCTATCATTAAGAATGACAAAAGAAGGTGAGGATGCACTTTATAAATATGCAGATTCTTATTTTCATATAAAAGATTATATACTTGCAGGATATTATTTTAGAAAATATGTAGAAGACTATCCAAAAGGTAAAAATGCAGAAAATGCTCAATTTATGAGTGCAAAATGTTACTACCTTGAAGCTCCTAAATCAAAGTTAGACCAAAATGCAACACTAACTGCACTACAAGAATTTGAGTTTTTTATAACAAAATACCCTAAAAGCTCAAAAATTTTAGAATGTAACATATTAATTGATGAACTTAGAGAAAAATTAGAAACAAAATCGTACCAAAACGCAAAACTATATTATGATATTGGATATTATAATGCGGCAACAATTGCTCTTAAAAATAGCATAAAAGATTATCCTGACACAAAATATAAAGAAGATATATATTATTATATAGTTCTGGCAAAATATAAATATGCCAAAAATAGTATCTTAACTAAACAAATTGAAAGATATAATGAAGTTATAACTTCATATAATAAAATGATAGAGAAATATCCAAATACAAAGTATGGCAAAGAATTAAAATCAACTCTTACTTTAGCAAAGAAAAAAATTGAAACAACAAAAGTAAAAATTGCAAGAAGCTAAAATTAAAAACTGATAGAAAAAAATAATTATGGATTATAAAAAAACAAATGCATCAGAAACTACAATAACAAGAGATTTTTCCGATTTTGAAGTGAAAACAGGAAATTTATATGAATCTCTTGCAATTATATCTAAAAGATCAAAACAAATTCAAAAAGAAATTAAGGAAGAATTAGATAAGAAACTAAAAGAATTTGCATCTTATGCAGATAATTTAGAAGAAATATTTGAAAACAGAGAACAAATTGAAATTTCAAAATTTTATGAAAAACTTCCAAAGCCTGTTTTGATTGCTACAAAAGAGTTTTTGGATGATGAAATTTACTTTAGAAATCCAGAAGAAAATAATGAAGCATAAGCACTTTCTTATATTATGAATATGAAAGGAAAAAAAATATTGTTAGGAATAACAGGTGGAATAGCTGCTTACAAAGCGGCTATTCTTATTAGATTGCTTATTAAAAAAGGCGCTGAAATACAGGTAATTACAACGCCATTTGCAGAAAAATTTATAACTCCACTTACTCTTGCCACACTTTCAAAAAGACCTGTTCTTAAAATGTTTTTTAATCCTGAAAATGGAGATTGGAATAGTCATGTTGATCTTGGTCTTTGGGCAGATGCTTTTATAATTGCACCTGCAACTACCAATACCATAGGGAAAGCAGCTAACGGAATAGCAGATAATCTTCTGCTTACTAGCTACCTCTCTGCAAAATGTCCTGTCTTTTGGGCTCCTGCTATGGATTTAGATATGTTTCTTCACACAGTTGTTCAGCAAAACATCGAAAGACTAAAGTCTTTTGGAAATTATATAATTGATGCTGAAACTGGTGAGCTTGCTAGTGGGCTTGAGGGAAAAGGACGAATGGCAGAACCTGAAAAAATTGTTGAAATACTAAATGATTTTTTTCAGCAAAAAAAAAAACTAAATAATTATAAAGTAACAATAACTGCCGGGCCCACATACGAAAAAATTGATCCTGTACGATTTATAGGAAATCGATCTAGCGGAAAAATGGCATATGCAATTGCAGAAAATCTTGCAAACCTAGGTGCAGAAGTAAATTTAGTATCAGGACCAGTTTCTTTAAAAACTAAACATTCTAACATTAAAATCTTTCATGTTGAGTCAGCCGAAGAAATGTTTCAGGCAACTAAAAAGCTTTTTAGCAAAAGTAATATCATAATTTTTGCTGCAGCCGTAGCAGATTATACACCAATAAATTTACAAGCAAATAAAATTAAAAAGAAATCGGACAACTTAAATCTTATATTGAAATCTACGAAAGATATTGCAAAAGAATTAAGCAATAGAAAAAAAAACAAACAAATTACAGTTGGTTTTGCTTTAGAAACAAATAACGAATTAGAAAATGCAAAAAAGAAAATTGTCAATAAAAATTTTGACTTTATTGTTTTAAATTCGTTAAATGATAAAGGAGCTGGATTTGCACACGATACTAACAAAATTACAATAATTGATAAAAACAATAAAATTGAAAGATTTGAGTTAAAATCTAAGAAAGAAGTTGCAAAAGACATATCAAATAAGATTATTAAATTAATTCCTCGTTTAAAATGAAACAAGCAATAGTATTTTTTATTTCAATAATAACAACACTGAATTTTTATTCACAAGAACTTAATTGTCGTATAAGTACGCCCCATAGTCAAATTCAAGGAACTAATGATGAACTGTTTAGATCACTTCAAAAAGACCTTTATGAATTTATGAATAATAGGAAATGGACAAATAATATTTTCTCTAATGAAGAAAGAATAGAATGTCAGTTTCAAATTAATATAAAAGAATTTAATGGAATTGATAAATTTAAAGGCACAATATCCGTGCAATCTAGCCGAACTGTGTATAATACAAATTATAAATCAACACTATTGAACTTTAAAGAAGAAAAAGACTTTCAATTCTCTTATACTGAGGGTGTAGCACTTGAATTTAATGAAAGTACACATCTGAACAATCTAACTTCTGTCTTGGCATATTATGCATATATTATTATTGGATTAGATTATGATTCCTACGGAATGCTTAGTGGAACAGAATATTTTCAAAAGGCAAAAAGCATAATGCACAATGCACAATCTGACCCTGATGATCAAAGTTGGCAGGCATTTGGGAATAGTAGAAAAAATAGATACTATTTAATTGAAAATCTTACTTCAAATGATAACTCCGGTTTAAGAAAACTATATTATAAATATCATAGATTAGGTTTAGATGTTATGTCTGAAAACATTGAACAAGGAAGAAATCAAATTGTAAATTCTTTGCAGCTAATGAAAACAGTATATAACAGAAAACCGGATTCTTACCTCTTAAGTATTGTAATTTCTTCAAAAATGAAGGAAATTGTTAAAATATTTTCAGAAGCTCCAATGCCGGAAAAAAGAAGAGTTTATAATATCCTTAAAGAAATTGCTCCCACAAACATTGATGTTGATAATATTATTAAAATGCCTCGGCAAAATTAATTTTTTTTGTATTAAATTAAAATAGGTTTTTTTGAGAGAAAATTTGGAAGCTAAAAATTAAATTGTAACTTTGCATTACAAAGTACTTTTCAAACAAAGAGCAGATGGATAATGAAAACAAAAAACATTTAGAAGATTTAAAGGAAATCCGTTCTATAATGGAACGTTCTTCGAGTTTTTTATCTTTAAGCGGATTATCAGGAATTTTTGCAGGAATTTTTGCACTATTAGGTGCTGGTTTTGCATATTGGTATATATATATTTATCATGCTTTTAAACGAAGCTCAATTATAGTAAACCCAATTGATTTTAATTTTGAAATTGCAACAGTCCTTTTTTTAGATGCTACAAT
>CAMZKL010000054.1 GCA_947311255.1 uncultured Chlorobiota bacterium | reverse complement strand
ATTTAAAACTGATGGCATAAGTCGTTTTAAAATAAAAAAGAGAAAAGTAACAGGACGAAATTCGCCATGCCCCTGCGGAAGCGGAAAGAAATTTAAATATTGTTGCGGGAAAGGTTTATAAATGTAATAAACTGTAAAGTTGAGTCCACTCCAAAAAGTGTCGGTGTGAATATTTTTGCAAAATGGTAGTAATATTATTGTCTTATAATTAACAAATTCACACAGACACTAAATGGTCATTTTGCGTTTTTTATAGTTTTAGGAGTGAACTCAAGTTGTTTTATCTGCTAATATATTAATCCTTTTGCTATATCGGTAAATTTGCCGATAATTACAATATATCGGTAAAAATACCGATATTCAATAAAAATCGTTCTTTTTACCGATATTTTATTTATATTTGTAAAAAAAAAGTAATGATTAGTGCAATAATATCAGGAGATATAATAGCATATACAAGTCTAAATAAGAAAGACAGAGATTTGTTTGACAATAAAATTCTTACTCTAAAAGAAGTTTTAGAAAAGGAATACAGTGCATTTGTCAGACTAATAAAAGGAGACTATATTGAATGTTATATTCCTGAAACTGAGAAAGTTTTGAGAGCTACACTTATTATTAAATCTTTTATAAAATCAATTGCAAAAGAAATTACAAAAAATTATGAAATTAATGATGAAAGAGTTTCTCTTTTTAAGAAATACGGAATAAGATTGGCAATAGGAATCGGAGAATTATCAAGATTGTATATTGATAAAGGAATAATTGACGGAGATGCAATATATTTTTCCGGAAGGTTATTAAATAAACAAACTACTTCTGATAAAAATAAGGCATCAATTAAAAATACTTTATTTTTGCAAACATATAGCCCAGATTTAACAAATGAATTTATTCCTTTACTAAATTTAATAGATGAAATAATAAACAGAAATACAGGAAAACAATCTGAAATAATCTATTATAAATTGTTAGGTTTTGATGAGAAAACTATTGCAAAAAAAATAAGACGCTATCAATCAACTGTAAATCAGCACTCAACAAGTGCCGGATGGAATGCAATTGAGAAAGCAGTTTTAAGATTTGAAAAAGTTATAAAAGAAAAAATTTAGTAAAATGAACGATTTTTATAAATTATTAGTTTTACAATTTATCGCACATTTTCTTTCCGATTATATTTTTCAGACACCGAAATGTTCAAAAGAGAAAATTGAGAATGGCTTTAAAACACCATATTTATATAAACATATTGCCGTAACTTTTTTGTTTTCTGCTGTTTTATCTTTTCAATTTACATTTCTAATATTTTCGATAATAATTTCTGCAATACATCTAATTATTGACGGACTGAAAAAGAATATTTTGAGATTAAAGAAACTTAGCAAATATGCTTTTTTTATCGATCAAATTTTACATTTCATCATAATTTACATTTCCATAAATATTTTTGTTAAATTTTTTGAAATAAATTTTATAACAGATATTCCCAAATTAAAATATCTTTTATATATTTTCGGATATATATTAATATTTAAACCTGCAAACATTCTTATAAGAGAAATTTTTAAATTTTATAAAATTAAGCTGACAGAAACACAAAAAGACAACAACGAGTTGCCAAATGCAGGCAAATTAATAGGAAATATTGAAAGAATATTAACTTTTACTTTAATAATTTTAGGACAATACGCAGCAATAGGTTTTATAATGACAGCAAAATCAGTATTAAGATTTAAGGAAGCTCAAACACAAAAGGCTGAATATGTACTCATTGGAACAATGTTAAGTTTTGGAATTGCTATAATGATTGGAATAATAATACAATTGATTATTAAGTTTATATAAAAAAATAAAAAAATATGTTACAATTTATCTTAAATAATAAGTTAATAAAAACAGAAAAAAATGCAAGTTCAATTTTGTTGGATTTTATAAGATACGACCAACACCTTAAAGGCACAAAATCTGGCTGTCGAGAAGGTGATTGTGGTGCTTGTACTGTTCTTGTAGGAACTTTAAAAGAAGGAGAAACAGAATATAAAACAATGACATCATGCCTAACTCCTCTTGGGAATATTGCTGGTAAACATGTTGTAACAGTTGAAGGAATTAATGGGCAAAATTTAACCCCGGTTCAGAAAGCATTAGATGAACATTCAGGAACACAATGCGGTTTTTGCACACCTGGTTTTGTTGTTTCTTTAACAGCACACGCAATATCTAAAAACAAAAACTCAATTGAAGCTGCAAATCTTTCAGTTTCTGGAAATATTTGCAGATGTACAGGCTACAAATCAATTGAAAGAGCCGTTGATGATATTGTTGATAATTTGAAAGAAAAACCAAAAACAGCTTCATTAAATTGGTTGATTAAACATAATTATTTGCCAGAATATTTTAAGGACATCTCAAAACGACTTTCTGAAATAATAACAAAAAATCAAAAAGGCAAAAAAATAATAGGCGGAGGAACTGATTTATATGTACAAAAACCAGATGTAACATCTGACACAGAAGCAAGTTTTTATTTAAATAAAAATGAATATAAAGAAATATTAGAAAAAGATGGAATTATAACAGTAGGAGCATCAGTTACAGCTAATGAAATTATGTATTCAAAGATTTTTAATAAATATTTTCCAAAAATTAAAGATTGGTTTAAACTAATATCATCTGAGCAAATAAGAAATGTAGGAACTGTTGCAGGAAACTTTGTAAATGCCTCACCAATAGGAGATTTAACTATTTTCTTCTTAGCACTAAATGCAGAATTGAATTTAAAAAGTTCCAAAGGAAAAGCAAGAAAAATTGCTTTAAAAAACTTCTACAAAGGATACAAAACTTTAGATTTACAAAAGGATGAAATTATTGAAAGTTTAAATTTCAATACACCTAAAAACAATTTTAATTTTAACTTTGAGAAAGTGTCAAAAAGAACATTCTTAGATATTGCAAGTGTAAATACTGCTCTTTCATATACATTAGCAAAAAATGTAATTGAAGATATTCATATTTCAGGTGGTGGTTTGGCTGCAATTCCAAAATATTTTGATAAAACAAGAAATTTTTTGAAAGGAAAAGAACTAAATACGTCAAATATTAATGAGGCAAGTGAAATTCTAATTTCTGAAGTAAGTCCCATAAGTGATATAAGAGGAAGCAAAGAATATAAGAGTTTATTACTAAAGCAATTGTTTTTTGCTCATTTTGAAATCTGAAATTAAGATTTTGGAAAGGAATACTTTAAAACTATTCCTTATTTTTGTTAAATTCTTAAAATAAAGTGCATATAAACTAATTCTATTTATAAATCATAAACACATCCTGATAATTTAAATAATTAGTATTAAAAATGTAACAAAGCAACATAAAATGATAAGATTCAAATTAAATAACCAACAAATAACATACAAAGGAAACAAAGATAAAACCTTACTAGATTTCATAAGAAAAGATAAGGGATTAACCTCTGTGAAAGATGGTTGCTCCGGACAAGCAGCCTGTGGTGCATGTACTGTTGAAGTAAATGGTAAAGCTGTTTTATCCTGTGTAACAAAATTAGGTAAATTACAAGATGCCGAAGTTTTTACCCCAGAAGGTTTTCCCGAATATGTAAAAGACACTATTGCAAAAGCCCTTGTAAACGAAGGGGGTGTACAATGTGGCTTTTGCACTCCCGGATTTATAAGTAGAACAAAAGTTCTTTTACAAGAGAATCCGCAGCCTTCTATTGATGAAATAAGAAAATCTATTAAATCACACGTTTGTAGATGTACCGGATATAAAAAGATTGAAAAAGGAATTTTAACTGCCGCAAATGCAATAAAAGAAAAAAAGACATTAGAAATTAGAAAAACTTCCGGCAAAATAGGACAATCGCAACCTAAATACGGTGCATATAAAACCGCAATAGGAGAAAGAAAATTTGTTGATGATATGAACTTTGAAGGAATGCTACATGGAGCATTAAAATTTAGCGATTATCCCAAAGCAAAAGTTCTGAAAATAGATACTAAAAAAGCTGAACAAATTCCCGGAGTGCATAAAATTGTAACTGCAAAAGATATTCCTGGCAAAAAAATAATAGGTCTTATTTATCAAGATTGGTCGGTTATGATAGATGAAGGAAAAACTACACATTACATTGGAGATGTAATTGCAGGAGTAATTGCAGATACTGATAAGATTGCTCGAAAAGCCATTGATTTAATAGAAATTAAATACGAAATATTTAAACCCGAAACTAATGTTTTTGATGCCATAAACGGAGAAAGAGTACATCCAGAGAAGCCTAATAATTTTAACACAACACAATTTACTATTGGTAATGCTGATATAGCAATTAAGAATTCTAAATACATTTCAAAAGGAAAATACGAAACCCAAAGAATAGAACACGGTTTTCTTGAAAAAGAAGCTGCAATTGCAATACCATACAAAAATGGAGGCATTCATCTTTACAGCCAATCACAAGGAGTATATGAAGACCAAAGGCAAGTTGCAGACATTCTTGGATTACCAATTGAAAAAGTAAGAGTTACACTCATTCCAAATGGAGGAGGTTTTGGCGGAAAGGAAGATTTAAGCATACAAGGACACACTTCACTTTTTGCTTTTTTAATGCAAAAACCTGTAAAAATATCATTAACTAGAGAAGAATCAATTAGATTACACCCTAAAAGACATCCTGTTTTTATGGATATTGAACTTGGAGCAGATGAAAACGGAAAACTAACAGGAATAAAATTGAGAGCAGTAGGGGATACAGGAGCCTACTCATCAGTTGGAACAAAAGTACTTGAAAGAGTTGCCGGACACGCAACAGGCGGATATTTTGTTCCAAATGTTGATGTGGAAGCAAAAACAGTTTACACAAATAATATTCCATGTGGGGCAATGCGAGGTTTTGGTGCTAACCAAGTTGCTTTTGCTCTTGAATCTTGTATTGACGATATTTGTGAAAAAGCAAAATTTGACCGTTGGCAATTTCGTTGGGACAATGCTTTAATTGATGGACTCAGAACATCAACAGGGCAAAAAGTAACCGGTGTAGGTATTAGAAAATCATTGGAAGCAATAAAAGAAGATTTTTATAATGCTAAATATACAGGTTTAGCAACAGCAATTAAAAATTCAGGTGTAGGAAACGGTATGATTGACGAATCAAAAGTTACAATTGATATAGTTTCAGAAAATCATATTATTCTACAACACGGCTGGACAGAAATGGGACAAGGAGTACATAATATGGCTCTGCAAACCCTTTGCGAGGAAACAGGAATTTCTCCTGATATCATTGAAGTTATTGTAGATACAGATGCAAATATTAAAACCGGAATGACAACTTCATCAAGGGGAACAGCATTAGTTGGACTTGCAACTATAAATGCATCAAAGGCTTTGGTTAAAGATCTTAAAACTAAAACTTTAAAAGAACTATCCGGAAAACAATACAGAGGACAATTTGTATGCGATTGGACAACTAAACCCGGCGATGATGTTGAAGAACCTATAATTCATTATTCCTACGGTTATGCTGCACAATTATGCATCTTAAATGATGAAGGTAAAGTTGAAAAAATTGTTGCCGCTCATGATGCCGGAAAAATTATGAACCAAATGCTTTTTGAAGGACAAATTGAAGGCGGAGTTCACATGGGATTAGGCTATGCCTTAACAGAAGAACTTCCAATGAAAGATGGCTATCTCGTTCACGACAAATACAGAAAACTCGGAATATTAAAAGCTCATGAAACCCCTGAAATAATAGTAAAAGGCGTTGAAGTTAAAGACCCAGTAGGACCGTACGGTGCAAAGGGTATTGGTGAAATTGGTTTAGTGCCAACTTCCGGAGCTGTTGCAAATGCCTTGTATCAATTTGATAAAATAAGACGGTTTAAGTTACCTTTGTTTCCCAAAAAATAAAAAAATATAAATATGTTTATTAAAAACATAAAATTACAACATATTTTTATGTCTTTTTTGTTTTTATTTTTTTTCTTCTCATGTTCTGATAATAATTGTCTAAAAAGCAAAGGAGAAATAAAATCTGAAACAAGACTGCTTAATTCTTTCAAAAAAATAGAAGTAAACGATTTATTTAATATTTATTTAGTGAATGATAGTATTGAAAAAATTGAAATTGAAACAAACGAAAATATTTTAAATAATGTCTTAACTGATGTAGAAGATTCAGTATTAGTATTAAATAATACAACAAAATGTAGATTTCTAAAAGAAAATAATAAATTTCCAAATTTAACAATCCATATTAAAAATTTAAATTTTATTGAAATTAATGAAGCCTGTAATATATATACTATTGATACTTTAAAAATTAACAGATTTTTAATTAGAAATATAGGTAATATAGGATTTGCTGATTTAAATATTGAAACAAATCGTTTCTTTTTTGAATTATGGGAAACATCAACCGGCAAATATTTTATAAGAGGAAAAACAACTTATTTTACAACTACATCTTATGGAAATTCTTATATATTTGCAGATAATTTTTTTTCAAAATACACATCTGTAAAATCTAATTCTACTGGAGATTATTATTTAAATTGCACAGAAAAAATTGTAGGAGAAATTAAAAGTAGCGGAGATGTATTCTTATTTGGAAACCCTAATACTATTAATATAAATGAAGAATCATCAGGAAAACTAATATTAAAATGAATTTTCAACAAAAATTTAAAAATATAATTCTCATAAGCATAATTTTTATGTTTTTCATTCAAGAATCATTTTCACAATATAAAAGTGATGTAAATTATTCTTTACAAATTAATTATGGTCCAGTTATTCCACATCATAAATCAATAAATTATCTTATTAAAGGGTTTTCAAAATCAACTGAATTTAGATTAGGATTTCAAACAAATGGGAATAAAAGATGGCATATAACCCATAAATTTCCAAACATTGGTTTCTTATATAAATTTTCAGATTTTGGAAACCCTACTATTCTTGGGAGTGCTCATTCATTAGGAGGATTTATTAATAAAAATCTTATAAAAATAAATAAATTTGAACTAAATTTTGATTTTGCTTTTGGTTTTGCATTTTTAAATAAACCTTTTAATATAGAAAATAATTATACTAACTTTATAATTGGTTCACATTTTAATTTCAATCCTCACCTTTTATTAGATTTTAAATTTAAAATACATCCAAAATATAAATTAAAAACAGGTTTTGGGATAACACATTTTTCTAATGGAGCAACAAAACATCCAAATTTAGGAATTAATCTATTAACTCTTTATGGAGCAATATTATTTCAGAAAACTCATTCAGAAAGAGCAAGTTTAGATTTTTTTAATGAAAAATTTACAAAAAAAAATCAATTAACTGTATATTTATCCGAAGGATGGAAAGAATATAAACCTCCTTGGGGTAAATTATTTTTAATATCCGTTTTAACCATAACCGAAGAAAGACAATTTACAGAAAAAAGTAGGGCTGGTTTTGGTATAGATTTTTTTTATGATGCCTCAGAAACAAATCAAAATAAAAGTTTAAAAGAAGATTTTAATTACAAAGTTTTTACCGGAATTTTTATTTCATACGATTTTATTTATGGTAAAATGGCATTTACAATTCAATCAGGCTTTCATCCTACACTTCCTTATAGAAATTATTATAAAATTTATCAAAGATATGGACTAAAATATTATTTAAATAAACATATAGCTCTAAAACTCACAATGAAAGCTCGATTAGGAATGGCACAATTTATTGAATACGGACTAGGATATAGATTTTGAAATTATGATAAAATTATTTAATATAATCATTCTGCTTTTTGCAATCTCTGCTGTAAATTGCCAGAATATTGACAAAAAATCATCAACAGAAAACAAAACCATGAAATATAACAAATTAACAAAAGAAGAACAGTATGTAATTCTTAATAAAGGTACTGAAAGACCACACACTGGAAAATATGATAACTTTTTTAAAGAAGGTACATATAATTGTAAGCAATGCGGAGCAGCACTCTATAAATCAGACTCTAAATTTGATGGACATTGTGGTTGGCCCTCTTTCGATGATGAAATTGAAGGGGCAGTAAAACGAATTCCAGATGCAGATGGGAGAAGAACAGAAATCGTTTGTGCAAATTGCGGAGGCCATCTTGGTCATGTTTTTTTAGGCGAAGGATTTACTGATAAGAATACACGACATTGTGTAAACTCTATTTCACTTTCGTTTGAAAATGCAAATTCTCCAAATTTTAAAAATTTGAAAAAGTTTCAAGAAAATGAAACTGCAATTTTTGCATCTGGCTGTTTCTGGGGTACAGAACATTGGATGAAAAAACAAAAGGGTGTAATATCTACAACAGTTGGCTATATTGGAGGAACAGTTCGAAATCCTACATACGAACAAGTTTGTAGCAAAACAACCGGGCACGCAGAAGCAGTAAAAGTTGTTTTTAATCCTAATGAAATAACTTATGAGCAACTTGCCAAAATTTTCTTTGAAACTCACGACCCTACACAAATTGACAGACAAGGACCAGATATAGGTACTCAATATCGCTCTGAAATATTTTATACAAATGATAAACAAAAAGAAATTTCAAAAAAACTCATTAGAATTTTAGAAGAAAAAGGTTTTAAAGTAGCCACAAAACTAACAGAAGCACCAAAATTTTGGAAAGCAGAAAATTATCATCAAGATTATTATGAAAATAAAGGAACTACTCCATACTGTCATTTCTATACTAAAAGATTTTAACCTTTAACTTTACAAACATGATTTTATTAAAAAATTCAACATATATAGACTGGAAATCATTAGAATTTAGACAAACCGATATTCTTGTTGAAGAAGGAATTAACGGAAAGATTTCATTTAAAAACCATGCAAATTATGAAAATTCACAGGGTCTGAATGCAGAAATTATTGATTGTAAAGGAAAAATTGTTACAAAATCTTTTGCAGTTGGTCATCACCATGTATATTCTGCACTTGCAAGAGGAATGAATGCTCCAAAAAAAACACCTGAAAACTTCTATGAAATTTTAAAATATATTTGGTGGAATTTGGACAAATCACTTGACAAAGAAATTATTGAAGCAAGTGCATTATCAACCGCAATTGCCTGTGCAAAAGCTGGTTCTACATTTGCAATTGACCATCATGCTTCGCCAAATTTTATTGAAGGCTCATTGGATATTATTGCAAATGCTTTCGATAGAGTAGGAGTAAGTAGGCTTTTATGCTATGAAATTACAGACCGCGATGGTAAAAAAAAGGCAGAACAAGGACTCTCAGAAACCGAAAGTTATCTCAAAAATAATCAAGCACTTATTGGATTACACGCATCTTTTACCGTAGGTAATGAAAGTATGAAAAAAGCCGCAGATTTAATGCACAAATACAATACAGGTTTTCATATTCACGTTGCCGAAGACCGCTATGACCAAGATCATTCATTAATAAATTATGGAAAAAGAGTTGTCGAACGGTTAAATGATTATAATGTTTTGAGCTCATCAAAAACAATACTAGGGCATTGTTTGCATCTTTCTGAAAATGAGAAAGATATTATTAGAAATTCTAATGCTTACATAGTCCAAAATACAGAAAGTAATTTAAATAATAATGTAGGATATTTTAATGCAAAAGATTTAGGCAACAACCTTATGTTTGGAACTGACGGAATGCACAGCGATATGTTACGCTCAGCACAACAAGCATTTTTTGTTGGACAAGGATTTGATACAATAGATTATCCGGGAGTTTATGAACGTTTCAGAAATGTACATAATTATATTTCAAAAAATAAATTTTTAGGAGACGGAGAAAATAATCTTGTAATTTTGGATTATAAATCTCCAACTCCAATTAATAAAGACAATTTTCTAGGGCATTTCGTTTTTGGTTTTAATTCAAATGATATTCAGCACGTAATTTCAGACGGAAAACTGATAGTAAAAGATAAAATAATTCAGAACATAAACGAAAAAGAAATTATGGAATTTGCTCAGGAACAAGCAGTTAGACTTTGGGAACGAATGTCCAAATAAAACTAGCTAATTTTCAAGATTAATTGTGAACACGATAAAGATTAAATTGAATTTTTAAAAATGCAAAAAGAATACACAGAAGGTATAAAATTTAATAAAATAGATTTTACAAAGGAACAATTATCAGCAGAATACGAAAATTGTATTTTTAAAGATTGTAATTTTACAAACTCAAATCTTTCAAATATTCATTTTCTTGAATGTAAATTTATTGACTGCAATATAAGTAATGTAAATATATCAGGAACAGTTTTTAATGAAACAAACTTTAAAAACTGCAAAATGCTAGGACTAAATTTTGATGCTTGTAATAATTTTGGTCTTAAAGTTTCATTTGAAAATTGTATTCTTAATCATTCGTCATTTTATAAAACAAAAATAAACAAAACAAATTTTATAAAATCTCAATTGAATGAAGTAGATTTTACTGAATGTAATTTAACATCTTCCGTATTTAATAATTGTGATTTAAATAGAGCAATTTTTGAAAATTCAATAATTGAAAAAGTAGATTTCAGAACTTCATATAATTATTCATTAGATCCCGAAAAAAACAAAATAAATAAAGCAAAATTCTCATTAGATGGAATTTATGGGCTTTTGGATAAATATAATATTACAATAGAATAAAAAAACAAACACAAAAATTTGTTCTGAACATATTTCAAGAATAAAAAAAAACAAAATGAAACTTTCAACAAGAATAAATGCTTTCTCAAAATTGGGAGAAGCAATAATAAAAAATAAAGAAAAATTAAAATTAGGAAAACATAATCCTTGGTTTACCAAAGAAAATATTGATTTTGCATTAACAGAAATAAGCAAATCTTTAAGAAAAGAAAATATAGAAAAATGGCTTGCAAATTATTCCGATTTTTACAAAAAATCTTTACAAAAAAAAATAGGAGTAATCACGGCAGGAAATATTCCCTTAGTTGGTTTTCATGATTTTATTTCCGTGCTTATTTCAGGAAATATTTTTGTAGGAAAACTTTCATCAAAAGACGATGTTTTACTGCCAAAAATAATTGATATATTAATTGAAATTGAGCCGGAATTTAAAAATTTTATTAGCTTGTCAGAAAATAAACTAACCAATTTTGAAGCAGTAATAGCAACCGGAAGTAATAATTCTGCAAGATATTTTGAATATTATTTTGGGAAATATCCGCATATTATAAGAAAAAATAGAAATTCTGTTGCAATTATAACAGGAGATGAAACAGATGAAAAATTACAACTTTTGGCAGACGACATATTCTTATATTTTGGATTAGGGTGCAGAAGTGTTTCAAAATTATTCTTACCTGATAATTACGACTTAGATAATATTTTTAGAAACTCTTTAAAACACAAAGAAATTATACATCATAATAAATATGCAAATAATTACGATTATAACAGAGCAATTTATTTAATGAATTTAACACAGTTTAAAGACAACGGAATTATGCTTATGAAAGAAGATATTAATTTAGCTTCTCCAATTTCTGTTGTGTATTATGAAAATTATTCAAAAATAGAAACAGTTATAGAAAGACTTAATAGTGAGGATGATAAAATACAATGTGTTGTATCAGATAATGCAGTATTTGAAAATAGAATTCCTTTTGGAAACAGCCAAAAACCACAACTTTGGGATTATGCAGATAATATTGATACTGTAGAATTCTTGCTAAATTTGTAATCTTAATTTAAACTGAGCTCTATGAATTAGAGTTTATTTTTCAAAAAACAATTTTATAAAAAAGACTCCGTTTTATGCGAAGCCTTTTTTTAATTACTAACCTGCAACTAAATTTTCAGCACCATCAATCATCCCAACTAATTTTTGAGGATCATGAATAAGAACCGGCATATGTTGAGGGCAAATTCTTAATTCTTGTCCTTTATATTTCATTAAAATCAAAGGAGTTTCATTTTCATCTTTTTTACATACAAGACATGTATTTGTTTTATTTTCCATTTTTATATATTTTAAGTTTAAAAGATGCAAATATATTTTATTTAACTTACTGCTGAAAATATTTTCAACTTTTATTAAAAAACATATTTATAATTCATTAAATTTTTATTCTTTTGAAAAAAAAAGCAAAATGCGAAAGATTATTAAATTCTTATTAAAATATATTCCTCGTCCTTTATTAATAAAGCTTAGTCTTATATTAAATAAACCAATAAGTCTTTTTTACAGAGGGAACAAGGTAGAATGCACAGTTTGTAAAAAAACATTTAAAAAATTTATGCCCTATGGATATGGAAATGCAAACAAATCTAATAGGCTGTGTCCTAACTGTTTATCCTTAGAAAGACATAGGCTGTTATGGGTATATCTTCATGAAAAAACCAACCTTTTTACAGAAAAACTTGATGTTCTTCATATGGCACCAGAACAGCCCTTTATAAAACGTTTTAAGAAGCTAGAAAATATAAAATATACAACTGCAGATTTATTTTCGCCTATTGCTGATGTGAAAACTGACATTAGAAACATGAGTTTTAAAGATAAAAGCTTTGATGTTTTTATCTGCAACCATGTTATGGAGCATATTGACCAAGAGCAAAAAGCATTAAAAGAAGTTAAAAGAATTTTAAAACCCGGTGGTTGGGCAATTTTGCAAGTACCCATTGATTATTCTTTGGAAAAAACCTATGAAGATAGTTCAATAAAAAATCCAAAAGACAGAGAAAAACACTTTGGACAATATGACCATGTAAGAAAATATGGTTCTGATTATTCTGAAAGATTAAAAAAAGCAGGATTTAAAGTTATTGAAGATAATTTTGTTAAGAAATTTTCAGAAACAGAAATTAAAAGATATCGTTTTGATGAAAATGAAATTATTTATTTTTGTTTGAATGAATAATATTTATAAAAGGATCAAACCATAACCCACTACTTAAGTAGTGAGTTTAAACACATTAAAATAAAAAATATCAACGAAATATCAAAAAACGATTTGTATAAACGCAGTAGCGGATTTCAAGGCACTTACCTTTCAATTTAGCACTACATTTTGTACAAAGATACAAACTTTAATTTTAGCACAAAACCGCTATTGCGTTTATACAAATCGTTTTTTGATAT
>CAMZKL010000053.1 GCA_947311255.1 uncultured Chlorobiota bacterium | reverse complement strand
TTAAAGAAAAATAAAAAATAAATTATTATTTAGTTAATAATTAATTAAGACACGATAATTATTTTAATCCTTTTTAAAGGTTACTAAATTATAAAAAATAAAAAAATGAGTAAGAATTCAAAATTATTATCAGGACCAATAAATTTAAATAATCCAATTACGGTTCAGGTACTGGGTATATGTTCTGCACTTGCAGTTACAGTTAAGTTAGAACCTGCAATTGTTATGTCGGTTTCTGTTACAGCAGTACTTGCACTTGCTAATGTTATAGTTTCTCTTTTAAGAAATACAATTCCATCAAGAATACGAATTATTGTTCAACTTGTAATTGTTGCAGCACTTGTAATTCTTGTTGATCAAATTCTTAAAGCATATCTTTATGATGTTAGCAAACAACTTTCTGTTTTTGTTGGCTTAATTATAACGAACTGTATTATAATGGGACGTTTAGAAGCTTTTGCATTAGGGAACAAACCTTACGCATCTTTTCTTGATGGCATTGGAAACGGGGCAGGTTATGCAATAATACTTATAATAATTGCAGCTATTAGAGAACTTTTTGGTGCAGGAACTTTAACATTCCCGGGAATTGGCGAAGTTCAAATTATTCCTAATGCTTTTTATGATTTTGGATACCAAAATAATGGGCTTGTTATTCTTCCTCCAATGGCACTTATTGTTGTAGGAATTATAATTTGGGTGCAAAGATCAAAAACAAGAGAGTTAATTGAAGAAGTATAGTATATGTATAAGTATCAGTGTAGATTAGATAATTAGATAGAGTAATAAATTTTTCAAACTGTTACTTAATATATAATAAAAAAGAATTAATATTAGATTATAAAGTTAAAAAATAAATAAAATGCAAGATTTATTAAATTTATTTGTAAGATCAATATTTGTTGAGAATATGGTATTTGCCTTTTTCTTAGGCATGTGTTCATATTTGGCTGTATCAAAGACGGTTAATACTGCAATGGGCTTGGGTATTGCTGTTACATTTGTATTAGTTATAACAATACCTATCGACTGGGCATTAAACGAATATGTATTAAAAAAAGGTGCATTAGATTGGGCTCTTGGCGAACAAGCTGCTAACATTGATTTAAGTTTCCTTAGTTTTATCATGTTTATTGCCGTAATTGCATCAATGGTACAATTAGTAGAAATGGTTGTAGAAAAATTTGCTCCTGCATTATATTCTCAACTTGGAATTTTCCTACCATTAATTGCCGTTAACTGTGCAATACTAGGAGGCTCATTATTTATGCAAGAACGAGAATTAGCAAGTATTGGTGAAGCAACTGTTTATGGACTTGGCTCAGGAATAGGTTGGTTGCTTGCAATTATTGGAATTGCTGCAATTCGTGAAAAAATTAGATATTCTAACGTACCAGCACCTTTAAGAGGTTTAGGAATTACTTTTATTGCAACAGGAATTATGGCAATTGCATTTATGACCTTTATGGGAATAAAACTTTAAAAATTAAATACTCACTATCAGTAATAAATAGTAAAGAAAAATAGTCAATAATAAATTATAAATATTCAATTAAGATGATATTACTTGAAGCATCAATGTCCACCGTTTTAACAATAAGTATTGTAGCTTTTTTATTAGTAATGCTTTTATTAGTAAGCATGTTACTTTTTGCAAAAGCAAAACTATTACCTTCTGGTGAAGTTACGCTAAACATTAATGATGATAGCGAACATCAATATAAAGTATCACCGGGATCAACATTACTAAGTACATTAGGAAGCCAAAAAATATTACTCCCTTCTGCTTGTGGCGGTGGTGGAACATGCGGAATGTGCGAATGCGAAGTTCATGAGGGTGGAGGAGAAATTCTTCCAACTGAGAAACCTTTTTTTACGCGTAAAGAAATAAAAGAGAATAAACGTTTAGCTTGTCAAGTTAAAGTTAAAGAAGATATGAAAGTTGAGATACCTCAAGAAATTATGGGTATCAAAAAATGGGAATGCGAAGTTGTTTCTAATGGCAATGTTGCAACATTTATAAAAGAGTTTGTTGTAAGGCTTCCGGAAGGAGAAACTCTTGATTTCCGTTCAGGAGGGTATATTCAAATTGATGTTCCGAAAATAACAGTTCCTTTTAAAGATTTTGATATTGAAAAAGAGTATCATGGAGACTGGGATAAATTTAATATGTGGGATTTAGAAATGGTTAATCCGGAAGAAACATACAGAGCATATTCAATGGCTAACCACCCAGCAGAGGGAAATATTGTTATGTTAAATATTAGAATTGCAACTCCGCCTTGGGATAGAGCTAAAAATGCTTTTATGAATGTAAATCCCGGAATTTGTTCTTCTTATATTTTTGGTTTAAAACCAGGAGATAAAGTTACAGTTTCCGGTCCTTATGGCGAATTTTTTATAAAAGATACTGATAATGAAATGATGTTTATTGGCGGTGGTGCAGGTATGGCTCCAATGCGTTCTCATATTTTTGATCAATTTCAGACAAAAAAAACTAAGAGGAAAGCAACTTTTTGGTATGGAGCTCGTTCTTTGCGTGAAACTTTTTATCAAGAACATTTTGATAAAATTGCAGAAGAAAATGAGAATTTCGAATGGCATCTTGCTCTTTCAGAGCCTCAGGAAGAAGATAATTGGACAGGACCAACGGGATTTATACATCAGGTTATTTTTGATAAGTATTTGAAAGATCATGAAGAGCCTGAAGATATTGAATATTATCTTTGCGGACCTCCAATGATGAATTCAGCAGTTGAAAAAATGCTCTATGATTTAGGAGTATCAAAAGAAAATATTATGTTTGATGATTTTGGATAAATTTAATTTATTATATTTTGAAAGCCGTATTCTTATTGAGAATACGGTTTTTTTATGATTTTATAGTATTTGTTGTTTTAGTTTTAACATAGTCCATAAGTAAATCAAGATCTGTATCCTCAGAAGTATGTTTTAAAATAAATTCTTTATCTTCCTTAATACTATCTTCAAATGTATGTAAACTTCCGATTTTAATACCTTGTAGATACATTTCAACAGCATTCATTTTATTGTTATTGCAAAATAAAACATGTCCATAGTTTATAAAATCATAAGCTGTTGGTTTATTTTTGGTTAATTTTTTATAATATTTTTCAGATACTTCAAACTTTCCCAAAACAAAAGAACACCATGCTATTGGACGAATTGCTTTTACATTTTCTGGGTCGTAATATTCTACTTTAAAATATCTTTTTAATGCATTTTCATAATCGTTTAAAGATAAATAGCAATGTCCAATATTTGCCTGAATATGAAGGTTTTCCGAATCTTCTTTTTCAGCTTTTTTATAATATTCTAATGCCTTTTCGTAATTGAGGTTTTTCCTATAACAAAATGCAATTTTTTTAGTAAGCCAGGTTGAGGGTTCTTTAAAAAGTTCAGCTTTTTGATAGAATTCTAATGCTTTGTCATAATTTTTAAGTTTCTGCCATGCAAAACCAAGTTTTTCAAAGTTTTTTTGAGACGATTTTCCCTTTATTTTAGAAAGAGAATTAATCGCTTCTTTATAAAACCCTTTTTTAAAAAATAGTTCAGAAATAATTTTTAGAGTGTCATCGTTTTTTGAAATAGCATTAAAAAATGTAGTGTTATGTATATCAAGGCTTGTTTCAAAAAAGTCATTAAACTCAGAGTGCAGAGGATGTAGTTTGAAAAACCGATATAAATCCTGTATATATCTTGTGAAAATGTGTTTGTCTTTTGCCCCTTTTTTTAGAAGTTCATCGTCATCGCTAATTTCTTTCATTTGTTCCATTTCTGTTTTAAAAAGTTCAACAATCATGCCTCTTTGTGCTTTTGGCATCATGTTAATATTCATACAGAATGAGTATTTGTCTGAATTACACATAAATGCAGAATTTTCTAGTCCTTTTGCAAATGCAGAGCTATCAAATCTGTCATCAAAAGTTGAAAATGCTTTTTTTACCTCATTGTTTTCAGAATAGAATGGTATAAACCAATTTGCAGTTTCAGTAAAAAAAGGAAAATTTTTAAACATCGCAAAAGCACTCATAAAAACATCTGATCCTTCTAGTTGCATTTTAGAAAAATCTGCCATTTTTTCAAGTAGGTCAGGTGCTTCATCAAAAATTTCTTCCCAATCAGGATTTTGATCTTCAATTAAACTGTCAGAAATGATATCATCTAAATTTAGTTTGTCTTCTATTTTAGGTCTAAATTTTTCCATTTCCGGAATTATTTCGTCTCTTAATTTTTTTGATATCTTTTCAGTTTCTTTTGTTCTAATAAGTTGTAAAATTATTTCTTCAATATAAGAATCTATGTTATCATCTTTTTTTATTTGTGTTACTTTTTTTATTAAATCTTCATATAAATATATTCTTTTGTTATATATGTAAAAAGTAATAATTATTCCGACTAGTGCTCTATTCCAAACAGAATTTTCATCGGCATCATAAAAGTCAAATAAAGAGAGAAGTTTTTTTTTGTCGAACCTGTGTGTTAGGCTTATTGTAAGAGCACTAACAATTATGCTTTTTTCATGAAAGAAAGGTTTTCTGGAACGTGCAAATTTTTTTAAAGATGTTAAATCGTTGTCAGTTAAATTGTTACTTAGCCATATGATATGAAATATTTTGTATATAATTGATTTTCGTTCAATACTTTCAGGCAAGTTTTTAGTGTTAATAAACTCAGTAATTTTGCTAGCTAAGGTAGTTTTGTTCTTATTAATTTCAGTATTTAAGACTCTTTTTTCATAGCTTAATTTAGAATTAATATTAGCTAAAAAATATTCATCTTTTAATGTTTGAGAAATGTCTAATAAAGAAACTTGAATACGTTTATATATATTTGGTTTTTCAGGATCATTAATTCCTTTGAAAGTGTATTCTAATAAATAATTATATGTTTCTTTTTGCTTTTCAAAATTTCTTTTTATATCTGTATTTTTGCTTTTTAAGATGTGTTTTTCAATTAATAAAAAGGCATCAGCAAGTTTTTTATCTGTAATTAAATCACACGTTTTATTATAATCTTTTAAGAAATCTGTATTTAAAATCATATTTTAAGATATTATTTTCAAATTTTAAATACAAAAATAATACAAATTATATTTTATGTCATAAAGGCATAAAAACATAGTTTTATTTTAGGCATATTATTTTTATCTAGAATCTTTTCTTCCTAGAATTTTGACCGAATTACATTTTGGTATTGAAATATATGTAATTGTAGTAATAGCTGTCTTTGTTTTTAACTATTTATATTCTTGCACAATTATTGCGGGAATTAAGGAAATTTCAGAGAAAATAAATGTGTCGGTACAAAAAAATAAAGAACTTATTAAGAAACAAAATCAACTTTAACAAAACCAAATAGAATTACAAAAAGCCAAATATAAAGCTGCGGAAAACGTTAATTTAAAGTCAATTTTTCTATCCAATATGTCCCATGAAATAAGAACACCGATGAACTCAATTCTTGGCTTTACTCAGTTACTAAAAGAAACGAAATTGTCTGATAAGCAATTTGAATATATTAATGTTATTGAAAACAGTGGAAAACAACTCCTTAATGTAATTGAGATATATTGGAAATTTCAAAATATGAAGTCAATAAAGTTAAAATTGAAGAAATAAGATGCAATTTAAACTATCTCAAAAAAGAAATTGTGCTTTTTTTTGAACTATCTTTAAAAAAAAGAAAACAAATATTAAAATAAATTCTTCTTAATTTAATCAGTAGTTCAATAAAGTTTATTCTTGCAGGTTCAATATAAATTTCATATAAAAGGACAGAAAATGATGAATTTTTTTTTAAGTAAAAGATTCCGGAATTGGAATTGAAAAAAAACAAATTCCAATAATTTTTGAAAGATTCAGGCAAGCAGATGAAACTACTACACGCAAATATGGAGGGTCGGGGCTTGGTCTTGCAATTGCAAAGGCTTGTACTGAATTTTTAAAAGGTAAATTTTGGGTAGAATCTGAAATTGGTAGAGGTTCTGAATTCTATTTTACAATTCCATACAAAGCAGTAAATTGAGAGGCTATTTTTTGCGAAGTGTAACATAATTAACTAAATCTATAAGAGCAGTTTTTGCAGATGAATCTTGAAAATTCAATAAAATTTCTGTTGCTTTGTTTTTATATTCTATCATTTTTTCTTCCGTGTATTTTAAACCGCCTTTATTTTTAACAAAATCAATAACTTCATTAACTTTATTTTTATCAGAACTATATTTTTGAATAATTCTCAGGATATGTTTCTTTTCGGATTTTTTAGAATTATTAAGAGCGTAAATTAAAGGCAAGGTCATTTTTTTTTCTTGTATATCATTTCCCGAAGGTTTCCCTGTTAGATTTGTTTTTTGATAATCAAATAAATCGTCTTTTATTTGAAATGCAATTCCGGCATATTTCCCAAATTCTTTAAGTTTTTGCATTTCTTCATCATTTGCTCCCGCCCCTCTTCCTCCAGCAGCTGTACAAGATGCAATTAAAGTTGCAGTTTTTTTAAAAATAATTTTAAAATAAGTTTCTTCTGTAATGTCCAATTTTCTAGATTTTTCAATTTGAAGTAGTTCTCCTTCCGCCATTTCTTTAACAGCTTCTGAAACAATTTCTAAAAGCTCAAATTCTTTGTTTTTAACTGCCAAAAGCAAACCTTTTGATAATAAAAAATCGCCTGTTAATACTGCAATTTTGGATTTCCATAGAGCATTTATTGAGAAAAACCCTCTTCTTTTATCTGCGTCATCAACAACGTCATCATGCACTAGCGTGGCAGTGTGCAATAATTCTATCAATGCTGCTGCTGTATAGGTGCTTTTGTTAACTTCTCCAATTAATTTTGCTGAAAGAAAAACAAACATTGGTCGCATTTGCTTCCCTTTTCTTCGAACAATATAGTTCATTACAATATCAAGTAAGCGAACATTACTTTTAATAGAGCCTTTAAAGAATTTTTCAAACTCTTTCATTTCAGGCTTTATTAGGGCTTTTATTTCATTAATTTTTGACATTCAGAATTAGTTAAAAAGCATTAACCTTCCTCTTCCGCAAGAAGCATCTCCCCAGAAGGCAAAGAAATAATTAACTTCAAAAATAGCTTGAGCAGAAAACGGATTACTTGTCGCATTTTCTTGATAGTCAGGAGTATAAAAATTGTCATCTACAATATTAAATGTTTTATCCGGACTAATATCGGTTAAAGAATATGCAAATCTTGCTCCCAAATTAATGTCAATCCTATCAGTTTTGTATATTGCTATTCCAAAACCAAAAACAGGACTTGTAAACTTTGTTTCGTATGAGTTTATTAAGTTGTTTCTAACAACTGCAAGAGAATTTGAGTTAGTTTCAGCAATTGAATTAACTGATGAAAATTTTGCTCCAATTTCAACATAAGCAGAATTATTCCCTGTATATCTAAAAAAAGGAATAAAATCTATACTTTTAAATTTAAGGTTTTTGAGATTTGTATCATTATTATTCTTAATGTCATATTTTTGCCCAAAAGACGAAAATAAGATTTCTGTTCCAAAACCAAGATTGTCTCCAAAAGTAAATGTAAATCTCCCTCCATATGATTGGCTTAGTGTTAAATAATTTAGATTAACGTTTTTATCAGCCGATATATCTTTATTAAAAAGTATAGAATTTCCGATACCAGCTTTTGCTGCAATGCTAAACCATTTTATATTTTGTGTTTTTCTTTGAGATATTGCAGAATTTATAAAAAAAACAGATAATAGTAAAAACAAGAAATATTTTTTCATTTTTTTAGTATTATAATTAAAAAAAGTAAAAGTAATAAAAAAACCGGTTGTATATAAATTTAGTTTTAATAGCTTTGCAGAAATTAATAAATTTGTTATAAATGAGTGATTTACTAGAAAAAACATTTTATGGAAATACTATAACAGAATGGTTGATTTCACTTCTGATTATTGTCGGTTCTTTTATTTTTGCAAAAGTTCTTTATTGGATATCCGGTAACATACTTAAAAAATTGGCTAAAAAAACAAAAACACAATTAGACGATATAATTATAGATATGGTTGAAGAACCTGTTGTGTTGGCAGTAGTTCTTGCTGGGTTTTGGTATGGTTTAAGTTATTTGAACATTTCAGATGGTTTTGCAGGTTTTTGGAAAAAGGCCTTTTACGTTGCAATAACTTTTGATGTGTCTTGGATGGTAGTGAGATTAATTGATGCTGTAATTGTTGAATATTTAACCCCATTAGTAAAAAAAACGGAAGGAAATTTAGACGATCAACTACTTCCTATTATAAGAAAAGGAATTAAGACTGTTGTCTGGATAATTGCAGTTGTTGTAGGGTTAAATAATGCAGGTTATGATGTTGGAGCATTAGTTGCAGGTCTTGGTTTAGGAGGTTTAGCATTTGCAATGGCAGCAAAAGATTCTGTTGCAAATTTATTTGGCGGTGTTACGGTTTTTTTAGATAAACCTTTTAAGTTGAATGAAAGAATTCAAATTGAAGGGTACGATGGAACTGTTGTTGACATGGGAATGAGAAGTACAAAATTAAAAACTTTAGCAGGAAGAATTGTTACAATTCCAAATAAAAAATTTACTGATACATATATAGAAAATGTTAGTATTGAGCCAAACAGAAAAACGAGCATGACTATTGGTTTAACCTATGATATGTCTGAAAAAGATATTCAAAAAGGAATTGAGATTCTTAAAGAGATTGATAAAAAAAGTGAATATACAAAAGAAGATTGTGTTGCAATTTTTGAATCTTTTGGCGATTTTTCCCTAAATATTTTGTTTATTTACTACATAAAAAAAGAAAAAGATATTTGGGAAGCCATGAATTATACAAATTTTGAAGTGTTAGCCAAATTTAATGAAGCAAAATTAGAATTTGCCTTTCCAACACAAACAATTATTAATGAAAACAGTAATTAAATATTTAATTTTATACAAATGAAGAAATTAACACCATTTTTTATGACATTTATGCTTGTTTTTGCTTTTAACACAAACAAAGCATGTACAAATTTTTTAATATCAAAAGGAGCTTCTGCTGATGGTTCTGTAATGATTAGCTATGCTGCAGATTCCCATGTGTTATATGGAGAACTTTATCATTGGCCCGCAATGGATTGGCCAGCTGGAACAATGTTAGATGTCTATGAATGGGATACTGGAAAGTTTTTAGGACAAATTCCGCAAGTGTCTCACACATACAATGTTACCGGAAATATGAATGAACACCAAGTAGCAATAGGGGAAACAACATACGGCGGACTAAAAGTTTTGGGTTCTCAAAAAGGAGCAATTATGGATTATGGAAGTTTAATGTATATTGCACTTCAACGTTCAAAAACTGCAAGAGAAGCAATAAAAGTTATAGGTGATTTAATGGCAAAATATGGATATTACAGTAGTGGAGAATCTTTTTCAATTTCTGATGCTAATGAAGTGTGGATTATGGAAATAATTGGAAAAGGTGAAGGTGAAAAAGGTGCGGTTTGGGTTGCAAGAAAAATACCTGATGGATATATTTCTGGACATGCAAACCAAGCAAGAATTACAACTTTTCCTTTTGATGATTCCTCAAATTGCATATATGCAGATGACGTAATTTCTTTTGCAAAAAGGAAAAACTTATATAAAGGAAAAAATAAAGATTTTAGTTTTTCAGATGTTTATGCTCCTGTTGATTTTGGCGGTGCAAGATTTTGTGAAATAAGAGTTTGGTCTATGTTCAAAGAGGTAAGTAATGATATGATGAAACATTTTGATTATGCAAAAGGCATTATTCAACATAAAAAAGAGCATAAAGAAAATACTCCTATTACAAAAGAAAATTATGCTTCAAACAGAATGCCTTTGTGGATTAAACCTAACAGAAAAATAACTGTTCAAGATATGATGAATTTCATGAGAGATCACCTTGAAGGAACACAACTTGATATGAGAAAAGATGTTGGAGCCGGCCCTTTTGAATTGCCATATAGATGGAGACCGTTAACTTGGGATGCCGAAAATACAGAGGGAGAAACAAAACATTATTGCAACGAAAGAGCAACTTCTACCCAACAAACAGGCTTCTCTTTTATAGCTCAATCTAGAAGCTGGATTCCAAACGAAATTGGAGGAATTATATGGTTTAGTGTTGATGATGCTGCAAGTACAGTTTATACCCCAATTTATACTTCAAGCACAAAAATCCCCGATTGTTATGCAAAAGGAAACGGTAAAATGATGGAATGGTCAGATAATTCAGCATTTTGGATTTTTAATCAAGTTTCTAATTTTGCATATTTAAGATACAATATAATTCATCCTGAAATTAGTGAAAAACAAAAAAACTATGAAACAAAATTTGTAAAAAAAGTTAAAGCTATTGATGCAGGGGCATTTCAATTATACAAAACAGATAAAAAGTTAGCTGTTGAATTTGTTACAGATTTTTCTGTAAACAACGCAAATTCACTAGTTAATGATTGGAAAAAATTCTATCAATATTTATTTATGAAATATATGGATGGAAATGTGAAAACACTAAACCCAGGGAAACAAAACCCGAATTTAAAACAACCAGGATATTCAAAAGATTTCTACAATAATGTTGTAAAACAAACAGGAGATAAATTTTTAATGAAAGGTGGCGGTCATTAATTTGAGTAATATTTTGCGAAAATAAAAAAACTGACATTTTATAAAATGTCAGTTTTTTTATTTTATACTACTTTCTATTTCCGGAATTCCTGTGTTTTTTCTTCCTATTGGCAAAAAATTCTTGTTTCCTTTTTTGTTTTTCTTTTTCAAATTCTTTCTTCTCTTCCCTTGTCATTGCTTTGTCTGTTTGTGGGAATGGATTGTTTTTAACAACTTGAATTTTTAAATTAATTAATTTTTCAATATCTCGTATAAAAACATTTTCTTCAGGCTCACATATTGAAATCGAATTTCCTGCCTCACCCGCTCTTCCCGACCGTCCAATTCTATGAACATAGTCTTCTGGAACATTTGGGATGTCATAATTAATAACATATTTAAGCATCTGAATATCAATTCCTCTTGCAGCAATATCGGTTGCAACCAAAACATTTACCTTGCCGGACTTAAATTGCTTTAAAGCTGCTTGTCTAGAATTTTGGGTTTTGTTTCCGTGAATAACAGAAGATTTTATATTATGTTTTTTTAAATTTCGTGTAATTTTATCCGCTCCATGTTTAGTTCTTGAGAAAAGTAAAATTTGTTCATCTTCTAATCCCGAAAGAATATGTAAAAGTAAATCTTTTTTTGTTGACTTATTTGTGTAATAAACATATTGCTGAATGGTTTCTGCAGCGGACGAAACAGCACTTACTTCAATTTTTTTTGGATTTTTTAATATTTTTCTAGATAATTCTACAATATTTCTTGGCATTGTTGCTGAAAAGAATAGGGATTGCCTTTTGTAAGGAAGTAAGTTCAATATTTTTTTAATGTCATGTATGAATCCCATGTCTAGCATTCTATCCGCTTCGTCAAGAACAAAAATTTCAATTTGGTTTAAATTAATGTATCCTTGATTTATCAAGTCCAATAATCTGCCGGGGGTAGCTGTAAGAATATGTACACCTTTTTTTAATTTGTCAACTTGTTTTCCTTGCTTAACTCCTCCAAAAATAACAGTATGTTTAATATTTGTATATTTACTGTATTCTCTAATGTTTTCATCAATTTGTATTGCAAGTTCTCTTGTTGGTGTAACAATTAATGATTTAATTTTTGGTTTTCCTCCTAATTCTTTTGTAGAATTGTTAATATGTTGGATAATTGGAATTGCAAAAGCTGCTGTTTTTCCAGTTCCTGTTTGTGCTGAACCTAAAACATCATTCCCTTTTAATATTATAGGGATAGATTTCTCTTGAATTGTTGTTGGCTCAGTATAATTCTTGTCTTTTATTGCTTTTAAAATAGGAGCAATAATTCCTAAATTTTCAAATTTCATTTATTATGTTTTATTTTTCCTGCGTGGAAATATCGGTAAGATACTTTGTTAAGGAAGGTATTATTATTTTTGCAAAGGTATTAAAAGATTATTAAAACTAGGGTTTTAAGGTTTTTTTTTAAAATATAGATTAACAATGTCTTATAAAAAGCAGTTTTGCATAAGTTATTTTTTTATTATATTTACATTTTTACATATATTATTAACTAAAAATAAAAGATTATGCCAGTTATGAAAGTTATAGAAATTATGGCAAGTTCAACAGAAAGTTGGGAAGATGCTACTAAGAAAGCCGTTAAACACGCAGGTAAAAGTTTAAAACATATAAAATCTGCATTTGTTCAATCTCAGAGTGTTGTTGTAAAAGATAATGAAGTCTCAGAGTTTCGTGTTAATGTAAAAATCACGTTTGAAGTGAAATAAGTATTTTTTAAACATTAATAAAAACACTTTGGAACAATGTTTTAAAGTGTTTTTTTTAACCCATTTATGTATTGCGATTTCGTAATGAATGTTCAAACTATAATAAAATATGAAGTTTTAATACATAAATAGTATTTAACCTAAATATACCCTTTTAACTCTTTCAGAAATTCCTGAAATAATCTCGTACGGAATTGTATTTAGTTTTTTTGCAATATCACTTGCTGGGTTTTCATCTCCAAAAATAATTACAGCATCATCTTCTTTTGCATAAATATGTGAAATGTCAACCATGCACATATCCATACATACATTTCCAATAATAAAAGACTTTTTTCCATTTATTAAAACCTCACCAACTCCATTGCTTAATTGTCTGCTCATACCATCTGCATATCCTATAGGAATTATTGCAATTTTGCTGTCTTTCTTTGCTACCCATTTCCTACTATAACCAACGGACTCCCCTTTCTTAACCTTTTTAATTTGTAAAATTCGAGTTTTTAAAGTGCTAACATTCATGAGTTTATTTGAATTGTTTGCACTAAATCCATAAAGACCTATTCCTATGCGAACCATATTAAAAATTGCATTTGGAAAACGTTCAATTCCTGATGTATTTGCAATATGTTTTATAAAAGGATATGATAATTTGTATTCGAATTTATTACTAATTTCTTTATATTTTTCAATTTGTTTTTTTGTAAAACTATCATGCTCAGCTTCATCGGCTGCTGCTAGATGAGAGAATACAGATTTAACATATATTAAGTCTGTATTTTTAAGAAGAGTTATTAATTCGTCAATCTCAAAGTCGCAAAATCCCAGACGTTTCATCCCCGTATCAATTTTTATATGAATTGGCAGTTTTGTTCCGGAATAATCTTTTAATTTATTTAAAAAACCATTTAAAATTTTAAAATTATAAATTTCAGGCTCTAAACGATAATCAATTATATTTGAAATACTGTTTTCGTCAGGATTCATTACCATAATTCTCTTTGTAATACCGGCTTTTCTTAATTTCACGCCTTCGTCTGCAAAAGCAACTCCCAAATAATTAACTCCATGATGTTGCAATAATGAAGCAATCTCATGTGTTCCGCTGCCGTACGATAAAGCTTTTACCATAACCATTGTTTTTGTTTCTGGCGAAATTAAAGATTTGTAATAATTAAAATTATGCCTTACCGCCTCTAAATTTATTTCTAAAACAGTTTGATGTTTTTTATGTTCTAATATTTCAGAAATTTTTTCAAATTTGAAACTCCTTGCACCTTTTAAAAGAATAATTTCATTTTTAAATTTTTTTCTTAAATCTTGTTTTAAAAAATCATTTGTTGTTTCGTAAAATTCAGACTTTAATATTTTTCCAAATAGTTGCTTATGTTTTTTTAAAGATTTTCCTATCCCTATAAACTTTTTTATCTTGTTTCTTATAATAAAATCTGAAATAGATTTATATAGATCCATGTCTGAAGTTCCACTTTGAATAATATCTGACAAAATAATAGTGGGGCTTAATTTTTTTGAAATATTCTTCAATAAATCAATTGCAATTTTAACCGATACAATATCCGAATTGTAGAAATCGTTAACCAAAGTACAATTGTTAATGCCTTTTTTTTGTTCAACTCTCATTTCAACAGGTTCAAGCTGCGAAAATTTTTCTAATATACTTTCTGTTAATAAGTTTTTATAAATTAAATATGATATACAAGATATGGAATTTTTTACGGAAGCTTCATCAATAAAAGGGATCGAGTATGTATATTTCATTTCCTTGTGGAAAATAGTTATTTCAGAGTGATTGTTTTTTTTAGTTATAGTTTTAACATATACATCTGAACTCCTATTTTTAAAAGACCATAAAAAGACCTTCTTATTATTAAAAAAATTAATTTTCATAAGGACGTCTTCAATTTCCTCATAATCAGGAGAATAAATTAGTGTTTTTGCATCTGAAATCATTTTCAATTTTTCAAAAGCCTTTTCTTTTAAATCTGAAAAGTTTTCTTGATGTGCTTGTCCTAATGATGTAAAGATAACTACATCTGGGTTAATGATATTCTCTAATTTTTCCATTTCTCCAATTTCAGAAATACCTGCTTCAATAATTCCTAAATTGTATTTGTTGTTAAGCAAGCACAAAGATAAAGGAACTCCAAGTTGCGAATTGTAACTTTTGGGACTTCTAACTATTTTAAAATCTTCTTGCAACAACTGATATAGCCATTCCTTTACAATTGTTTTTCCATTACTTCCAATTATTGAAACAAGTTCTGAACTAAACATATTTCTATGATATTTAGCCAATTTGTGCAATGCGTCTAAAGTGTCATCAACAAGAATAAAATTTACATTTTTTAATTTAGAAAAACTTTTTTTATATTCGGAAATTACAAAATTTATAATACCTTTTTTTATTAAGGGTTCAATATATAAATGTCCATCATTTCGAGAACTTTTTAATGCAAAAAAAATGGTTTTATCCGAAGAAACTAATGTTCTGCTATCAGTAATTATTTCAGAAATGAGCTGTTTAGTATTGCCAATTATTTTACCTTTAGTAATTTCGGCAAATTTTAATAAAGAAATTTCAGTCATTATTGTTACTTTTGTTTTTCAAAAATATATAAAAAAATATAATGTACACTATAAATCAGCTGCAAGAAATAATTTTACAAGAAATTAACAAACTTAATTTTAAAGGCAATCCATTAACCCTCTATGAACCAATTCAATACACGATAGGTACTGGAGGCAAAAGAATTCGTCCAATACTTGTGCTGGCAGCGTCTAATGTTTTTTCTGACGATATTGATGCCTCAATTTCTGTGGCTCTTGCTTTTGAAGTTTTTCATAATTTCACACTTTTACATGATGACATTATGGACAATTCGCCTATCAGAAGAAATAAAAAAACAGTTCATGTAAAATGGAATAACAACACGGCAATTCTTTCCGGTGATGCGATGATGATTAAAGCCTATGATTTTTTAAAGTCTTTGCCAGCAGACTTGTTAAAAGAAATATTCCCTGTTTTTAATAACACTGCACTTGAAGTATGCGAAGGACAACAATATGATATGGATTTTGAAAAACAAGAAAATGTTTCGGAGCTGGAATATCTGAATATGATAAAATTAAAAACGTCTGTTCTAATTGCTGCTTCATTAAAAGCTGGTGCAATCTGTGGTGGTGCTTCAAAAAAAGATGCCAATTTTCTTTATGATTTTGGAATTAATATTGGATTAGCTTTCCAGTTACAAGACGATTTGTTGGATGTATATGCAGATTCCCAAAAATTTGGTAAGCAATCAGGAAATGATATTATTACAGGAAAAAAAACATTTCTATTAATTAATGCGTTTGAAAAAGCAGATTATAAAACGTATTTGAAATTAAAAACACTTCTTTCTGATAAAAGTATAAATAATAAAGAAAAGATTAAACAAGCAACTGCGATTTTTAATAAACTTGGAATAAAACATTTAACAGAATTAAATATCAGGAAATATCATAAGAAGGCAATAAACTCATTAAATTCTCTTTCTGTAAAAGATGAAAAAAAAGAAATCCTTTTATCGTTTGCAAATTCAATAATGAATCGTAAACACTAATTTTATTAAATAATGAAGAAAAATATATTAATATTCTTAATAGTAATATCAATACTTACATCCTGCAAACAAACAGAAAACCCTTATAAAATTGATGTTTCAGAAATAGATCTTAAAATTAAAATTAAACATTTTGAAAAAGACCTTTTTAAATTTAACATTGATAGTGCAGATATATACATAGATAATTATAGAAAAAAGTACAGAGAATTTTTTAAACTCTATAATTATCAAATAATTGAAATGGGTAGCTCGGAAGACCCTTTCTACGGAAAGAATTTAGAAATGTTTGTTAGATATTGGAAAACAGAAGGCTTGTTTGACGTTTTGGAAAAAGAGTTTGCTAATTTTGATAAAGAAACTGCACCAAAAATTGAAACAGCTTTTAAACACTATAAATATTATTTCCCCGAAAACTATATTCCTGAACTATATACATATTTTTCTTCATTTGGGTTTTCTGTAGTTACACTAGATAGTGTTATGGGTGTAGGAATAGATAAATATATGGGGAAACAAAATTTTTATTTATACGATAAAGTTGGTTTCAGCCAATATCAAAAACGCAGAATGATTAAAGAAATGATTCCTGTTGATATAATGCGTTCAATAGGTGAGTCTGATTTTCCATACAATTCTGAAAACGCAGATAATTTATTAAACAATATAATATATGAAGGAAAAATGCAATATTACTTAAATTGTATGCTTCCCGAAACAGCAGATACCCTGAAATGGCGATATACAAAAAAACAATTATTGTGGGCAACAAAACATGAGGGTAAAATTTGGAACTATATTGCGGAGAAAAAAATACTTTTTTCAACAGATAAAACTGAAATTAGAAAATTTACAGGAGACGGACCATATACCGCAATTTTTACTGATGTTTCAGCCCCTCGTGCAGGTGCTTTTGTTGGGTTTAAAATTGTTGAAAACTATATGAGAAACAATAAGCAAATTACATTAAATGCCCTAATGGAAGAAAAAGATGCCAGGAAAATTTTATCAGGGGCAAAATATAACCCTTAAAATATTACTTTCTTATATTTTAGGTTCTACTTTTAGGTGTAATTGTTTATTCTGTATTCTAAAAATGTTTTTAAATTATACAAAGTATAATTTTATAATGATATAATGCTTTTGTATGAAGTGCTAAGCAGATGGATACAAGATAGTTATTGTTCAAGATTCCCATGTCTGTTTTTTCAGTATTGAATATTTACAACATTGAGTTCACTCCTAAAAGTATAAAAAAAACATGAAATGACCTATTTAGTGTCGGTGTGAATTTGTTAATTAGTTGATTATAAGACAATAATATTACTGGCATTTTGCAAAAATATTCACACCGACACTTTTTGGAGTGGAC
>CAMZKL010000052.1 GCA_947311255.1 uncultured Chlorobiota bacterium | reverse complement strand
ATACCAACATTATCAGTTCCATTAGTTAGATATGTGAAAGAATTTGCAACATCTCTAGTCCAAAGTGTACCAGCTTTACCAACTGCAAGTTTCCATGTAGATCCATCATAAAAATAAAAACCTGCTGCATTATTAGTTTGATAAACTAGAACACCTTCAGGACTTCCTGTTAAATGAAAAGCCGCATTTGTACGTTGTGCCTCTGTCATACGAGGGATTAAAATACCTGAGGTTGTAGAAACAATATCTAAAATTGCACTTGCATCAGGAGTTCCTGTATTGTTTGCAATTCTTACTGCTTGTGCTGAAATGTTTAAATTTGCAAATAGAGTTATTACAAATATTAAACTGACTAATTTTGAAAAAGTAGAAGTTTTGAGTTTCATATTCCAATAGATTTAGTTAAAAAAAATGAGTTTACAAGTATATTTAAAATATGTTATATAACATATTGCCTTGCAAAGATAAATATTTTTTTTATAAAATAATATTTTTAACAAAAAAAAATACATTTAATCTTCTGATATTAAGACAATTACAGGCATCTTGTTGATACTTAATAAAATACTATATTTTTATTTTAATATTTTTTTAAAGATTTAATTTTGTTTGTTTTCCGTCTTCGTCTGTTTTAATAACTTCAAATTCGGGTTCTTTAAAATCGTTTTCTTTTTTATTATACGTATTTTCTTGTTCGGAAGTTTCAATATCTGAAATATCTTCTTCTTTTTCTTGAATAATTTCTTCTATTTTTTTAACTGAGTATGTGGTTATTCTTTTGCCACGTGCTTTATAACTTTTTTCTGAAATAAATTCGTCGGCATCAATAATTTCATTTGGTCTGTCATTATTTTTTCCGCTGAACTGTATTTCAAATTGAGCATTTTTTTCATCAGAAATTAAAATTAGTTTTGATGTGGCATCTTCTCCAATAAATGAAGTTATTCCGTTAATTCCTTCAAACTTAAATCGTTTTAGATAATTGAATTTTTGCTCTCCTTCGTAGTAAACCGCAGTCCATATTTTATTAGGGTTGTATTTTTCAATTTTTAATATTCCTGTTTCAAAATGGTTTGATAGTTCATATGTTTTGATTTGAAATTTTCCGGTATCGTAAACTACCAATATTTTATCATCGGCAATAAATTCGCCTAGATATTCTCCTCTGCCATCTGGGTTTAATTTTAAGACTTCAAAATCAAACCAAATTTTTCTTCCTCCTAGTGTTGAGACTCCTTCTTCTTTTAATGTTATTTTTTGTACTCCATATTTTGTTGCAATATTTCCTTGCGAGTTTCGTCCTTTTATTGCAAGTTCAGAGAAGTTAATTTCTAATGTTTTATTTTTCAGTCTCTTACGTGGTCTATGAGTTATTTTAACGGTTTCAGCTTCGCCATTAGGATTTGCAGTAAACCAAATTACTTTTGATCCTTTTTCTCCTTTTGTTAAATTATATTCTTTGTCTTTAATAATGCTTTTTACATTAAAACGTTTCATATAGTAATATCCAGATTTTCCGTCAAAATATATTGCATTATAAATAGTTCTTTCATCTCCCTTTTTCCAAACATCTATATGTATAACATTTTCTCCAATATAGAATTTATCTTCAACTTGTTTAACAAGATATGTTCCGTCTTTTCTAAAAAGTATTACAAAGTCTATGTCGGAACAATCTGCAACAAATTCGTCTTGTCTTAGAGACATTCCGGCAAATCCGTCTTTATAATTTACATATAATTTTTTGTTACGGACAACAACTTTTCTTGCTTTAATTTCTTCAAAGTTTCTAAGTTCTGTTCTTCTTTCTCTGCCTTTTCCGTGTTTTTTTCTAATATTTTTGAAATAATCTATTGTGAAATCAACAATATTTGCCAAATTATTTTTAATTATTTCAATTTCATCAAGTATTGATTGCAAATGATTTTCTGCTTCAATTGATGAAAATTTCAGGATTCTTCGCATTCTAATTTCAAAAAGGCGTTTTACATCATCGTCAGTTATTTGTCTTATAAAATTTTTTGCAAAAGGTTTTAATCTTTTATGAATATGTTTAATTACTACTTCATAATCTTTTCCTTCTTCGTATTCTTTATCTTTATAGATACGCTCTTCAATAAATATTTTTTCTAATGAAGATAAATGCCATGCTTCTCTAAGTTCTGCAAGTTTAATTTCGAGTTCTTTTTTCAGCAAGTCTAAAGTATGGTCTGTTGAATATTTTAAAATTTCGGAAACTCCGGTAAACTTAGGTTTATCTCCAATAATGAGGGTTGTATTTGGGGATATTGAGACTTCACAATCTGTAACTGCATATAGTGCATCAATCATTTTATCGGAAGAAACACCAGAGGGAAGTTTTACTAATATTTCCACTTTATCAGCAGTATTATCTTCAATCTTACTTATTTTTATTTTTCCCTTATCATTTGCGTATATAACTGATTCTATGAGTGTTGTAGTTGTTTTACCGAAAGGTATTTCGCTAATTACTAAAGTTTTTGAATCTTGTTTCGTAATTCTTGCTCTTACTCTTACTTTTCCTCCTCTTTTACCATCGTTATAGTCTGAGACATCAGCTAATCCGGCAGTTAAGAAATCGGGAAATAATTCGAATGGTTTTCCTTTAAGGTATTTTATTGATGCGTCAATAAGTTCAATAAAATTATGCGGCATTATTTTAGATGCCAAGCCTACTGCAATTCCTTCCACACCTTGTGCTAATAATAAAGGGAATTTTACGGGTAAATGAACAGGTTCTTTGTTTCTACCATCGTATGAAGGTCTCCATTCTGTAATTTTGGGGTTAAAAACAACATCTAAAGCAAATTTTGAAAGTCTTGCTTCTATATATCTTGGAGCAGCAGCTCTGTCTCCTGTTAATATATTTCCCCAGTTTCCTTGCATATCAATAAGCAACTCTTTTTGACCAAGTTGAACAAGTGCATCACCAATTGAAGCGTCTCCGTGAGGGTGAAATTGCATTGTATGACCGATAATATTTGCTACTTTATTATATCGCCCATCATCCATTCTTTTCATTGAATGTAAGATACGTTTTTGAACAGGTTTAAGTCCATCGGATATATGAGGTACAGCTCGTTCAAGTATTACGTATGATGCGTAATCAAGAAACCAATTTTTATACATTCCTGAAATGTATTTTACTTTGTATTCTTGTTCCTCAGTAGATTCTATTTGTTCAATATTTTCGTCTTCTTGTATTTTATCTTTTTCTGACATTTATTTAAATTGCTAATTTTATATCTATTTTTTATTAGAAAATATTTTTTTATAAAACATCTTCTTCTTCACGCAAGTTTTCAATGATAAATTGTTGTCTTTCAAGTGTATTTTTTCCCATATAAAAGTCTAACATATCAGAAATAGATTCCTCCTTATTTATAATTACGGGGTCTAATCTTATGTCATCGCCAATAAAGTATTTGAACTCATCGGGTGAAATTTCTCCAAGTCCCTTAAACCTAGTAATTTCTGCAGTTTTTCCAAGTTTTTTTAAAGCATCTCTTTTTTCTTCTTCAGAATAGCAATAAAAAGTTTCTTTTTTATTTCTTACCCTAAAAAGTGGGGTTTGAAGAATTTGCAAATGTCCATTTTTTATAACATCGGGAAAAAATTTAAGAAAGAACGTTATAAGTAGGAGTCTTATATGCATCCCATCAACATCGGCATCAGTTGCAATTACAATATGGTTGTATCTTAATCCTTCCATGCCGTCTTCAATATTGAGTGCAGCTTGAATTAGATTAAATTCTTCGTTTTCATAAACAATTTTTTTGGATTTTGAATATGTATTTAGTGGTTTCCCCTTAAGACTGAAAACTGCTTGTGTATTAACTTTTCTTGATTTTGTTATTGAACCACTTGCAGAGTCTCCCTCTGTAATAAATAATGTAGATTCTTCTGACCCTTTTTTGTCGGTATTATAATGAACTCTACAATCTCTAAGTTTTTTATTGTGCAATTTTACAGATTTTGCTCTTTTTCTTGCAAGTTTTTTAATTCCTTGTAGGTCTTTTCTCTCTTTCTCTGCTTCTTGAATTTTTTTCCAAATTTCATCTGCAATTTCAGTGTTTTGATGTAAAAATACTTCCAGTTCTTTTGTAACAAAATCTATGATGAAAGAACGAACGGAAGGACCATCTGGTGCAATATTTTTTGATCCTAGTTTTGTTTTTGTTTGCGATTCAAAAACAGGTTCTTCAACTTTTATACTAATTGCAGCAACAATTCCTGTTCTTATATCTGAAAAATCTATGTTTTTTTTATAAAAGTCTCTAATTGTTTTTACAACAGCTTCTCTAAAAGCTAATAGATGTGTTCCTCCTTGTGTTGTGTTTTGTCCATTTACAAATGTGTAATATTCTTCGCCATATTGGTTTGCGTGGGTTAATGCAATTTCAATATCATCTCCTTTTAAATGAATTATGGGGTATCTTCTTTGTTCTTCTTTAATGTTATCAGAAAGCAAATCTAGAAGTCCATTTTTTGAATAATAGGTTTTATCATTAAAAGTAAGTGTAAGACCAGAATTTAGATATACATAATTTTTCATCATAGTTTCGATGAAATCTTCTAAATAATGATAATCTTTAAACAGTTCATTATCAGGTCTGAAAATTATTTGAACACCATTTTTTTCTGTTGTTTTTTCAATCTTTTTATCTTCAATAACAGTTCCTTGCGAGTAATAAACTTCTTTCATTTCGCCTTCACGAAAAGAGCGAATCACAAATTTTGTAGAAAGAGCATTTACTGCTTTTATACCTACACCATTTAGCCCAACTGATTTTTGAAATGTTTTAGAATCGTATTTTGCCCCTGTATTCATTTTTGAAGAAACATCAAGAACTTTTCCTAATGGAATTCCTCTTCCATAGTCTCTAATTGAAACTTCCCCTTGCTCTGTTTTAATTTCAATTTTTTTTCCGTTTCCCATCATAAATTCATCAATAGAATTATCTAGGACTTCTTTTAAAAGCACATAAATTCCATCATCTTGCGAAGACCCATCTCCAAGTTTTCCAATGTACATTCCAGGGCGTTTTCGGATATGTTCTTTCCATTCAAGAGTTCTTATGCTATCTTCTGTATATTTTACTGTCATATTGTTTTAAATCAAAGTCATTTTAAACAAATAAAATCATGTTCAATCTACGAAATAGATAATTTTTTCAAGAAAATACAAATGAAAGTTTTAACAATTAAGCCTCTTTTTTGTTATAAGAATTTAAGGTACTAGAAAAATAGAATAATTTAAGTTAGTAAATCATCTTATTATCAATGACAAAGGGTATTTAAGAAATATCATATTACTTTTGTAACAGATTAAAATTTATGTTAATAAATGAGCTGATTAATTAAAAAAAGATACTAAACTTAATTGTTTAGTATCTTCTTAATTTGATTATAAATATTTTGTGTACCTTATTAATTATGTAACTCTTTATGTTTTTTTATACCTTCATTAAGGAATTTTGCAAAAACATGGGGGTCGGGATTATAAAAATATGGGTCTTTTATTAAAACTTTACCATTTTGATCCATAATAATATATGCAGGTTGAGCATTCATTTTAAATCGTGAGATTTGAAAATCTGCATATTTTGCTCCTAATGTTTTTTTAGTTTTACCGTCATAGGTTGAAACAACCCAATCCTTTTCATCTAATTTTGTTCTGTCATCTACATACAAAGACACAATAACATAATCATTTTTCAATGTTGGAAGTACAGGACTTTCGCCCCAAACATTATCCTCCATTTTTCTGCAATTTACACAAGCATATCCTGTAAAATCAACTAGGACAGGTTTGTTTTGTTCTTTTGCACATTTCAGTGCTTGTTCGTAGTCAAAATAGCCACTCAGTCCATGTGGCATTTCATGCTTATCTGCATATTTGGGTTCTTCGCAACCATCATTGGAAGTATTTCCGGCATTCATTCTTACTACTTTTGCAATATCAAATTCATGAGTACTCATTGGAGGCAAATATCCTGAAAGTATTTTTAAGGGAGCTCCAAACATTCCAGGAATCATATACACAACAAAAGCAAAGGTTAGAATAGCAAACATAAGTCTTGGGACTTTTAAAAATGGCAAATCACTATCATGAGAAAATTTTATTTTACCTAGCAAATAGAATCCCATTAATGTAAATATTACTATCCAAAGTGCAATGTAAATTTGACGGTCTAACAGTCCCCAATGGTAAGTTAAATCGGCAATACTTAAGAATTTCAAACCAAGTGCAAGTTCAATAAACCCAAGTACTACTTTTACTGAATTTAACCAACCTCCTGATTGAGGTAATTTGTTCATTAAATTTGGGAAGAAAGCAAAAATTCCGAAAGGAATTGCAAAAGCAAGTCCAAAACCGAGCATTCCAATTATTGGTCTTAAAATATCTCCTCCGGCAGATTCTACAAGTACAGTTCCTACAAGAGGTCCTGTGCAAGAGAAAGAAATTACAACTAATGAAAATGCCATAAAAAATGGTGCGAAAAATCCACCTTTATCAACTTGTTTTTCTGATTTTGAAGTCATCCAACTTGGCAATACAATTTCAAACATTCCAAAAAATGATGCTGCAAATACCATAAATACAATAAAGAAAAGGACATTAGGTATCCAATGGGTGCTTAGCCAATTTGCAAATTCAGGTCCAAGAAGAAGAGCTACAAGAGTTCCAATAACTGTATAGATAAAAATTATTGAAAATGAAAAAAATAATGCTTCAGAACGACTCTTAACTTTTGATTTTTTTTCGTGCATAAAAAATGAAACTGTCATAGGAATCATTGGGAATACACATGGAGTTAAAATTGCAGCTAAACCGGCTAATAAAGCGGCAATAAACAAAGCCCAAAGTCCTCCTTTGTCTGTTGCAGATGTTATTTCAGCCTCGTTATTATCTGTATCTTCTGAAATATTTTCATTAGTTTCTACATTTGTTTTACTTGTATCAATATCTGAAACAACAATTTTATTTGTATCTATAGAATCTTCTTTAAGCGTATCAATTTTATTGTTAGTTTCTGTGTTCTCAGGCTTGTCTTTTTGTAATTGTTTTTTTATTGAGTTTAAGCCAGGAACTTTGAACTTAAAATCTTCATTTAATTGAATACACATTTCCTTACATACTTGACCATTTAACGAACCGCTAACAGGAAAGTCTATATCAGAAATAACTGTAACAATTTGAGTAAAATATGCTTTACCTTCAAAAGTTTGAGTATTAGCCATCATTATATCATCATACTCTTTGTGAGGTTTTGGCCATTCTGAAACTTTTCCTTTTTTTGAAAAGTTTGTATTTTTTTCAAAAGTGAATGAAAGTGGTGTTCCTCCTGCAGGTTCTGAATATTGACCATATAGATGCCATTCTTTTTCAATTATTGCTTGTGCAACAAGTTTTACTTGGTTTTCATTTAATACTTTTGTGTAAAATTTCCATTTTACAGGTTCAATAATTTGAGAAGTAGCATTAAAAGTTGTAAATATCAACGCTAAAAATGAAAGAATTAAGATTTTATTTTTATTCATTATATGTTTACTTTAAGTTTCTAAATTTTAATATTTTTTAAAAAAAAATTTATTTCAACAAAAAAACATGAGTATCCGAAACCATTACACACATTCCGGTTTTATCATTACAGGCTTGTCCTTCAATTAAAAGTATTATTTCTGTTGGCTTATTAATTTTTACTTTTTGAGAAAACATTGCTTTTCCTATAAAATAATGCACATCAATATTAAAAATTTCATCTCTTTCAATTATTGGGTTTGGTTTTTCTATTACACTATCTGTAAGTGAAAACATTTCATTTTTAACAAAGTTAAATTTCAATCTAACAGGTCCTCCGTCTTCAAAATATTGCCCGTATAAATGCCAAGATTTATCAATTATTGCAAATGCTTGGAGTTCAAATTCTGATTCGGAAATATTTTTCACTCTATACACCCATTCAACTGGTGTAATAATCTGGGAATTAGCAACTAATGCTAATAAACCAGCTATTATAATTAGTGATATTTTTTTCATGTGTCTAACTTTTCCTAATTAATTGATATTAAATAAGTTGCCTGTGTTTTTATTGTTAATATTATTTATTTTGCTCAGCACATAGGAACACTTGCATTCTTCTGCAAGTAATCTGGATGCTAGGTTATAGTCATGCCCTTGGGTGTCAAAATCTTTGTCGTT
>CAMZKL010000051.1 GCA_947311255.1 uncultured Chlorobiota bacterium | reverse complement strand
GGAGAAATTGGTTATTTGTCGAATACAGGTATAAATGTATCATTTGCATATAATATTATGATTTCACAAAAGCAGTCTGTTTCGGCAGCATTGTCAGGAGGTTTTTACAGGCGAGCAATAAATACAAGTGGATTTACAACAGGAAGCCAATATATTTCTAATTCAGGCTTTGACCCGTCTGCACCAATAAATGAAAGTCTTTTTACTCAATCAAAATCTTATGGAGATATTGCAGCAGGTATAATTTGGCAATATGATGATGGACATAAACTTCCAAAATATTATTCAGGTATTTCTGCATTTCACTTAAATCGTCCAAATATTTCTTTCAGTGATTTTCGTTCTGAATTAGATTTTAGGTTAAGTTTTCAAGGTGGTTTCAGGTTGCTTACCAAAGAACAATTAAGTATTAGCCCGGAAATAACAATTTACTATACAAGTGAGACATTAAGTTATAATATCGGAACTAAATTTAATTTTCCTTTAAATAGTAACACTTCTGGAATTCTAAAAAAAGCAAGTTTGTCTGTAACGCCTCGTTTTATTTCAGGGAATATTATTGCTTGTAATATTGATTTTAATAAAAAGAATTACTCAATAGGTTTCGGATATGAATATAATACGGCTGATTTATCAGGTATTGCCGATTATTTGGAGGGCTTCGAACTTATGATTTTATTTAAGAAAAGATTAGGAAAGAAAAGCTCTGATACACCTGATGTGGACAGCAAATATAAAGTAGGGAAAAAATATAATTTGAATTAAGAATTATGAATGAGGAATTATTAATTAAAAGAGACATGACGAAACTCATAATTCATAACTCATAATTGTATAATATGTATTATAATCACAAATGAAAAAGAAATTACAAATATTTATATTTTTACTATTGATAATAAGTTCAACATCAAAAGCTCAGAATGTTGAAACTTTATTTGACCGTTTTAAAGATAAGCCCTTTAAATTATCTGGAGGAGTTTCTGCCAATCAAATTCTATACGGCATAAATGGTATGGAAGCAAGGCGAAACCCATATACTTATTTTCTTTCAGGAAATCTTAATCTTTCAATTTATGGTTGGAATATTCCCTTTTCAGGAACATATTCAAATCAGGATTTTCAATATCAAACAATGAAATTGATGCCTTTTAATCAATACGGAATCACCCTACTACAAATGGATAAAAATACATCTGGGCTATCGTTCAATGACCTTTTCTCCGTATTCAATGAGCGGCAGAACTTTTTACGGAACAGGGATTGAATTAACTCCGGGAATTTTTCGTTTCAGTGCAATGTACGGGAAACTTCAAAATGCCGTAAAACCCGATACTGTTAATACACAAGCTGCATATAAACGTATGGCTTATGCAATAAAAGCAGGAATTGGCAAAGGCAGTAATTTTATTGATTTTGTTGTTTTTGCAGCAAAAGATGATATTAATTCCTTGGATAGTTTATCCGTTTCAAATTCAGAAATTAATCCTATGCAAAATTTAGTTTTTAATGTTAATGCCAGTAAATCTTTATTTAAAAAAGTTACATTAACTGCGGAGTTTGGAAGCAGTGCATTATCTGTAAATATGAACAGTAATGAAAGTTCTGAAAACATTCCTAATTTTTATAAGGCAACGGATTTTATGATGACAAACAGAAGTTCAACCATATATAAAAAAGCGGTTAAATCAAGTTTAATGTATTCTGAAGAAAATTATTCCGTTGGTTTAGCTTACGAAAGAGTTGATCCGGAATATACAACACTCGGAGCATATTATTTTAATAATGATTTTGAAAATTTAACAGTAAACTCATCTGTAAAATTTCTTAAAAATAAATTAAATGTCGGCTTAAATGTCGGCGGACAAAGGAATAATTTAGATAATGAAAAACTGTCGGGAATGAAACGGTTTGTTACATCTTTAAATACGAGTTATTCGCCTTCACCAAAATTAAATATGTCTTTAAATTATTCAAATTTCAGTTCTTACACCTATATTCGTTCTGAGTTTGATGAAATTAATCAAACAAATCCTTATGAAAATTTGGATACTTTAAATTTTACTCAACTTACACAAAGTGCTGGTTTAAATACAATGTACTCACTTGGTGACCCAACTGATAAAGAGCTAAGGAAAAGTATTAGTATAAATTTAAACTATCAAAAAGCAGCAGAAAGGCAAACAACTCAAAATTCAAATGGAGGCTCATTTTTTTATAATGGGAACTTCTCATATATTCATAGTATTATTCCAAAAACATTAACAATAACAACATCTTTGGCAGGAAACTTAAATACTATTTCAGAAAATAAATCTTTTACAATTGGCCCAACTGTTAGTGTTGGCAAATCATTTTTTGAAAAAACATTGAAATCAACATTTTCTGCTTCTTATAATCAATCTTTTATTAACGGTAATTCTCAAAGCAGAATTTTGAGTTTTAGATTAAATGGAACATATTCTGTTAAGAAAAAGCACAATTTAGGACTAAGTATAATTATTTTAAACAGAAATCTTCAGAAAGAAAACAATACGGGTAATTTTACAGAATTTACCGGAACTCTGAATTACAGTTGGAATTTTAGTATTTTGAAATAAAAATTGTTTACACCATGTTTACACCGCAAAATAAAAAGGATTCACAAATTAATGCAAACCCTTTACTTTCAATGTGATCCTTGGCAGATTTGAACTGCCGACCCCTTGCCTGTCAAGCAAGTGCTCTAAACCAACTGAGCTAAAGGATCTTTATTCAACATTTTACAAAATTATAAAAACCGCTTGCAACTTACAAGCGGTTTTATTAATTTATTTTATTCTTCCGATTCTTTTTTCTCAATATTCGGCAATTCTAAACCATAGCCTTTTTTCTTATCTTCAATTCTTAACATAAATGCAAAGAATAATGATAAGATTGAAAGACCCAAGAATATAAGCATATCATAAAAATAATCATATCTTAAATTCAGCTTTTCTTTTTCAATTACCATATAAGCATTACGTTTTCCAATTGTAATTACACTTTTTAAAATATCTTCCTTCTTTTCAGAAAAATTAACCTTGCTCATTTCGTTTGAAATATTCATATAAATTTCATTCTGAACATTTTCAGTATTTACTTCTTTTATACTAACCGGAACATAATTAGCATATTGAACAATAGAATCCACAGCTGTTCCTGTTGCTTTTTCAACGGCTTTACCTATGTCTTTACCAGTAAAATTATCAGCAGTTAATACCTCATTAAAAACTTTTTCAATAGCAGTTTTTACAACAATTTTATTTGGCGAAACATCAGGATTTGTAGAATTTAAAACAGACCCTAATATTAAAGGTATAAATAATAAACCAATATTTTGTATCCAGAAAATTACTGCATATGCAGTTCCTAATTGTTTCTCAGGAATAATTTTTGGAACAGAAGGCCACATTGCAGAAGGAACTAAAGAAAAACCTATTCCTAAAATAATTACCATTACAGCAGCAATCCACCATAGAGTTACTGATGGTATAGCCAATATTCCATGAACAAAAATTAAAATCAATGAACCAACAATCATTATTGTTGCCCCCTTTCCATACTTATCATAAATACCTCCAAATAAGGGAGTTAAGAAAAGAGTTCCAAAAGGCAATAATGCTGGAATTGTTCCTGCAAGATATGGACTAACATTATATTTATTAATCATTAAATCTGTTGCATAAAACAAAAACGGGAAAACTGCAGAATAAAACAAAACGCATAAAATTGCTATATACCAAAAACCCTTGTTTCCTATAATTAATAAAATATCTTTTATTTTAAACTCATCATCACTTGAAACCTCTTCTTTTGTACTTTCTTCAGATTTGTCAAGTTTTTTGTCCAAAATTGAAAAAAGTGTAAAAGAAACAACACCCATTATCATAACAATTAATGCAAACAAAATAGGAGCAGTTACAGTAAAATTCTTTGCAAGAGGCAATGAAATTGCAAGAGCAAGCAAAGTTCCTAATCTAGCAATAGACATTTGCATCCCCATTGCAAGTGCCATTTCTTTTCCTTTAAACCATCTAACAACTGCTTTTGAAATTGTTATTCCAATAGCTTCCGTCCCAACTCCAAAAATGGCAAAACCTATTGAGGAAAGAAAAACTTGTGTTTTCATTGCTCCAAGAAGTGGAATATTAATTACGGCACCTTCCGGAAATTGATGTTTAACTGCCCAATAGTTTAAAGCTGTTCCTAAAAACATAACAATTGTGGCTCCTAAACCGGTTTTTCTTATTCCTAATTTATCAAGAATAAAACCGCTAATAATTAACATAAATAAAAACACATTAAACCAAGCATAAGCAGAGGTATATGTCCCAAAATCTTCACTGTTCCAACCCAGAATACTTTCTAGCATTGGCTTAATTGAGGATAAAGCATAATTAAAATAATATGCTCCGAAAATTGATAAAGAAGCTAATATCAATGCTGTCCACCGTGTTCCCTTCGATTCTCGTAATGATTGTACTATTTTGTCTGTCATTATTTAATTATTTAGTAAAAATTTAAAATTAAATAACAAATAACGTAATTTCATTCCATTTTATAAAATTTTTTTTCTCATATTTGGTTTTTTTTAACATATATGAAAAATGAAAATAAAAATCGTAAACAAATCTAAACATCAGCTTCCCGCCTATGAAACAATGCTTTCTGCAGGAATGGATTTAAGAGCAAATATTGATAAACCAGTAATTTTGAAACCGCTCGAACGAACTTTAATAAAAACCGGACTATTTATAGAACTTCCCGAAGGATATGAAGCACAAATTCGTCCTCGTAGTGGCTTGGCATACAAACACGGAATTACTGTTTTAAATACGCCAGGCACTATTGATGCCGACTATAGAGGCGAAATAGGTATTATTTTAGTTAATCTATCATCAGAAGAATTTGTAATAAAAGACGGCGAACGTATTTGCCAAATGATAATAGCTAAACACGAAAAGGCCGAACTTATTGAAGTTGATACTTTAAACAAAACTGAAAGAGGTGCCGGTGGTTTCGGACATACCGGAAAATAACACGAAAAAATACCGTATTAACTTTCAACTTTTAACTTTCAACTTTTAACTTTTAACTTTCAACTACTGTATGAAGCTAATATTTGCAACAAACAACAAACATAAACTTGAAGAAGTTACAAAAATCATAAATAAAAGATTTAAGATTGTAAGCCTTAAAGACATAGAATGTTTTGAAGACATACCCGAAACACAAAACACAATTGAAGGAAATGCTTCTCAAAAATCACATTATATATATAAAAAATATAAAATGAACTGTTTTGCAGATGATACAGGTCTTGAAATTGATGCTTTAAACGGCGAACCGGGTGTATATTCTGCTAGATATGCCGGAGAAGACTGTTCTTTTGAAGACAATGTGAAAAAAGTTCTAAAAAAACTTGAAGGAACTAAAAATAGAAATGCTCAATTTAAAACAGTAATTTCTTTAATTATTAATGGAAAAGAACATCAATTTGAAGGAATTATAAAAGGTAAGATATTAAATAAGAAAAAAGGAAACTTGGGATTTGGTTACGACCCAATTTTTCAACCGGAAAATTACAAAAAAACTTTTGCGGAATTGCCTTCTGAAATTAAAAATAAAATAAGCCACAGAGGAATTGCAACAAAAAAATTAGCTGATTTTTTGAAAAGTTTTTAAACAATTTTATAATCAATTTTTCGTTAAGATTTTATTCTATAATCAGATAAATTTAAGCAATGAATTTTACTCGATCCATAATTACATCTGCATTTTTGTTTCTTTTTAGTCTTTCTTCATTCTCTCAAATAGAGATAGGACAATGGAGAGAACATTTTTCATACCGAAACACAAATTGTGTTGCTGATGCAGGAGACAAGGTTTATGTTGCAGGAGAATTAGCATTATTTTCTTATGATAAAACAGAAGGCTCTCTTGAAAAACTTTCAAAAATTAATGGATTGTCTGACAGCGAAATACAAACAATCGCTTTTAACAAATCAAACAAAATTTTAATTATTGCATATAAAAACTCAAACATTGATGTTATTAAGAATAATACTGTCTATAATTTATCTGAAATAAAAAGAAAACAAATAAGTCATAATAAAACTATAAACAAAATCTCTTTCTACGGTAACACTGCATACCTATCATGTGGTTTTGGGATTGTTGTTTTAAACACTGACAAAATTGAAATTTCTGACACTTACTTCATTGGAGAAAATTCGTCTTACAAAAAAGTTAATGACGTAACAATATTTAACTCAAATATTTATGCCGCAACAGATGAAGGTTTATTATATGCTAATTTAAGTTCAAACCTTTCAAATTTTGAAAATTGGCAATTACAAACTGATATCCCTAATTATCAATTTCCAATAAATGCTATTTTATCTTATAATGAGTATTTATTTTTTAGCCAATATAATTCTTCAACTAACAGAAGTAGTATATATAAATATAAAGACAATGTTTGGAGCATTTTTTCTTCATCATTAAAAAGTTTTAGATCTTTTAGTAGTACTAATAAATTCCTTACAATAACTTTAAGTTCAGAATCAAAAGTGTATAATAAAAATTTAGCTGAAATTTCAAGCATAAAACCTTCATATTCTTTTGTAAATGATGAAGTAAATCATTGGCCATTTATGGATTTCGGATTTGCTGATGAAGACACAACTTTTTATATTGCAGACAAAAGATTCGGTTTAGTTTTCGGAAAACAAGAAGAGCTTTATTACACCTACCCAAATGGACCAATAAACAACACTACCGCAAAAGCAAAGTATATAAATGGAAAAATAATAACAACAAATGGAAATAATAAAGCAAAAAAATGGCATAACCCTATTTATAATGTTTTTAAAAATGAAGAATGGCAAACATACAGCATAACAAGAGACACTGCATTTAACTTTTTTTCAATAGCAGTTAATCCGAAAAATCCGAAAAATATTTTTATTGGTTCATGGGGCTACGGAGTTTTTGAATTTAACAGTAATGAATGGACAAACCATTACCATCATCAAAATAGTACTCTCCGCCCTGATATTACAATTCCAGAATATAGCTATATTAGAATTCCGGATATGGCTTTCGACAAAAACAATAGCCTTTGGATACTAAATCAGCATGTTGCAAACCCAATTTCCGTTAAAACAAAAGATAATGAGTGGGAAAGTTTTAATTTTAATGGTTTGATTACAAATAATTATCCTAACAAAATTATAGTAACTCAAAACAACAACAAATGGATATTACTAGGAGAAGCAAAAGGACTTCTAGTTTTTGATGATAACAATACTCCACTTGACAAAAATGATGACACTTTTAAGAAATTTTCTCCTGTTGAAAGTAATGGGGAATTAATTTCAAATACTATAAATTCAATTGCTCAAGACAAGGAAGGAAAAATTTGGGTAGGAACTGATGATGGTATTGTGGTTTATTACAATCAGGATAATGTATTTGAAGATAATTTCTATGCCGACAGAATCCAACTTACTTCATATGGAATTGACACATCAGAACAATACCTTTTTAGCACAGATATTGTTACCGATATTGAAGTTGATGGAGCAAATAGGAAGTGGATTGCAACTAAAAGTTCCGGAGTATTTTTAGTTTCTGATAATGGAAAAGAGGAAGTTCATAATTTTAATAAGTTTAACAGCCCATTAATTTCTAATTCAATTAATGATATTTCAATTAATGATATTTCCGGTGAAGTATTTATACTCACAGATATAGGAATTATGTCTTACAGAAGTGATGCAACAAAAGCCGCCGAAGAATTTGGAGATGTATATGTATTTCCTAATCCGGTTAGACCCGGATATTCCGGAAAAATTACTGTAACTGGTTTGGCTGATGATGTAAATGTAAAATTTACTGATATTTCAGGAAATGCAGTTTATGAAACTAAATCACTTGGAGGACAAGCAATTTGGGATGGTAATACTTTTGATGGCAGAAGAGTGAGTAGTGGAGTTTATCTTGTTTATTGCACTAATGTTGATGGCTCTCAAACTTTTGTAACAAAATTTCTATTTATGAATTAATAAGTTTGTAAAAAAGAATAAAAAATATAGTTTTGCAAACTCTAATTCAAATGCCTGAGTGGCGGAATTGGTAGACGCGTTGGTCTCAAACACCAATGATAGCAATATCGTGCCGGTTCGACCCCGGCCTCAGGTACAAAACATAAAAAAGTCAGTTCCATATAGAACTGACTTTTTTTGAACAAAACTTATTTATTTTTTGCTACCATACGCTAAATCTCCTGCATCTCCAAGACCTGGCACTATATACGATTTTGCTGTTAATTCGGCATCTACTGCCCCTACCCAAATTGTATATTTTCCTTTTGGTAGGTTCTCTTGTAAAAACTCAATACCTTCTTTTGCTGCAATTATTGTAACAATATGTATATGTTTTGGATTATCATCTCTTGTTAGTTCTTTGTATGCCAGAACTAGAGAAGAACCACTTGCTAACATAGGATCAGAAAGGATTAAAAATTTATCTTCTATATTTGGAGAAGATAAATACCCGGACTTTATTTCAAAAGAGTTATCTTTATGATACTTTCTAAAAGAGCCGACAAAAGCATTTTGTGCATAATCAAAATAATTCAAAAGTCCTTGATGCAAGGGTAAGCCGGCACGCAAAACAGTAGCAAGCACAATATTGTCTTGCAAAATATTAATATTTTCAGTTCCAAGAGGTGTAGTGATTATTTCTTCTTTATACTCTAAACTTTTACTTATTTCATAGGCAAAAATTTCTCCTATACGTTCTAAATTTCTTCTAAACCTTAATCTGTCATTTTGAACATCAATATTTCTTATTTCGGAAATAAATTTATTAAAGACTGAATTTTCCTTTCCCAATATTTTTACCATCTTTTCAATTTTTTAAATAAAATTTTAATGACTAAAATTTTTAATTTCTTCCGGATTGTGTTTATGTTTAAATAAAAAGATAAACAAAATTGCAACTATAAACGCATAAATTGCAAAAGCAATCCAAATATTTTTCCAGTCCCAAATGCCTCCTGAAAGCACAAAAAATTTATCAATAATAACACCACTTCCCAATGCTCCAATCATAGTTCCAAACCCATTAGTCATCATCATGAAAAGCCCTTGAGCACTAGCTCGCATTTTACTGTCTGTTTCTGTTTCTATAAATAATGAACCAGAGATATTGAAGAAATCAAATGCCATACCATAAACAATTCCGGAAAGAATAATCATCCAAAGCCCGGTTCCTGGATCTCCAAAACCAAATAAAGCAAAACGAAGAACCCATGCAAACATACTAAAAATCATAACTTTTTTAATTCCAAAACGTTTCAAGAAAAATGGTATTGATAGAATAAATAAAGTTTCGGATATTTGAGATATAGACATTATTATTGTTGAATATCTTACTACAAAAGAATCGGCAAATTCCGGAACATCTTTAAAGTGGTCTAAAAAACGGTCTCCGTACATATTTGTTAATTGTAAGGAAGCTCCCAATAGCATAGAAAAAATAAAGAAAATTGCCATTTTGTAATTGCCAAATAATTTAAAAGCCTCTAGTCCAAATAGTTTTACAAAAGAAGATTTTTCTGCAACTTTCTGTTGTGGTGGGCATTTTGGCAAAGTAAAGGAGTATATTCCTAAAATAAGTGAAGCGATAGCAGAGATATAAAATTGATTTTCACTTGATTTATTTCCTGTTAAATTTGTAAACCACATTGCAGCAATAAACCCAATTGTTCCCCATACTCTAATTGGCGGGAAACTTTTCACAACATCCATTTTGGCCATATTCAGAGCATTGTAGGCAATTGTATTTGTGAGGGCTATTGTGGGCATATAAAAACTCATTGCAATAAGCATAATCCAAAAGAAAGTATTTGGATCTGTAATAAATGGAAAACTTGCCACAGCAACACCTGCAATTATATGAGAAATTGCATATACAACTTCGGCATTAACCCATCTGTCGGCAATAACTCCGGTTATTGTGGGCATAAATAATGATGCTATTCCAAGTGTAAGAAAAACAAGACCAAATTCTGTTGGCCCCCAGCCCATTGTTCCAAACCAATAATTTGCAAATGTTATCAACCAAGCTCCCCAAACAAAAAATTGGAGAAAATTCATAACAATTAATCTAAATTTAATTCCCATATCTTTCTAAAATTATTATTCTTGATATATTACTTTATTTTTCTATTCTTAATTTCATCTCTTATTTTTGAAGCAGTTTCATAATCTTCATTATCTATAGCTTCTTTCATCATATCTTTTAATTCTTTATCTGAATAATCTTTATATGTTTTTTCTTTTGATTCAACTTCTTCTTCTCTAATAATTTCATCACTTGAAATATTAATACTTGCTTTCTCCATAATACTTTCTATTACAAATATTGGGGCTTTAAGTCTTAGAGCAATGGCAATAGCATCAGATGTTCTTGCATCAATTTTAATTTTTGTATTATCTTTTTTGCAAATAAGTTCAGAATAAAATATTCCTTCTTCAAGTCTAATAATATTTACTTCAAGAACTTCAATTTTAAAGGAATTTACCATACTTACTAACAAATCATGAGTTAAGGGTCTAAAAGGTTTTAATCCTTCTAACTGCATTGCAATGGATTGAGCTTCGGAAGTTCCAATTATTACGGGCAACCTTCTTCCTCCCTTTTTTTCTTCAAGGATTAGAGCATATGCTCCATGTCTGGTCTGGCTATAGGATAAGCCTGCAATTTTTAAACGAATCTTCTTCACAAAATTAAACTTAATTTTAAGGTTTTATATAAACGATATTTTATACTAATTAAAAAACAAAATTAAAAAATAGCATTGATTAAGCAAGATTTATTCTACACTTATAATATTTTCGGGCAAAATTAAATCTTGATTTTTATATCTTAGAAATAATTGAACTACTGCAAGAACATCTTTTTCACAATATTTTACAATACGTTCAATATCATTATCTTCGTAAAAAACTTTTGAAACCATACTTCCGTCAATATCATCTTTTGGAGTGGGAATATTAAAAATTTCTGTTAAAAGCTCTAATGAAGTGTAGTGTTTATAATCACCAAATTTCCACAATTCAAGTGTGTCTAAATGCCTAATTTCCCAAGGTTTTTTTCCGGCTAAATCTAAGATTTTAGGTAAACTTATTCCATTTATTAGCATTCTTCTTGCAATATACGGATAATCAAATTCTTTTCCGTTATGAGCACATAAATATTTGTCATTTTTATTGAAATATTTTATTGTAAGCTCTCTAAATTCGTGTAAAAGATTTCTTTCATCATTTCCATAAAAAGATTTTAATCTTAATTTTTCTTCTGTAATAAAACCAACAGAAATGCATATAATTTTTCCAAATTCAGCATAAATTCCTGCTTTTTTCCATACATCAGCCGGAGTTTCGTTTTCTTTTAGGAAATATGATGATTTTTTTGCCCAAAGATTTTTCCAATTATCTTTTAATTCATTATAAAATTGAAATTGAGGGACAGTTTCAATATCAAGGAATAGTATTTGATTATTTTTGATATTATTCAACATTTTTATTTAGTTTTTTTAAGATTCTTTTCAATTATAACTGAAAGAACCTCAATTGCAACTTTATTGTGTCCTCCTTGCGGAATAATTAAATCAGCAAAACTTTTTGATGGCTCAATAAATTGAATGTGCATTGGTTTAACGGAATCTTCGTATCGTTCTAATACTTTTTTCACATCTCTGCCTCTTTCTGCAATATCTCGCATTATAACTCGCCCTAACCTGTCATCATCATCAGCATAAACAAATATTTTTATATCAAAAAGATCTCGTAGTTTTTTATTTGTTAAAATTAAAATTCCTTCAACAATAACTACATCGTGGGGTTCAATAGTCTTAGTTTCTTTTTTTCTTGTGCAAGTTAAATAAGAATAAATTGGTTCATTAATTGATTTTCCTTTTTTAAGTCTTTTTATATGCTCAATTAATAATTCAAACTCAATAGAATTAGGGTGGTCAAAATTAATTTTTTGTCGTTCTTCAAGAGGCAATTGGCTGTTGTCTTTATAATATGAATCTTGCGAAAGTATTGCGACTTTACTGGTGGGTAATTGCCCTACAAGTTTTTTAACTACAGTTGTTTTTCCTGAACCGGTTCCTCCGGCAATTCCTATAACTAACATTTTTTTTTATTTTGAAGATTAGAAGACCTTTCAAAATTAACAAATATTTTTAAACTTTAAAGATATGACTAAACATATTGTTTTAATTTGTGAGAAAAAGAGCTTTTTAAAAGCAAAAAACTGTAATTTACACAGGAAAAACTCATACTTTGTTAAGATCTGTTAAGAGTATTAATGGGACTTCTAAAAATTCATTTCTATCAAGAAACAAAATATATAGGAAGACATATTGTTTGTTATATTTGTTCCCAAAGGGTTTTCAGAAGTCCCCTTAATTTACTTTGAATAGTGTTAGGTTTGAACTTGTATAAACAACATTAATTTATAATTTTTTAGTTTCATTATTTTTAAAACAATAGTTTTAATAGTTAAAATTCATAAATTGTGTTAATAAAAAAACTTTTTACAATGGAATATTATTGTGTTTTTTCTTTGGCAATTTGTCAACTTTATTTTCTAACATTTTAAAACCTCTTATTAATCTTCCTCTTGTATCTTCCGGCTTAATGACCTCATCAACATATCCTCTTGCTGCCGCAATGTATGGATTTGCAAACATTTCGTTATATTCATCTTCTTTTTCTTTCAGTTTTTCAGAAGAATTTTTAGCTTCTGAAATTTCTTTTTTGAAAATAATTTCTGCTGCACCTTTTGCTCCCATAACGGCTATTTCGGCAGTTGGCCAAGCAAAATTCAAATCAGCTCCAATGTGTTTGGAATTCATAACATCATATGCTCCTCCGTATGCTTTTCTGGTAATAACAGTAATTCTGGGAACAGTTGCTTCCGAAAAAGCAAAGAGTAATTTTGCTCCATTTGTAATTATTCCTCTCCATTCTTGGTCAGTTCCAGGAAGGAAACCCGGCACATCTTCAAAAACTAAAAGAGGAATATTAAAAGCATCGCAAAAACGAACAAATCTAGCTCCTTTTTTTGATGATTCAATATCTAAAACTCCTGCCATTGACATTGGCTGGTTAGCTACAATTCCAATGCTTCTTCCAGCTAAACGTGCAAAGCCTACAACAATATTCTCGGCATAATCTTTATGTACTTCATAAAAAGATTCTTTATCAATTACTTTACAAATAACTTCTTTAATATTATATGGCTGATTAGGGTTTTCGGGTACAATTGTATTTAATTGTGGATTTGCTTCATTACCTCTTTCATATTGCATTTCAGGAGTTGTGTCTTCGCAGTTTTGCGGAATATAACTTAATAGTTTTTTAATTTGTTCAATTGCATCAACATCATTAAATGCAGTAAAATGTGCAACTCCGGATTTTGTAGAATGTGCACTTGCCCCTCCCAATTCTTCGGCTGTAACTTCTTCATGAGTAACTGTTTTAACAACATTTGGTCCTGTAACAAACATATAGGATGAGCCTTCAACCATAATATTAAAATCGGTAATTGCAGGTGAATAAACAGCCCCTCCTGCACAAGGTCCCATTATTGCAGAAATTTGAGGAACTACACCGGATGCTAATGTGTTTTTATAAAAAATATCTGCATAGCCTCCAAGTGAAACAACTCCTTCTTGAATTCTTGCTCCTCCTGAATCGTTTAATCCAATAAGAGGTGCTCCATTTTTCATGGCAAGATCCATTATTTTAACAATTTTTTCGGCATGTGCTTCTGCTAGTGAGCCTCCAAATATTGTAAAATCTTGCGAAAATATATAAACTAAACGTTGATTTACAGTTCCGTATCCGGTTACAACGCCATCTCCCAAAGGAATATTTTTATCTAGTCCAAAATCTTGCGACCTGTGAGTTACAAATCTTCCGGTTTCTTGAAAAGAACCTTCGTCCATTAACAATTCAACCCTTTCTCTTGCAGTAAGTTTACCTTTTTTATGTTGTTTTTCTATTCTAAGTTTTCCTCCTCCTTGAAGTGCTTTTTTATTGGTTTCTTCAAGTCTTTTAAATTTATCTTTATTTATCATTGTATGTAAATATTTATATATTTTCAACAACAAATTTATAAAAAAAGTCTTTTAAAAACCATTTTATTTTAAAACAACAACAGATTTTAGTTTTTCAGAATATTCTTTATCAGTATGCTTTTCGGTTACTGATAATAATAAGTTAATGTCATTTAATAAATCTGCTTTTTCGGCATAAATTTCTTTTTCAAAGGAATTGTAGTAAATCATCTTTTCGGAATAATCTTTAATTATTACATCTAAAATCTTATGAGCTTTTTCTTTCTGCGATAGTTTTAAATAATTATCTACTATTTCAGACATTGAGCCATCATAGGGAACTTGATTTTCAGGTAATATTTCAACTATATAGTCTAAAACTTTAACAGCTTTATCTTTTTTATTTTCAGAGATTAAAACAGAAGCTAAATTAGAGTATGTTTCCCTAACTCTCATAACTCTTATGTTTCTTAAAATGAAATTATCTACAAATACGTCATCTTCTTTTATTCTTCCCCATACAAATTTATTTATTAAATTTTCATACATTATATCTGAGTTCACATATCCTATTTGCCCATCTGATTTATAGGGAACGAGGCGATATGCAAAGCCTTCTAATCTGAAATACTTTTGAAGCCCATAGTAATTTTTAGAAGGAACACTGGTTGCAAAATAAATAGGACGCTCCCAATTATTTCGAGCAATTATCTCAAGAACTGCCATATCATTTTTATAAATATACGATTTATTAAGTGTCCATTTAATGTTTTTCTCAAACTTACTTAATTCTTTTGCTGTATAACTACCTGAATTAGCAACTTTTGGCCAAGGAACATATAAAGATAATTTCTTTGATGGTAAATAATTAATTTCATCTCCATAGCCTTGTAATTTTGTTTCTTTATTATTGGAAGCTACAAAATCCATTGCATTATTTAGAGGTAAATAATTTTCGGAAATTTTTGTTAGAAATTTTTGGGTTAATTCTTTCAAATCTTCAACTAGATTTCCGTTTATTTTATACTTATTAATAAATTTTGAATTTGATAAGTTGTTAATTATACCACCAAATTCAGTAGGTGATATTTCAGATAAGGCATCTATAAGTCCGGAATATTCTTTTTCATTTAAATTGGGATAATTAGAAGAATTAATTATTATCTTTAGTTTTTCTTTAAGAAAATCAAAATCCTTTTTATACTTTATTTTACTTACTTCGTATTTTTCATCAATGAAAACCTGCGGATTTTCGGTAACATAAATAGCATCTCTATTTCCTTCTCTGTAATCATCATGTTTCATTGAAAACGGTACAGCTTTTGCATCATAAGATTTCGTTTTCATTTGGTCTATATACCAATCTGTCCCTAACAGACTTAGGTTTACTACTTTAATATCTGTTCTAAAACCTTCAACTTCTTGCATATACCATAAAGGGAAAGTGTCATTATCTCCATAAGTAAATAATATTGCATTTTTCTCACACGAGTTCAAATAGTTTTTAGCAAAATCAGCGGCTGTATATCTTCCTGATCTATCATGATCGTCCCAATTTTCGGTTGCCAAAATTAAAGGGACGGGTATTGCAATTATAACGACCAATAATGTTGTTAGTTTTTTTGAAATCTTGTTGCTTAAAAAATGGTATGCTGATGCTATTCCGAGACCAATCCATATTGTAAAAGCATAAAAAGAACCGGCATATGCATAATCTCTTTCACGTGGTTGGTAAGGTGTTTGGTTTAAATAAACAACAATTGCTATTCCTGTAAAAAAGAATAATAAGAATAATATTGAAAAACTTTTTTTATCTTTAAGAAAAGTATAAAACAGTCCAAACATTCCTAATAAAAAAGGTAGTAGGTAATAAGTATTTCTACTTTTGTCATTTTTAATTTTTTCTGGCAAATCTGCATTAGTTCCAATTAATATACTATCTATAAGAGGTATTCCACTAATCCAATTCCCTTTTGTTGCTCTGCCATGAGATTGGACATTATTTTGCCTTCCTGAAAAATTCCACATAAAATACCTTAAATACATATGGCTTAATTGATACGAAACAAAAAAGTTTATATTATTTAAAAAAGTTGGATTTTCATCTTGACCAATACCTCCCCAATTTCTATATGCTTGTATGTGATATTTTTCTCTACTATACATTCTTGGAAACAGAGTTTTTCTTTTATTATCAAATTCGTAATCAGGATTGGTTTTTTCAATTTTTAAATATTTTCCATTTTCAGGTATATAAGTAAATCTAGGATGGGTTACATATTCTCCATTATTAGTTTCTAATTCAGCATCAAAATACTGCCCGTATATAAGAGGTCTTTGCCCGTATTGCTCTCTGTTTAAATAAGAAAGCATTGAAAATATATTTTCAGGATTATTTTCATCCATTGGAGGATTTGCAAGAGATCTAATCATAATTATTGCATATGAAGAATATCCTATAAGAATTACAGTTATTATGGTTAATGCAGTATTTAAAACTATTTTCTTGTTTTTAAAAGAATAGTATATTCCGAAAGTGAGCAATCCAAATGTTAAGAAGATATAGAATAATAATCCGCTGTTATATGGCATTCCAAAGCTATTTACAAAAAGCAATTCAAATTTTGATGCTAATACTATGTATCCTTGAATAATTCCATACATCAAAAAGGCTACAAGACCAACAGAAATTATAGCAGAATAAAATAATCCTTTATTTGTTACTTTGTATTTTTTAAAATAATACACAAAAACAATTGCAGGAATTGCTAAAAGGTTTAATAAATGTACTCCTATTGAGAGTCCCATCATGAAAGCAATAAAAATAAGCCATCTGTTTGAGTATTTTTGCACGGAAACAGATTCCCATTTTAAAATTGCCCAAAAAACTATGGCTGTAAATAAAGAGGAACTGGCATAAACCTCAGCTTCAACAGCAGAAAACCAAAAAGTATCTGAAAAAGTATATGCTAATGCACCTGCAAATCCGCTTGTAAAAATTGCAATTGCTTTTGAATTTGTTATATCTCCGTTTTTTGCAATAAGTTTCTTGGCAAAATATGTTATTGTCCAGAAAAGAAAAAGAATTGTAAATGCGCTTGAAAGAACTGAAACTGAATTAATCATTAATGCAACAGTTTCTTTGCTTGGGGCAAATAATGAAAAAATTCTCCCAACCAGCATAAACAATGGTGCACCCGGCGGATGTCCTACTTCAAGTTTATAGCTTGAAGGAATAAACTCTCCGCAGTCCCATAAACTTACTGATGGTTCTACTGTTAAAAAATAAGTTGTTAGTGCTATTGCAAAAGCAACCCAAGCAAAAACATTATTATAGAGATTGTATTTTTTTGATGTCATTTTTAAGATTTTGATATTTTTTTGCCAAATATCGTATATTTATAAAGGAATAATTAATTTTTATGAAAATTTCTTTAGAAATATTTATTAGAATTTATTTCCCATCCCTTTTTAATACAACAAGAATTGTATGGATTAATATTTTAAAATCAAGATAGAGAGTCATGTTTTCTATGTAGAAAATATCATAATTAAGTCGTTCAATCATTTCATCAATATTTTCGGCATAGCCGTATTTTACTTGTCCCCATGAAGTTATGCCAGGCTTCACTTTCAAAAGCCTTAAATAATGTGGGGCTCTTTTAACAATTTGGTCAATAAAAAATTGTCTTTCCGGTCTTGGTCCAACAAGAGACATGTCTCCTTTTAATACATTAATGAATTGCGGAATTTCATCTAAACGAGTTTTTCTCATAATTCTTCCAAATTTTGTTATCCTATTATCAGAATCAGATGATAATTGAGGTCCATTTTTTTCGGCATTGGTGTACATAGAGCGGAATTTTATAATTTTAAAAGGTTTTCCGTCTAATCCTATTCGTTCTTGCACAAAAAAAACAGGACCTTTTGAAGAAAGTTTCACTCCTAGTGCAGCAAAAATATATAATGGAGATAACATAATTAATGCAAAAAAAGAAGCTACAAAATCTAACATTCTTTTAAAAGATTCTTGCCAAGCTGGCATTAAATTATGAGAAATAATTATTAAAGGCGTTCCAAGAAAACTTGACATTCTAACTCTTCCGGTAAGAATCTTGAACATACCGGGAATAACTTTTGTTATTACATTTACACCTTGAAGTTTATAAATAATTTTTTCTATTTCTTTGTGTTCAGAAGATTCAATTGCTATAATAACTTCTTCAATTTTTTCTTTTTTAATAATATTTTCAACATCATTTAAATCACCAAGATGTTTTAAATGTTTACTTAAAACTGCATCTTTTTTATTAAAAATATTAATAAAACCAACAAATTTATAGCCATATTTTTCTTCTTGGGATGTTAGTTGATGATATAGTTTTAATGCTTTTCCGTTACTTCCTATTAATAAAGTATTAAATCCTATTTTACCTGATTCAATTTTTTTTGCGGTAATACTTGTAATAGTAAGCCGAGGAATATAGGTTAAAATAAAATGTGCAATAAATAAGGAACCAGCAGATGAGTAATAATCTTTGTATGAAAAAACAGTATCGTCAAGAATTAAAATAAAAAATATGATAATAACTCCTATAATAGTGCTTACAAAGGTTTGCCCAAGTTCTTGTAATCTAGATTTTCGGTATATATTAGAATAATATCCAAAAGCTGAATATATCATCAACCAAAATAATGGAAGACCAAATAAGGCAATAAAAAAACTTGTATTATAATCAATCTCAATATGAATTCCGTAGTTTACTGATTCAATATATTCTTTACGAAATAAATTAAACAAGAACCAAGCTAATGTAGCAGCTAGATAGTCTGAGAAAAGATATTTTAAGACTTGCAGTTTTTTATTCATTAAAATCTTTTAACGGTTGAAATAAGATTTTAGATATTCTTTTTATTGCTAAAATAAAGTATGGTATTTTAACGCAAAATAATAACAATCATTGTGTTAAAACAAGTTTTTTTAAACTTTTTTAAAAGTAAATTATTATTATCTTTATGCCGTGAACAAAAACTTTACAAATGACTGATTCATACATATTTAAGGGTTTACGAAAAAGACTGGTTGAGATTCTAAAAAGCAAGGGAATATCAGATGAAAAAGTTTTAAATGCAATTTTAAAAATTCCTAGGCACATATTTATGGGAAAGGGGTTTGAAAAACACGCATATAAAGATAGTGCATTCCCAATTGCTTCAAATCAAACAATATCTCAGCCATATACAGTTGCTTTTCAAACAAGTTTACTTGATTTAAAAAAAACAGATAAAGTTTTGGAAGTTGGAACTGGTTCCGGTTACCAGGCGGCAGTTTTATCAGAAATTGGGGTTAAATTATTTACAATTGAAAGGCAAAGAGAGCTTTATTTATCTTCAAAAATTATTTTAAAAAATTTAGGTTATAGTCCGTATTCGTACTATGGAGATGGGTATAAAGGGCTTCCTACTTATGCCCCATTTGATAAAATACTAATTACAGCAGGTGCAAAAAAAATTCCCGAAAAATTATTAGAACAATTGAAAATTGGAGGTGTTATGGTTGCTCCAATTGGAGAAAGGAGTTCGCAAGATATGCTTAGAATTACAAAAATTGATGATTTAAAATTTAAAAAAGAGAATTTTGGTAAGTTTGTTTTTGTTCCAATGCTAAAAGGTAAAAATTAAACTAGAGAAAACTTATTCTTTTTCGGCTTTTTGTTTTTCTTTAAGTGCTTTATACCATTCAAAAAAATCATCATAAGTAACAATTGTTTCTCCAAAATCTTCAAGATATTTATCTTTCTCATTTTCATTAAGATGGACTTTTTTAATTTTATAAACCCAGTTATCTCTTACTGAAAGTGAGTATCCTCCAATAATTCTGTTCCTCTCAATTACTTTAACTTTATGAGCCATTTATTTTTAAATTTTTTGAAATTTTCACTTAAGTTAAACTATCTTAACAATTAATATCAAAATTTATACCGGAAGAGAATATCTAATTCTATTGAACATAATAAAAATAAGATTTTTATCTAAAAAGAATTAATGATAGCTTATTCTATTATTTTACTGGGGAATTGTTTTTTTTTGTATTCTAAAAAATGTTTATTCCTAAATATTTGTAAATGATACAAAGTTTAGTTATCCTATAATATAATGCTTTTGCTATACACATTAAACGCCTTATTACAAGATAGTTATAATGTTTAGTGTTATTATTTCTGTTTTTTCAATATTGTATATTAAGAATATTACAGAATTGAATAATTCAAAACGATTTTATAAATTTTATTATATTTAGAAGCCCCCCTTTAATTTTTCTTCTAAATTCTTGTCATAACCTTAATGATTATTCAAAATTGAACGAGTTTATTTCGTTTTAATATATCAATTAACTATTTTTGGAATTTTAATATAGATATAAAAAATATGGCTCCTAATATTTCCCTTGTGATTTCATTATTAAACGAAGAAGAATCTTTACCGGAATTAACCGATTGGATTGTTAAAGTTTGTGATAAAAATAATTTTATGTATGAAATTATTTTAATAGATGACGGAAGTACTGATACATCATGGGATGTTATTAAAAAAATATCTTCTGAAAACAATAATGTAAAAGGCATTAAGTTTATGAAGAATTATGGAAAATCTGCAGCAATATATGAGGGGTTTGCTGCTGCAAAAGGTGATGTTGTTATTACGATGGATGCAGACTTACAAGACAATCCGGAGGAAATACCTGAACTTTATGAGATGATTATGAAAGATGGTTTTGATATGGTTTCAGGATGGAAAAAGAAAAGATACGACCCTATTTTAAGTAAAAATTTACCAAGTAAGTTATTTAATTTTACTGCAAGAATGGTTAGTGGTTTAAAACTACATGATTTTAATTGCGGTCTAAAAGCATATTCTAATAAAGTTGTTAAAAACATTGAAGTTTATGGAGAAATGCACAGATATATTCCTATTTTGGCAAAACGTGCCGGTTTTAAAAAAATTGGAGAAAAAATTGTTAAACATCAAGAAAGAAAATACGGAAAATCTAAATTTGGTTTAGAAAGATTTATAAATGGTTTTTTGGATTTATTATCTATTACATTTATAACAAGGTTTGCAAAACGTCCAATGCACTTTTTTGGAACAATTGGTTCTATTAGTTTTTTTGGTGGTTTGTTAATTTTACTTTATCTCTCTATTGAAAAAATATTCTTCGGACAACATTCAATGACAAGCCGTCCTCTATTTTTCTTAGGTTTTCTTGCAGTAATTTTTGGAACTCAATTGTTTCTTACTGGCTTACTTGCTGATTTGGTTTCAAGAACTTCACAAGACAGAAACAAATACAATGTGGACGAGAAAATTAATTTAAAATAAAATTTACAATCGTTTTTTAAGAAGTTTCATTAATTTTTTTCCTAAGTCTTTCTAGTTTGTCTGATGCTCGTTTAAAAAACTTATACCTATGAATCTGAGAAACTCCACTAATTTGATTTGACTTTTTCGTTAAATTATTTAACCAAACCTTAGTATCTCCAACAAAATTGGGATTCCCAGTTATTATTTTATTAAAAGTATGAACACTAAAATAGATTGATTCAAATTCAGCTTTTCGAGTATAGATGCAATTATTACCTATCTCAATTTGACTGTGGAATAAAACAAAATTCTCTTCTGTTTCTGCGTTATTTATATTTTTATTGCCTATTTCTGCTTGTTTATTAAGAGTTTCAATTTCATTTTTTGCTTGTTCGCATACAATAAGTGCATCATCTTTGCTTTCAAAATTTCCTGTATCCCAGTAAAATTCTATCTGTTTAATAAGACTATTTATAGTTTCATCTGTCCAGATTTCTATTGATGGTATTTTACAATATATTTCAAATATTTTTTTGCCTAATTCAGCAAATTCTGGACTAACATGAGCAACTGCAAACTTTTTGTCTAACAATGTTGGAACATTAACAACTGCTTTCATCCAATAAAACATTTTAAAAGCAGAAAGTTCCGGATATTTAAAATGATGAAAAATAGGGACATCAATAGCTGCATATATAATCTGTTTATTGTCAGCTCTTTCAATCTGTTCCAAATCGTTTAAAATAGAAGTTAAATATGTCTTGAAACTTGATGAAGTTCCCATGGGTTCATAATTGAAAGCTATGTTTTTAGAGTTTTGAGTAAAAAGATCGAATGAAATTTTATAATAAGTACACAAATCATGTATTTCATTAATAGATAAAAGAGTTTCTCCTCTCACGCGCCTATATACGCTATCTGAACTAATACTTAATACACTTGCTAACTCATCTGTAAAAGAAGTTGAGTCGGGTATCATTGCTTTAATTCTATTTAAGAAATTTATTTGTAAAGTATTATTTTTTGGCATACTTAAAGGATTTAAATTCTTTCTATTTGAGCTCCTATTTCATTCAAACGTTTATCTATATTTTGATAACCTCTATCAATTTGCTCAATATTATGAATTATGCTTGTTCCATCGGCAGACATTGCAGCAATAAGCAGAGCAATTCCGGCTCTGATATCTGGAGATGTCATTGTTGAAGCTCTAAGGCAAGATTCTCTGTTTAAGCCTATTACAGTTGCCCTGTGTGGATCACAAAGTATTATCTTTGCTCCCATATCTATTAATTTATCTACAAAAAACAATCTACTTTCAAACATTTTTTGATGAATTAAAACACTTCCTTTTGCTTGGGTTGCTACAACTAAAATTACACTTAAAATATCAGGTGTAAGTCCTGGCCAAGGAGCATCAGCAATTGTCATTATTGAACCGTCAATAAATGTTTCTATTTCATAATTCTTATGTGCAGGTATTTTTATATCGTTCCCAACTTGTTCAATAATAACTCCAAGTTTTTTGAATGCTTGGGGCATCATTCCTAAGTCTGGAATATACACATTTTTTATAGTAATTTCAGAAGCAGTCATAGCTGCCAGACCAATAAAACTGCCAACTTCAATCATATCCGGCATAATTGTATGAGTGCATCCCCCTAATTCTTTTACTCCTTCAATTATTAGCATATTTGAGCCAATACCTGAAATTTTGGCTCCCATACTGTTAAGCATTTTACTAAGCTGTTGCAAATATGGTTCGCAGGCTGCGTTATAAATAGTAGTTTTTCCTTCGGCAAAAACTGATGCCATTAGCGTATTTGCAGTTCCGGTAACAGAAGCCTCATCCAAAAGCATATATGAACCTTTTAGCTTTTTCCCCTCTACGGAATATACTTTTTTTTCTGAATCATAGTTAAATTCAGCTCCAAGTTTTTTAAAGCCCAGAAAATGAGTATCTAATCTTCTTCTTCCAATTTTATCACCACCCGGAGCAGGAATAAATGCTTTTTTAAAACGAGCCAACAAAGGGCCTAAAATCATTACAGAACCTCTAAGTCTTGCTCCTTGTTGCTTAAATTCTTCTGTTATAAGGTAGTCTAAGTTTATCTTTTCAGCTTTAAAAACATAATCTGTTGCATTCAGCCTTGTTACTTGAACCCCAAGTTTATTAATTAACTTTATAAGATTATTAACATCTAAAATATCAGGAATATTTTTTACAATTACTTCATTTGGTGTTAATAAAACTCCGCATATTATTTGTAATGCTTCGTTTTTTGCTCCTTGTGGAATTAACAGTCCGCTTAATTTTGTTTTGCCTTTAATTTTAAATGATGACATTTTTAGTTCTTTAAAGTGATTTATCTATAATAAAAAAACAAGTGTTAATATCTTCTACCTCCTTTATTTCTATCCTTTTTATCGTAATATTTTTTACCTGAATACTTCTTATCAGAATTATTTTTTCTTGGTTTCTTACTTACTAAACTTCCGGATGCACTTAAAATTAAATCTTTATTAACTTTTAATTTGCCTTTTGTTAATTCTGAAATTTTCTGAAAAATAAAGCTATCGTCAACTTGGTCTTTGCTCCAAGTAAGATATAATTTTTTCATATGGTTTGCCAGCAGAGCTGTAAGAATAGTTTTTTCTTCTCCGTCTTCTAATTTTGAAGCATAATCTAACATATCAAGAATATTTTTCCCAAAATGCTTATATCTAAAATTCTTATTTTTATAGGGTATTTTTTCCGGTTCGTCGGCAAAAGTTGTTGATTTTGGCACAGGAAAAGGAGAGTCTTCACTAAGTTTAAATTTAGATATTATAACAAAATGATCCCAAATTTTATGTTTAAAATCTCTCAAATCACGAAGATATGGGTACATATTTCCCATATGATTTATTATTCCTTCAATAAATTTTGATCGTTTTTCTTTGTCTTCAATTTCAACTGCTTGTTCTACAAGTTTTTGGACATTTCTTCCATATTCCGGCAATATTAATTTGTTTAATCCTGTGTTATATTCCATTTTTATATTTAAAGTTTATTAAATTAAGGGTAAGCTCTGAAAAATATTTTTTCAAGAAACAAATATAATGAACAAAATGCGAGGTGCAAAATGTTTATTTATTTTATTAGTATAGTAATGCCTGAATATTAATCTATTATGTTAAAAACATCACTATCAACAGGCGTTTCATATTTTCTAATTTCAATGACAGAAACTGTTGCAGCAATTACAGAAATAACTGATACAAAGGCTGATATAATTATTCCAACATAGGGAATAAATAAAACCAAAGCAAAAATAGAACCATTAACTATTGCAAGCCATTTATATTTTCTGATAAATTTTACACTTTCTTTTATGCTCCTTTTTTCTCTTTCATTTGAATAATCCATGTATGAAAATCCAAAAAAGTATGCAGAAATAAAAAACATGAATATTACTCCAATCCAACTTATAAAAGATAATATTAGTCCTACAATAAATACTAAAAATAGTATTCCCATTTCTAAAGATAAATTTCTAATTGCAATTGTTATTCCTCTTAAAATATCTTTTAAAAATTGTTTAAAATTAAACGGATATTCAAATTTGCCTTCTGTTAGAACAAATTCTGTTTTTTCAGAAATAATTGAAAAAAGAGGCGACATAAGTATTATCATAATATAACCCCCTAAAAAGGCAAAAGTTATGAAAAAAAGAACGTATATTAGACCCGTAACAAATACATTTAAAGTTCCTTGTAAAAATTTTGCACCCCAAAATTCAGCACTTCCTAAATTAATCCAATCTATTAAACTTTCTCTTCCTACAACTGCTAAATCAATAACTTGACTCATTCCAACAGTAAAAATTAAAATTGAAAGAAAAAAAGGAACAAGCATATATAAAATAAAGCCTTTAGAAAACAAAAGTTCAAGAGCTTTAAAATATCCTTTAAACCCAATTGATATTTGCTTACTAAAAGTCATACAATGCTTTTTTAAAAATTAAAATAATACTATTCTTTTTCATTAATTTTAAACTTTACAGGATTTTCAACTTTTTGTTTTAGCAATGCTATTTCAAGAACTTCTGAAATGTTTTCAACAAAATGAAATTTGAGTCCTTTTAAATAAAGTTCTTTTATTTCTTCAATGTCTTTTTCATTATCTTTTGACAATATAATCTCCTTAATATCAGCACGTTTCGCCGCAAGTATTTTTTCTTTAATTCCACCTACCGGCAATACTTTTCCTCTAAGGGTCATTTCTCCGGTCATTGCTAATTTACTTTTAACTTTTCTTTGAGTAAAAGTTGATGCTAATGAAGTTACCATAGATATTCCTGCCGAAGGACCATCTTTTGGTGTTGCTCCTTCGGGAACATGAACATGAATATTATAATTTTTAAAAATTTCATCATTTATATTCAGTTTCTCAGAATGCGATTTAATATATTCATATGCAATGGTTACGGACTCTTTCATAACTTGCCCTAAATTTCCTGTTAAATTTAACTGTCCACTTCCTTTGCTTATGCTTGATTCAATAAATAAAATTGTTCCACCCACAGAAGTCCATGCTAAGCCGGTAACTAGTCCTGCATACTCATTACCCTCGTATTTTCCTTTGATATATTTTGGCACTCCAAGATATTTAATTATATCTTCGGATTTTAAATTTTTATTATAATTTTCTTCTGTTGCTATTTTTTTAGCAACTTTTCTTATAACAGCAGCAATTTTCTTTTCTAAATTTCTAACTCCGGATTCTCTTGTGTAATTTGAAATTATTTCTTCAATGGCTACTTTTGAGAATTTTAATTGATTTGCTTTCACTCCGTTTTCTTTTAACTGGCGAGGAATAAGGTGTCTTTTGGCAATTTCAACTTTTTCTTCAATAATATATCCTGAAACATCAATTAACTCCATTCTGTCTCTCAAGGCAGGTTTTATAGAACTAAGGGTGTTTGCAGTTGCAATAAATAGTATTTTAGAAAGATCATATTCTAATTCTAAATAATTATCATAGAAAGAGTTATTTTGCTCAGGGTCAAGCACTTCTAAAAGTGCTGATGAGGGGTCTCCTCTGTGGTCATTCCCAATTTTATCAATTTCATCAAGAATAAATACAGGATTTGAAGTTTTTAATTTTTTTAAATTCTGGATAATTCTACCCGGCATTGCTCCTATATATGTTTTTCTATGTCCTCTAATTTCAGCTTCATCGTGCAATCCTCCAAGTGACATTCTGGCATATTTTCTATCCAAAGCTCTTGCAACTGACTTTCCTAATGAAGTTTTTCCTACTCCGGGAGGTCCGTACAAACAAATAATTGGTGCTTTTAAATCTCCTTTTAATTTTAGCACTGCCAAATGTTCTAATATTCTATCTTTTACTTTATCTAATCCAAAATGGTCTTCATCTAAAATCTTTTCTGCTCTTTCTAAATCAAAGTTGTCTTGGGTAAATTCATTCCAAGGAAGTTCAACAAGTGTTTGAGCATAAGCTATTTGATAGGAATAGTCTGGCGACATCGGATTTATTTGCTTCAATCTACTTATCTGTTTTTTGAAAGCTTTTTTAACTTCTTCATTCCATTTTTTCTTTTTTGCTTTTTTCTGTAAACCTTCTATTTCTACTTTTGGTGATTCATGTCCAAGCTCGTCCTGAATAGCTTTCATTTGTTGATGCAAAAAATATTCTTTCTGTTGTTGGCTCATTTCAGTTTTTGCCTTGTTTTGAATATTATCTTTCAACTCTAATTTCTGTATTTCTTTTGCAAGGTGTTTTATAAGCTCCCCTGCCCTATTGGAGATTTTATCTTCTTCTAGTAATGCTTGTTTATTTTCTGTAGCAATATCACTATTAGACGAAACAAAATTTATAAGAAATTCTGGATTGTCAATATTTTTCACTGCAAAAGTTGCTTCTTTGGGTATATTAGCTGACAGGTGTATTATTTTGATAGAAAGTTCTTTTATTGAAAAAAGTTTTGCATCAAATTCTTTGGTTTCTTTTTTTTTCGGCAAAACATTTTCAATAATTTCATATTTTACAGTTAAGTTTGGTTTCGCCTTAACAGTTTCTATAATTTTAAACCTTTTTATACCATGAAGAACTGCTGTTTGTTCTCCTCCCGGCATATCAAACAGTTTTACTACACGTGCAAGAGTTCCTACTTGATATATATCTTCAAATCCAGGATCTTCTACTTTTTCGTCTTTTTGACTAACAATTCCAATAACTTGCCCTTTTTTAAATGCAGTTTTAACAAGTTTCAAAGATTTTGGTCTTCCTACTGCAATTGGAATAATAATTTTAGGAAAAAGCACAGAGTTCCTTAGTGTCATTAACTGCAACTTATCCGGAAGTTCAGAGTCTTCTAATTTTTCATTATTAATGTCTGAAATTATTGGGAAAAAGTCTGAATTATTATCTTGCTTATTGTTATCAAAAACTATATCGTCGAACATAAAATTTTTTTTTATTAAGGTATAGTCAAGCCTTATGCCAATTATAAAACAAGAAAATGTGTCATATAATTTATAGTGCTTGAATATCGGAAATCGAACTTTTAATTATTTTCCTCTAAATAATCTTATAGTTCCTTTGGCTTCTTCGGTAGTTTTCCCTTTATATTCTTCTCCATCTTTCCCAAGAGCTTTTATTACATAATAATATACACCAGGCTTACATTTTCCACCAAGAGGAGTTTTTCCGTCCCATCCTGGGTCAATTGCTTCTTCCATATTATCTGTTTCATAAACTTTTTCTCCCCATCTATTGTATATTGCCAGATGAAACTCTTCCATTCCTTTTAAGTCATCTTTTTTAAAATGATAGGTATCATTAATACCATCTTTGGGAAAAGGAGTAAATACATTTGGAACATTTTTAAGTTCTGTTGGTTCAACTTTCACAATAATTGTAACTGTGTCTGAATCTGAACAACCGAGAGCGTCTGTTGCGATAAGAATTGCTTCATAATCTCCTTTTACAACATATTCGTGAGAAATTGTATTAGATTCGGTAATTAAAACAGAAGGCGTTTTATCTCCAAATGTCCATTCTCTTTCGGTTGCCCAGCTAGTTGTATTTATAAAAGTTACGTCCAATTTAGCCTCTCCTGTTTCGGGATTTGCTGTAAAAGATGGCTCTTCAACATTCACTTTTATAAAAGTGTCTTGTGGGCAAGACCAATTATTTATTACATGAAAATAATAGAAGTTATCGAATCCATATCTATCTGGAATAACCATTGCATTTGCAGCAATTGTATCTCCAATTTTATTAATTGAACCTGTTACAGCTTCTGTTCCTTCCCAAAAAGTATATAAATCATTTGGAACATCAATTTGAGAAACTAAAGTATCTTTAAATTTCCAAATTGGAGGGAGAACATCTTCTTCAAAAATAATGTTCCAAGAGCTCACAAAACCACTGTCAATATTCTGATTATCAGTAATTTCCAATTGCCATTTACCATTTAAAGGACAAGCTGCTAAAACATCAAAATTACCTTCGGGCAGATAGGCTTTTTCGGGTATTGAGTCTTCAATAATACTATTCATAGTTTCGGAAGCACTCATAGACCAATAATACATAAATGGAGTATTGCTTAGTGTATCTCCAAATAATGCATGATTGCTTGCATCATAATTTTTAAGAACAACAGAACTATTTTCACAGGAAAGTGTAATTTGCAAATCTCCCATATCTGCGTGAATAATTTTTAATCCTATTGAGTCAATATTTCCTGACATATAAGTTGCTCCTACTTCAAACTCATCAAAAATTAAACTATCAACATAGGGAGTATTATTGTCAAGTAATTTTTCAGGAGTTTCTGTTATTTCATATATTGGTTTATCTTCCCATAAAACTGGTACTGCTTTTCCAATAATTCTTGCAGAACTTCCCATACAAATTCCATCATGTTCTTCCGGTATGTCTAATTTTGATTTTGAGTAATCGGGTTTAACTGCAACTTTTACAGGTATTATTGCAAAACCTGTATTTGTACCTTTAACAACTTTTAATTTTACTCTGTAACCTCCTCCTTCTTCATAAAAACGTGTAACAGAATCTTTATCAATTCCGGTTGATATACCATTATCAAAGTCCCAAAAATATTCAGCCCCTGTTACCGGAATCCCAGCATTTGTAACTATTGCTTTAAAAATTATTGTATCATTTTCTCTACATATACTTAAGGTATCTCCATCTGATGGATAGAGAGGAAGAAAATTTGTTGTAATACTTATGTCTAATTGCGAAAATAGAGCAAAAGGAATCAGTAAAAGAATTATTGAAAATATTTTTTTCACACTTAATTATTTTTTTACAAAATTAATAAATTAGGTAAAACAAAAAAAGATATGTTTAAAACAGATTTTTTAATAAATTATTTTGTGAATGAGTTTTATTTTGAAAAGATTAGCTTTATAAGCTAACAATAGCTAGTTTATTCGAAATATTTGGTAGTTTATTATAAAATTCAAATTTTTCTTTTATTAAAAAATGTTTTGTTTAAGTGATTAATAGTTTTTGTAGCGTTTGTCTTCATTAGTACAGACCTTGTTTTCAATCCCTCTTTTAAAAACACATCACTCTCAGCAATTGTTTCTGCATTTAACAATTTTTTATAGAATTTTTCATGTTTGCTACTAAAAGAATAGAGACAAGTTTCAATACCCATTTCTAAAATAATTTCAACTGTTTTTCTAATTATATCTAACAATAAGCCAATATTATCTCTATATTTCTTGTCTGTTGCAATTCTCCAAGAACTTCCTATTATATTTGTGGATTCTTTTCTAATTAAATCTGTTTCTTCTTTAAAATATGAATCTGTATGAAGACCATATACGCCATCAACAGTAACAGAATTTGTTCCAATAATTTTGCCGTCTTTTTCAGCAATAATTATTTTTGTTTCTTCAATTGTATTAAGATGAGGGTACAAATTAAGAAGATTATTTGTTTTTTTGGGAGAAAAACCTGCATCAACAAAAGCATCATGTACTAAGGAATGGACTTCATTAAGACGACTGAAATCATTTAGCACACTAATTGTGTAACTAATAGAGTTTTGCATGGCAATATTTTGGATTTTTATGCCTACAAAATTAAAAAAACATTTACAAAAAGACTCTAAAATTAAATAAAAATTTCAACGGATGTTCCTTTTCCTTTTTTTGAATTTACTTTTATATATCCGGAATGTAGGTCTATCAGACCTTTTGCAATACTCATACCTATTCCAACTCCCCTGTATAAATTATCTTTATCTTCAAATTTTCTAAAATAATCAAAGACATGAAGCAAATCTTTCTCAGAAATTCCTTGACCATTATCAGTTATCTTAATAACAGTTCTTTTATCATTTTTATAACAAGCAAGTTTTATCTCTCCACTTTCAGAGAATTTAACTGCATTTTCAAGTATGAAGATTATTGCTTTTTTTAATAAATCTTTATCTGCATTTATTGTTATTTTTTCATATTTATTAAAGTCTAAAACTGGTAAAATATTTTTTGATTTAAACTCAATTTCATTTTGCAAAAAAATAAACATTTCATTTATTAAATCATTAATATTAAAATTAGTAATATTAATTTCTGATTCATTTACTTGAAGTTTTGAAAGCAGAAGTATATCATCAATTGTTTTGGTTAAATCATCAAGGCTCTTTTTTATAATATTATATTCTTTTGAGATATTAGGATACCTATTAGATAATATTTGTATGAAGCCTTCAACTGCATTAAGAGGGGTTCTAATTTCATGTGAAATATTTTGAAGAAATGAAGTTTTAAGATTATCACTTTCCTTTGCTTTTTTTAGTACAAGTTTTAAAGATTTTGTTTTATCTTCAACAATTTCTTCTAATTTAACATTTAACTGTCTAAGTTTTTCTTTTTCAATATCTAAAAAATAATTTGCTTCAAAAACCTTAAACCTAAAATTACTTTGAACTTTGTTTATTACAAATCCAACAAAAACAAATATTAAAATGTTTATTAATGGTGTATAAAAATCTTTTGAGAAATAAGAATAAAAAAACAAATAAAAAACAATAAAAAATAAAAAAAGCGGAAGAAGATAAATTAAAGTAGTTTTTAAAGTATTTGTTCTAAGATCAAGTGATATTATGAAAACTGCAATAATAATTCCTAATACATTTGTTGAAACAAAACCATCACCAAAATGGACTAAAAATTTTGCTAACATCATTACATAAATACTTACTAAAAAGGCATGATATAAAACTGTTAATAATGATTTATCTTTTTTTTTCGGAAAATTATTTAGAAAAAGTATAATAGATGCAAGGAGAACAGAAGGTAGTCTTGTGCACATAGCAATTGGACTTTTTCTTATAAAAAAATCTAATAGCATTAACAAAACGAGCAAAATAATACCCATAGAAACATAAATATTTAAATGTTTCACAGTTATATCATTGATATATTTTTTATACTTTAAGTTTAATATTGGGGATTTATTTCTCATTAAAAATGATTTGTTAAAATTTTAAGTTATTATACACTAAATATATTAAAAATTAAAACATTTTACATGAATAAAAAAATACATACTAAAACATTTACTTGTTGTCAATCAAATATTTACAAAGATATAAAGCATATTTTAAATATCAAAACTTACTATGAGTCAATACAATAAGAATTTAGAAAATAAAAACTATAATTTGACAAAACCACTACATATATTGACGAATATACATTAGGGGTTCTGATGATTTTTAAAAACAATGTTTTAAAACATCTTTATTTAACAATAAATTTATTAAATATTAAATTATTTGAAGAGGACATTTTAATAAAATAAATACCAGAAGGAAAATTAGAAACATTAATCTCATGTTTTTTTTCTTTACCATTGAATAACTCAATAAGCTTTCCTTGTATATTCATTATTTCAATTTTTTCAATAAATGAATCGCACTCAATATATAAAATATCATTTGTCGGATTTGGATACATTTTTATATTTTTAGAACGGATTTTATTTACAAATATACTTCCTGCAACTTCCAAATTAAAAACATCAGAAACACTTTCAAAAGAATTATCTATTGCAGTTACTTTTATTTCATAATTCGCTTCAACATTTGGCGTTCCAGAGAAAGTTCTTGATAATGAATTAAAGCTAAGCCAAACCGGCAAATCATCTCCATTATTTTGAGTTGCTGAATAAGTTAAAACATCTAATAAATCAACATCATTAAAAGTGTTTTCTGCAAAAGTATAAGAGAAAAATTCTCCTTCGGTTGCTTCCTGGTCCATTAGATTATTTTCTAATGTTGGAGCATCATTTGTATTTGCTACCGTTATAATAAAATTTTGTTCAACATCAACGGTTCCGTCATTTACGTTTAAAGTAATATTATGCGTTCCAACATCTCCATTTAAAGGTGTTCCGCTTAAAATTCCTGTCGAAGCATCAAAACTTAACCATGCGGGTATTGTAACTGCCGATAATGTGAGAACATCGCCGGTCGGGTCTTCGTCCGTTGCCGTGAAAGTGT